>NZ_JAHNZW010000003.1:0-422146 GCF_026931025.1 Sporosarcina sp. G11-34 | reverse complement strand
TAAATCTAATATCTTCAGCAATATCATCGGATAATATTGCTACTCCCCAAGCACCCATACTAACACCTCCTAATTTGTAAAAAAACTTTCTGTAATAATTCAATGTTAGATGTAAATTTCCTTCTTCAACTAAACTGCCCCGTTAGTTGAACAAAAAATTGGGTTCGCTACATGAAATCAATCTGCAAACCGGGCAGCCCCCCTGTGTTACACTAGTTATCGCATGGAACCTCTCCAATTATAGATTCATTATTAAAGGAGATTCATTTTCCCCAGCATTTCTTTTTTGGTAGGGTTCGTATATAACATCGTCGTATGGATATTTGAATGTCCCGCTTGATTCGCCACTTCATGAATACTCATACCTTTCTCAATCGCATTTGAACAAAAAAAATGACGAAGATCATGAGGAGTTATATCTTTTCCAATCTTGGCTGAATAAGTATTGAACAACCGATTCACAACAGTACGATCCAACTTTTTGTTTCGATTACTCGGGAAAAGGTATTCGCAATCTATTTCTTTCTCCTTTCTTTCACGCAGCCAAGACTGTAAGGCAATCTTCACTTTCTCTCCCATAAAAACAGTTCTGGATTTATCGCCTTTGCCGTCTACAATAAGTATTTCACGGGATACTAAGTTAATATCAGTCACTTTTAAATTGAGCGTTTCTGAAATGCGTAATCCCCCATAAGCTAGAACAGTTACGATTGCATAATTTCTTGCCTTTCCACTATCCAACACTAACTGACGAAACATTTCTGCATCCTGAAGTTCAACTTTTGCAAGGGATGCATACTGTTGCTGAACTTTAATGAAATCACTTTTTTCAATTACTAGATCCGACTGTTTATTGTCTTGAATTAAAAACTCATTGAATTTTACCAAGCCACTTAATTTCGTGTTAATCGTTTTAGGTCCGACAGTTTGAATTGCTTTAAGGTAAGATATATATTCTCGCATATTTTCACGATGCAACTTTGTGAATGAAACACCTTTTGATTCATCGAACCATTTTAAATATCCCTTAACGGATTGAGTGTATCCTTTGATGGTATTTTCACTTAGCTCACTCGAATTTAAATATTCTTGGAATGCACCTATCATAATATCATCTCCTGTAAATTATGTTGCATTTACTTTTCATTATAATTTATAAACTATGTTGCATTATAAGCATAATCATATATAATAAAACACAAAAATACAACATAATTTATATTATGTTGTAAAAAGAAAACTCTCACTGTTTTGCTGCGAGAGTTTCGATATATCAAAGCAGTATCTGAGGTAAAATGTTGAATACGATTAGTTGAAACTCGATGAATTAAGGGAAAAGAAAAAACCCTTGATTACCAAGGGTTTTAACGCTGTTTGAAATCATATGATTTCTAGGCATAAAGACGGCGGGAGACGAACCCGTTCACTCAAGAGCGCTAAAACATCAGTATTTACCAGGGTTCTTTGCTAACAACTTATAATTTGAATACTGTTTTGACTACGAGTTAAAAACTACGAAGGGAAGAGGTTTTAATTGCAACATTTTATTTAAATGAATTTCTTGGTTTCAAAAAATAATTTCAATCGTTTATACAATAATAACAACTAAAGAGATATTCTCTGACAGCTTTTTAATGATTTCTAACAGCCTTAATACCTGCTCTTTTTTGCAGACTACTCTTTGACCAACCCGATAGGTTTTATCATTAGAATTATGCAGGTATCTATCATCAACTATACCATTGTTATGTTCCATAATATGTCTTCTTTGAAACATTACGATCATGAAGTTAATTTCATCACTTGTTAACCATTCTTCATAGCCTGTACCATAGTATTCGTTGAATAACCTGCTTCCTTTATCAACAATCTGAAAGTCATTTGGTCTCACTTTTTTCAAACAGCCTTTGTTAAAACTCTCCATTGCAAATTTTTGATAAGCCGAGATAATATCTTTCAAACTTGTTTCTATCAAGTTTTGAATCATGATTGTTGCTGTATCTTTATCATAGACTTTCTCAAGTAATTCCTGCATTTCGTTTAATGAATTAATTTGGTTTTTCACACGATCCATTGACACATTAAACACCCGGTCAACGGCATTATGTCCACAACAGGGACAAAAGTACGCTGTACCTATAACACTCGTTCGGGTGCCACATAGATCGCAATGGATTTCCAGTTCCCACTCTTCTTGTTGACCAATTGGGTTATTTTGAAACGTAACCTTTTTTCCCGGCTTGTATGAAATTTCAACATACTTATTTGAATTCCTGGACATTTCCTTGAAAGATTTTTGAATAGTTTTCTGAATTTGGCTTAATGCCCATTGCATGGCTATTTCTTTCATATCAGTAAGTTGTTGTTGAGTCCACCATTGATCAGAGGGGGCTATATGTCCACATCTTGGGCAATATACTTTCTCATCAGAAACTTTATTCTTCCAATCCTCAATATGGATTTTAAAAATAAACTCACATTCCTCGTGTGGACATTCTCGATCTAAATAGCCTTTTTCATCGGAAACCATTTCAATTGGAATTTCCATAATCCTCCCCAACTCCTTTCACGTGAAAAGTTCTTTGACAAGGAGGATATGTCCATTATTCCAACTACTTATCCACCCCAGTATTGCTCAGTTGATTTTCAACCATTGTCTATTAAATCATTTATTAAATCAAGTATCCTCTCGTTGTTTGTTTGCCTTGTATAACTAACGCTAATTCCTTTATTACGAAACACCTTGCCTATGTCTTCCAACTTTGTTTGTCCATATTCATTATTGGTTCCTGTTTCTTTAACCATGTCAAAGAGTTTATTGGTGGCTTCTATTTTATGCTCCTCCGTACCTCTTAGATCTTGCTTCTTCTTTACTCCTTTACTCTCAACAACTAAATTGATTATGGATTTTCCTTCTTTATCCTTTATTACATACATAAAATCTGGACTATACGTGCTCCCGTCAATGAAGGGTATTTGCATGGTTCGTTTTGGTATTTTTCCAAACACCTCAACACTGCTGATATTCTCGAGTATATTATTTTTCTCAATTTCAGAATCAAATAAAATTGTATCATACAAGTAATTTTCCACCGGGGTTCCTTTGATTGCATTCACACCTAGATATGCGGAAGTCTTTATGAAGTCCCTTGGGCTACCATTTTCCTCAGTTAATTCTGTGGGATGGACCTTTGTATCCGGTAATCTTTTATACGAATATATCTTCAGGAGTTCATCATAAACCCGCTGTTTGAAGTAAATGGAAAAACTTCTAACCGTCTTACAGAAACGCACCCTATAGTTGAAGAAAATAAGACACTCTCAATGTTTTATTCTGGTTTCTCTGGTGATGCATCTAGTGCAAAGAATTTTAAAAAGCGTATTCCAAAATCAGTAATAATCGTTTTTTCTCTAATTAAACTCATCTTTCCCTCTTCATTAAAATCCCCACCATCTATATTAGCGACTCTATTCTCTATAAGTCCCAATCGAACCATTTTATTTTTTTGATAGGTTTTGATTGTTTCTTGCTCCTTGTATTTGTTAGAACGCATTTCTTCATCTGTTGGAAACTTTATTTTTAAAGAAGGATTTTTTCTCATTTCATATGGCATATAATCCTCAATTAATATCACTATGTCGCTAAACCTTAATTCAGATAAAACATCATAATAATGATAGAATCTTTCAATTTCATTTATACCATTGTCAATAACGTATTCAAAACCATCTATAATAACTGTTGCTTTAATATCTTCATCTTCCTCAATTAGTTTCTTTACTATAAGTGGAAAAACTTCTTGCTTATAAAAAACTTCATTCTCACTTGACTCTATTTTATTTTTAAGAGTTTGTAATTGTTGTATATTTTCTTGCATCCTCTTTTGAAGTTTTAACATCTGAAAAGACTGATAAACTTTTCCAATCAATGGTGCTATTCCTACACTAACATCCATTGCTGTATCTACGATTGTTCCTTCTGTTATTCCTAGCATGTCTTTAATGTAATTAGCTGGATCCAAACCAATCAATCCTTCCTAGACTTTCTATAGGCCATTACTCCGAATTTTATGTTTCATTTCCTGCAAGTAATTTATAATATATTATTTCTCCTGTTTTAATAAACAAGTCTCTATACTTCAATAAAAGGGTACGATTTCCTTCGTGTAGAAACGCACCCGATAGCGAAATAATAACTATTTCACCCCTAATGACATCTTCACTAACATTTATCCACTTTACTGAGTTAATGCTACTTAAACTAATTAACGTATGTAAAATTTATAGGAGTAAGTATCATCATCTCTAAAAGATTCCTTAAAAGTTGTAATTTTAATTTCTATTAATTTCCTGTTCTTTTCAATAAATCTAATTAAAACTTCTGTAGCATATTCAAGATAATTTAGAATATGATCAATAATATCTTTTATATCTCTTGAAATTATTTGGCCAGAATTGCATAATTCAGCACCATAGATTTCAATTTCATCACCAAATATATCAACAATCGGTTCATATGATACAAGACTTAGATAATGAAATGTTTCTCGTATGTTATGAATTTCTGCAGTGTCATTTTGAGCAGTAAGTTTATATTCCAATTGCTTAGATTCTAAATATGTAGGATTTCGCCATTTTTTATTCTTTAATAAATTTAACTCTGCTCTTAGAAATACCTCTAAACTATATTTCTCAATGCTGTTATCAGGGTATTTATTATCCAATTTCTTCTTTATTGCATTTGAGATTTGAATAATATCATTATCGTTTTTTATTTGTGACTTCTTGGGGCTATCAAAGCCAATCACCTTTAAAAGAAGTGAATAGTCAAGTAATACTAGTCTTTTCTTTGAGCTCATTATAGTATTTTCAATCTTAGTAATTACACTCTCATATGCCCTCCCCCATTGTTTATTTACTTTCTCATCTAATAGAATCATTCTGATAAAGTAACTTTTTGCACGGGCCTTATTGAATACGTGATCTACATTCAACTCACTTTTAATACTTTCTTTTGGAACTCCAAATCTATCAAATAGGAAATCTTTAAATATGCTCCTATATGAACGATTAGAATCTTTTATAAATAAGTGAACTTCACTATTTTTTGTTACAGCAATAAAAGATTGACCATCATCTTTATATTTTTTTACCGTCTCGCCTCGTCTTCTATAAAAATCAATTAAATCCTCCTCAGTTTCTGCAGCTAGTAAGATCTGTTTTGACGAATCATAAATAAACTCTTCAAATTCTTTATTTTGTAATTCAAGATACTTTTCCAAATTCATTTGTTCTCCCCCTAGGAATAAAGCTCGCTGATAATATTCGGAATTTTAAATCTTCACCATTCAATAATAGTACCACATCAATAATTAGTTTCCTTTTATTGCTGGAATATCTCGATAAACATATAAAAAAAGCAATGCTAATTTGTACTTTAATTTAGTGTTATTTGTATTGATATTTGCAGCGTTATTTAAAGTTTTGTACCACTCAACTGAACGGGTTACTCAATTAAGTGTTTATGGCATGATTGAAATGTACTAAACGGCAGCTAATTTATGCTCATAATAAAAAGAGCCACTTGCCAACATCTATTAAAATACATACACTCCTTTTGGGCATAACGTTCATAGGAGGTATATAGGAGATGTTAGCAATGGCTGAAATTAATTATATCAGATTAGAGACGAACACTAAAGGAAGGTCCTATTCATCGGTGGCGAAACAGATGGAGCTGGATCGCAGGACGGTTAAGAAATATTCCGAGATGGAGGATTTTAGTCCGGAGGTGAAACCTGTACAAAGAAGAAGAGCCAAGGTGATGGATCCGGTCAAGCCGATTATTGATCAATGGCTTCTTGAAGATATGGGGAAGAAAAAGAAATTTAGGAGAACAGCGCAGCGGATCTATGACCTTCTCGTTAAGGAGCATGAATTTCAAGGTTCTGACCGTTCGGTCCGTGACTATGTGGAAAAAAGGAAAGTTGCCTTATTGGAAGAGAACAACGACGCTGCTTTACCACTGGAAGCGATAGCCGGAACTGCACAGGCCGATTTTGGAGAAGCTCCGTTCAAGTATAGGGGTAAAGAGGTCATTCGACATTTTCTGGTTCTCTCTTTCCCTAACAGTAATTCATTCTTGTTCCAAGTCTTCTCTTCCCAAAATCGGGAGTGTTTCCTGCAAGGGTTGACAAACATGTTCACCTTTATGGAAAGTGTACCGCATACGATCCGTTTCGATAACCTGTCACCTGCGGTGAAAAAGGTACTGCCAAACGGCGAACGGAAATTAACGGATGAATTCGCTCGTTTCGTTGCCCATTACGGATTCCAATATGAATTCTGTAATCCGGGTAGCGGAAATGAGAAAGGTCATGTGGAATCGATGGTCAAATACATACGGAATAACTATCTATTGCCAGAAATATATTACGAAGACCTTTCGGTCTTGAATGAGCAGACACTGAATTGGAGCCTGGAAGATCGGAATCGTCGCCATTACGAAAAGGATAATGTGATTGCCAAACTGTATTTGGAAGATAAAGAGCGATTCCTTCAACTTCCCGGAAAGGCATATGAATGTGTGCGGTTCGAGCAGGTCAAAGCAGATAAGTATGGAATTGTCCGTATCGATACAAAACAATATTCCACTTCTCCACGTTTTTCAGGAAAAGCGGTACTAGGGAAAGTCTCATTTGATACTATAGAGCTTCTAAATGAGGAGAATGAAGTGATTGTAAGCCATCCTAGACTATATGGGGAAACAAAGAAATCCATGGATTGGCAACCTTATCTGACGTTGATGGCCAAAAGGCCAACTGCTTTAAAGTACAGTTCATTTTACGATCAGTTGCCGGATGAATGGAAAACCTTTTTTGAAAATTGTACAGCTGAAGAAAAACGGAATGCCCTTCAACTCTTATCCGTCATTTTGAAGGAACAGGATTTTGATATATCTTTGAAGGCCCTACGAATTGCATCTGAACACGGGCATCCAACCACAGATTCTATCAAACATGTTTATTATCAGCTTGTGAACGGAAGAGGTATCCGGGAAACACTATCCCTTCCACCTTCCGTTCCAACCACCATAAATTCAACTAGGGGACTTTCCCATTACGATCAGCTAATGGTTGTAAATGGAGGTGAGCCGCAATGAGAAACACCATTGAAGAACACGCAAAACGCTTAAAGTTGAGTTGGATACGGGAACATTATCACGAAGTGGAAGCTAAGACGCATGAAGAGTTCCTGCTTATCCTCTTTGAAAAGGAAATACAGCAAAGGGAGGAACGAAAGTTAAACCTACTTATAAGTCAATCCTGTCTGCCAGATATATCTGGCAGACAACTCGACTGGCAAGGGATTCACATGAATGGCAATATTACAAAGGAAGATATCCTGAGCGGCGTATTCATAGAGAGAAAGGAGAATCTAATTCTTTATGGCGGTGTTGGTGTCGGTAAGACACTTATGGCTGCCTTGGCCGGATGGAATTCTGTACAGGAGAATTGGAAACGGGTGAGATTCTATACGGTGGCACAGCTTGTGAACAGTCTTTTGGAAGCCAACGAGAAAGGAACACTTGGGAAGTTTTATAAACAAATTGAGAGCCTAGATTTATTAATCCTCGATGAATTGGGTTATGTACCGCTGCACAAGCAAGGAGCAGAGCTCCTGTTTCAAGTAATCAATCTCTGTTATGAAAAACGAAGTGTCATCGTAACAACGAACTTACAGTTCGGTCAATGGAATCATGTTTTTGGTGATCCAATCTTAACGGAAGCATTTATTGATCGTCTTATTCATTACTCACATTTAATCGTTTTCAACCGTGATAGTTTTCGTCATAAGGATTCATTAATGAATCAATGACACCCTGGTTGGCAAGTGTTGTACATTTTTAACTGCCAAACTGTACGTTTTACGCTTGCCAAATACACTTGATATCTAGAGATAAATATGAATGCACCATAGTTAATCCCAATGAAGACAGAACTCCTTTATTTAAAATAGAAGGTTCTACTTTGCCAGAAGTTATTTGCTTAGCAGTTCTTTATTTAAAAGACATCTAAGTTAATTAGAAAAACAGACGTGAATGGTCACGTCTGTTTTTTAAGCTTTCATTTCAAAATTACCGTAACCAGTGAAATGAACATGTGAAAAATTCACACCAAAATTTTTCATTTTATGCGAGATGAGTCTTTCCAACTTTTCATCACAAGTGGTGAAAAATAATTGATCTACGAATTGATTTCCTAATTGATTTTTTGGTGCTAACTCCGCGCGTAATAAATCAATAAAAGATAGGATATTAAGATCATCCATGGTTTGAATAGGATCGTCCATAAAATAACATTTAAAAGGACTCTCTTTTTGACCTAATGCAACAGAGATAAAAATTGAAAGAGCAACAACAGATAATTGTCCAGCACTTAATATATTAGGCGCAAATATTTTTTCATCTTCTTTCGTATTCGCCCATAACCCCGCAATTTTATTCGTTCTACCTTCAATTACTAAATTAATATCCTTGATGTTTGTATGTCTATTAATTCTTTTATAAATCTTTTGCAGAGGTTCCTTTATTTCACTAACTCTGTCCTTATCCCATTGAACTCTTAAGCCTTTTAAATCTCTGGATATTCTTTTGAATTCAACTAATTCCATTTTGCTTCTTGTGTATATTTTATCACTTTCTTTAAATAATTCTTTTTGTTCCTTAATTTCAGAAGAAATATTTTGGATCTCTTTATCATTCTCCACCAACTGGATGAGTTTATCTAAGGTAGTAATCTTACCCACTAATAACTCTATTTTCATGTCATTAAAAACATTATCAGTAGTTGTATTTCCTAGTATATCCTGATAATAATCAATAAATTGAGTTAAACCATTAATTTTATCGACAATATTAAATGCTTTAAATTCTGGTATTCTTACCTGCTGCTCCTGGTTATGATGACTAGTGATTGCCATAAGAAAACCCTGTTCATTCACTAATTGCTCCAAAATACTTGTTTCTAGCGTCGCAAGAACTAACGTTTCTTTCAATTGATTCTTGAACTCCTCTTTCTTTTCTTCTAGGAGAGATTGAGTAAGTTGATTAATATCAATTGAGAAAGAAACACAGCCTGAGATATACGATTGAAGATTGGTAAAATTATTGATTACTTTTATTAATTCAAACAAAGCTTTTTCAATTTTATCAAGTAAATATTCATAAAATGTCTTATACGTCTCTTTTAATTCTGTATCACAATCATCAAATTCTTTCTGAAGGTCTGCTCTTTTTCCATCAACTACACCCAAAACATCCCTCGCAACTTTTGCGAGTTCCAATTCTTTATCAGGGAAGTTTTCTTCACTTCCACATAACGGACATGCGTTGTGTTCTTTTTCTCTATGCTTTTCGAATCCTTCAGTATGGTCAACTAACAATCGCAAAGCTTGAAGCGCTTTATCTGGTGTTTTGAATCCTTCTAATTGATTTGATAATGACTCACGGGTCACAAACTGTGATTTAACCACTACAAAGAATGCTAAATGAGCATCGTCTTCATCAATAATTTCTTGACTGAGTTCCTTTAACTTTGAAGCACCGTTTTTAGTTGGGTCCTGAAATTTCATTAGATTTATTTTGATTGACTCCAGGTTTCTTTTTTCACTTTTAATAGTATCTAGATCTTTTCCCTGTATACTTTGTATATCTTCTTCTTTAAGGTGATATGGTTGATAAACTCGTTCCATAAAACTGTTGTATGTCTTTTCTTTTCCTAAATCTTCTTTATAGGTTTTAGATTCGTTATAAGCTGTACTATATTCTTTGAGAAATCTTAGTTTCATCAGACTACTATTTTGTTTTTTGAATTGAATTAATTTCTTTTCAATATCATCACCAACTCCATGTAATGACATGGAGGGTATCATTTCATCATCAAACGCCTTAACCTTTGGATAATCACTGATCAGTTCGGCAATATCACTACTTGTCTCTTTTTCTTTAAGTAATGCATCTAACTTAGTTTCTAGCTTTTCATAAGTATCCTTCAAAATAACATAACTTGGTTTATGAACTGAATTAATTTTGTTTTCTAATTTACTAATGAGACCTTCATTTGCATTTCCACCATCCAAATTACCTATGGCAACTTGAATATCTTTCGTTCCTCCTAAAAAGGAAGAAAACATTGCATAAATATCTGTCCTGTTCTTTTCATAAATCGTAATATTCTTCTCATAAGAACATGTAAAACGTTCATAAAAATCAGTTGCAATCGGTTTGCCAATAATAGAATCGATTGTATTGTTTTCTTCAATTAAATTACCATCAGCTTTAAAAAAGCTGTTTTGGGGATAAAAGGCTTCACTTTCATCTGTTTGGTTAAATAAGCGTTCTATTTCTAATTGCTCATTATTAAATAATACGTTTATCTTCACCCATACTTCCATATCACTAGGATTATTTCTGATTAATGACTTTAACAATTTGTTATTACTATCTCTCCTCGTACTAAAATCCTTTTTCAATCTATGAACTGACCCTGTAAAGCACCATTCAATTGCATCTAACAAGGATGTTTTACCATACCCATTCGGTCCACCTAATAATATTAACCCGCGGTAATCTTCTTTGCCTTTAAAAAAATCAAATTTTTGATTCGAGTAACCCCTGAAATTTTTTATTTCTACATCTTTTATAAAAAAGTTTCTATTCACTTTGAAAATCATCCTCAATAATTAAATGATTAAGTATTTTTTCTAAATCTATTTCATCTTTTTCTTTCAATAATTCTTGATATATAGTCTCATCAACAACTTCTTTTATTTTATCTTTTAATTCTCCTACTTTTTCTTGAGAAAGTTCGCTGTTTATGCTTATAGGGAAAGATGGAAGAATCGCTAACTCTTGATTAAAGTCTAGATTAGCAGTATTTAATATTATTTTTCTACATGTGTATTTACTTCTTTCAAAACTTAATAATTTAGTTATCTCTTCCGTTTTATCTATTGCATTAAGTGGGCAAAGAAGCAATAAGTTGATGTTAAATTTTATCGATTCTTTATTTGATAAAAATTGTATAAAGGCAAGGATACCATTTTCCATTTCGTTGATTTCTTCAACAGTAAAGTAGCTACTCTTCTCTTCGATGATATAAATTTCTTTTTCGTTCTTATCAACAAAAACTCTAGAAAAAGGGAGAATATTTCTACTGACTTCTTCTTTTTCTCCCTGGGCATTACTACTTGACCATGTGCGGAGATACTCTTTTTCTAAAAAATCATGATCTTTGAGAAATTGACTTACTATTTCTATTTTCAACTCTTTCTCATTCCTCTCTACAACCATGGATAAATATCTCGTGTATTTTAGGATACTCGGAATATCTTCCAAGAGATAGACACCTCAGGCACTGCATGTGAAAGTGATCTTCGGTAGGATCACAAAAGTAAGGATGAAGCTCTTCCTCTCCTTCTATTGGAACATCTGAATAATCGTGTTCGTATTTCATAATTTTAGATGCATTAAATAAATCATCATCATATTTAACATACCAAACATCAGGTCTTAACTTTTCATTTTTTAGTCGTGGAAGGATATGCCGTAGTGAAGAGAAAACATCTGATGAGAAATCTCCAGTGATAACCCCTATCCCTCTTTGCTCACCTGGATATTTAAATAACCACCCCTGATCATTAATTTCAAACCATTCGTCTAAATCAATTGCCTCTCCACCAGAATCCAAATAGTGAAAAATGATTTTGGAGAGCTTAGATAACAATTGCAAAATAGCATCACTCGCTTCAGTAAAAGCTATATATTCATCTGAAGTATTCGCTTCAAACTTTTTAATTTCTTTAGGGCTTGTAGATAATAAAAAAGATTTTCGGTACTCGTTGGTTTCAAACTTTTCTTTAATGAAATCGGCAATATCTATATATATATCTTCGTACTGCTCGTAAACACCTCTACCCAATGGATTTTTTTCGACATCAATAATATTTGAATCAATTAACCCCATTACATAGTCTGTTATTTTCAGTGCATAGAAGTTTTCTATCTGTTCTGCTTCACCATTAAAATAGATATCCAAGCTCCGCAAAGATACTTCATTACCCCTCTCACCTTCTTTTATCAATTTACTAATTGAAGCTGCATACAAGAATTCTTCGCTGTTGTATGGAGTAAGATGTTGGTATCGTTGTTTGAGTTTAGTCTTTAGACTCTCAGAAACATCTTCATAGCTCTTGGTTTTAACAAATTTTGAAATTGTAGCAAAGGCTACTCTGCTCTCTTCACTGTCTAACGCAGTCTTGTGAATTTTGTCCAAAATATCATCATTGCGTTTTATCGGTTTACCTGTCTTACTTTCTTTCTCCTCGTCATCTTCTTTTTTCTTCTTTTTCTTCTTCTCTTGTGAATCGAAAGCTGAGTCTAAGATAGGCTTAATATTTCCTTTGTCCGCTGATAGATCATAATGAAAAAGTCTTGCAATGTATTCCGTGTTAGGGAGATCACTTTCTAGAAAATTCAGGTAATTATAATAAAGAAAAAGAACAGCATCGTAATATTTTGATGGACTAGTCTGATTTGAATGATGCTTAATTTGTGCAACTCTAATAAAACTCTTTTCGTCTGTATCAAAGTATTTAACATAATCCTCGATTCTCTCAATCATATAGCTAGATTGACAATCAACATCTTCAAACGCATCATTCCTCGAGCCATCTTCAAGGATATGGAGTAAAGTTAACTCGAATTGATAAAAATATCCGTTTATTGAGTGGTACGCATCTCTATTTTTATTGAGGTCATGAATTTGTTCTACTGTTTCTTTTGCATTGGCGGTCATCCCATTACCCTCACAATCCTTTTTCCTAATTTTACATCATACAACAAACAACAAAATTCCTATTCCCATGGAATTTAAGGGCTTTTTAACAAATATAAAACGACTCCCGATAGAAAACTTGTGATTTTCACCCCAAAATGCTCTTTACGAAATTAACAAATACTTTGATCTTTGCAGTACCTTGTCTGTTTTTAGTTAGACGAATTGGAGCAAATCACTTTCTAAGTTGGATCTATTCTTTTAATACTTTCTAATTTGATCATAAAAACTTACTACTTTCTCAATTTCTTTCATCATATTAGGAGAAAGATCCAGATGACTAAAATTTATTGTCAACCAGTCGATAGAATCTTCTAGGGTTAGGTGTCCCTGCTTATCAAATCGGATATCGCAATAGCAGGAGTACGTGATAAGCCTAAACTCATTAATGAAATTTGAGTTTCGATTGATGCACCAAACTCCAGCCAAACATTCATATTAGGGATTTCTTTCAACAAATCCGAGTTCACTTCAGTTTCTATATAATATTTAAGAATGTCATTGTAGCAGGGGAAATATTTTATAAATTTAAACCTAGCGTATAGTGAAGTTCATTATCATGGTGCGTTTTTAAAGGCATTTTACAAAATAATTGAGGATAACCTAGAAAACTTTAAACAAGCATATATAAAAGCATTTCGCCACCTTCACCAGTATTCGGAATAGAAGTAAACAGACCTTAGCTTTCATCTTTAACCTAACTGTATTACCAGTTGTATTATCTACAAGGTCTTGTTGCTTTGCTTTTTCAATTTCAGACCTAGGAATGGCATAATTAAAGACCCTTGTGGCAACTTCCATTGCCGATTGCTCTGCTCTTGGAACCTTGTTGCCATCATGAACAATCATAAAACAGTGAACATTGGTTTCAGTATCAAGTAATCTTTCATTAATTTTAATTTAAGTTAAGTAAGCATCTAGATCTCTTCTTCTGCCCCTCAATAAATTTCTAATAATTGGTCTATACTTTTAAATTCGTTTTGTAAGGGTTTGGCAAGCATGTCTAACCTCCCATAAAAACAGATAATTTTGTTATTTTATGTATCAGTATACCATACTTAGAATCAGGTTATTGAATAGTCAAATGGCATTAAGGTTAAGAACCCTTACGTTGTTAATACTGAAGTGAAAAGTGAAGGGGCAAAACCTCATCGATAATAATACTTTTTTCCATTAAGAGGTATGGCAAGCATAAGAACGTGCATTCACTCACTATTTCCATTCCTTGAAATCAAGAATATATAATGGATTGCAAATTAACGACTGACAGGTAGAATGCCCTTAAAGGCGTCAAGTCGCATTTCATGAATTCCCAATAAAGGTTTCTGGATATTTTCGAGATACGTATATACGGACGTTCTGTGCTGTCTCAACTTATGTGACGGAAATGTCACGCTATCTCAATTTATATGACGAAAATGTCCTGCTGTCTCAATCCTTGTGACTTATTTTATCATCATTTTTAGTATGAATTTGCTTTTCTCAAGCGAATGAATTTCAACCTTGATCTATCAAAGTTTTCCAGATGTACCTGTCTCAACTTATATGACGATATCTCAAACTATGTGACGGATTACAAGGGTTCCGGAATCCTTAGAAATCAGTGATATCGTGTTTAATTGAGTAAGTAAGTGCTCTACCAATAGCACGAGGTGCCCCGTAAGTGTAGCGCTTACAGCAACTTTTGCTGTTTCACTGTCTCTAATTTCACCAATCATTATGACATCTGGAGAATGACGTAAGATGACTTTTAAACCCGAAGCATACGTCATACCCGAACGTTCATTAACTTGAATTTGAAGTAAATGTGAATGATTGTTTTCAACAGGATCTTCGAGCGTAATTACATGTCGATTGAGCTGATTCACAGTAAGGCATAGTATAAAACAATGCAAAAACTATAGATTTTCCAATCAGCCAAGGGATAATGAAACTTATATAGAAGGAACTTAAACTAGGAGAGCCTAACCGCTCTCTTTTTATTTATCTAAGTATAGCCATCCCCTCCCCAATGTCGTACGATAGAACTATAGAAATATTAGGAGGATTATATTATGAATAACTTATTTTTTATTATTCTATTGCTAACTTTTCCAGTCATGCTTTACTTTTGTATACGTGGACTCATTTCATTTATCAAGAAAAACAAACCGCACGGAAAGAAGATGTTGAAATTTCTTGGTGCCACATTCGGGGTTACGGTCGTATCATTTATTGTCTTTGCCGCAACAATTGGTCCCGTAGAGAAGGTTGAAGCTAAGCCCGCCAATGCCAAGTCTAAAATTGAGGATGTTATTGTACCTGAAAAAGAAACTGAACCCGAAATAACCGAAGAAGAAAAAGCTGAAGTTGCGAAGAAGGAAGAAGTAAAAGAAGAAGAAAAGGCTGCCTTGGAATTGAAAGCGAAAGAAGCAGAAGAAAAGGTCGCCGCAGAATTGAAGGCGAAAGAAGAAGCATTAATGGCTGAATCTGAAAAGAAAAAAGCGGAAGAGAAAGCTGCCACAAAAGTGAAAGCGAAAGAAGAAACACTAAAGACGGAAGTCCCAAAGAAAGAAAATGGACGTGATCTTACCTTAACAAAAACTGTTAAAAGTATTGTTAAGGAAGACTTTAATAAAGTTGCCACCTCCAAGGTACTTGTAAACGATAATATGGAAAGTGACACGGAAAATAATTTCATTGTGCTTCCGCATTTAAAGTGGGATGTTAAAAATGGTGCAAAATCAACTAGAGAAATGCTTGAAATGTATAGTGATCATTTAGCAGCTAAACTGGCCGACGAATCAGACGTAAAAGAAATAACGATCTTTTGGGAAGTGCCTTACCATTTAGATGGAGAAAACATTGCTAAGTATATGTATGAGAGATCTGGTAATGGCATGGCGAAGGTTGATGTATGGCTTGCCCCGTTAATAAGGGAATGAATAACTATTTGAATCAAAAAAACGACCTTTCCTTTATTGAAGTGACCCCTAAAAGTTAGACACGGTTATTTCATTAGGCAGCTTGTTGGTAATAAGTCCGGAATTGTACCGGACTCATTTTTAATTTTGCCTTTATCCGCTTGTGATTATAATAGTTTATATACTTTTCCAGTTCTTGCTTAAAGTGTTCTACACTTTCGAATGTCTTTAGGTAAAGGAATTCGGATTTCATGATGCCAAAGAAATTCTTCATGATCGAATTATCTTAACAGTTGCCTTTACGGGACATACTCTGCGTAATTCCTTCTTCCTTTAAGGCATGACGATATGGTTTCATTTGATAATGCCAGAGCCTTGATCCGAGTGCATCAGGAGGCGATGATCTTTCGGTAAACGTTCTAAAGCCTTTTCTAACATCCCCGAAACAAGGGAATAGGTCGGTCTAGAACCGATTGTATAAGTAATAATTTCACCATTAAATAAGTCTAATACAGGTGAAAGATAGAGCTTTTCTCCAAATAATTTAAACTCCGTAATATCTGTTACCCATTTCTCATTCGGCTTTTCAGCTTCAAATTGACAATCCAAAACGTTCGGTGCAATCTTGCCAATCTCTCCTTTGTAAGAGCGATATTTCTTCATGCGTACGAGACATTTCAAACCCAATTCCTTCATGATTCGCTGTACTTTTTTATGGTTTACTATTTGACCACGGTTTGCCAATTCATCGCGAATACTGCGATAGCGGTAACGTCCTTCATGTTCATCAGAAATCGTTTGAATCGTTTCTTTTAAATTGGCATCTGGATCAGGATGATTCATTTTTTTCACTAAATCATAGTACGTGCTACGTGGAATCCCTGCCAGCTTCACTAATGCTTTCACCGGAAATTTATGCCTTAATTCATAGACTACTTGTGCTTTGTCTTGTTTGGTGATTTTTCCTTGTTTTGAACTAAGGCATTCAACTTTTTTAAGTACGCATTCTCCATACGTAATTGTTCTAATTCGGCTTGTAATGCTTCTACTGACCCTTCAGTTGGCACTTGTTTCTTTGGTTGTTTTTGTTAGTCTTTTTTCATAGATGGAAGCCCCTTTTTCTTTAGTTCAAGGGCGTCAATACCTTCGGTACACATCTGAGTTCGCCACTTTCGAATGAGCCCTGAAGAGGCGATATCAAAAATGACGGCAGCTTCACCAGTCTACACCCCGTTATCATGCATATAGGTAAGTACGTCTAGTTTAAACTGCTTTGAATACGATGTATAACGTTTAGTAAAAGCTTTTTCACCATGGTATTCATCTCGTTTAATCCAACTGTGAAAGACGCTAGAGGCTACACCTATTTGTTTTGCAATTTCTTTATAACCATCTATTCCATTTAAATAAATTTTGACTGCATTTATTTTTTCTTCGGCAGTAAATTTAGCCATCAGAAAAGCACCTCCAATTGTCAGAATGTGTCCAACAATTGGGGTGCAGTTCAACTAATGAGTAGTCGCCTTTTTGTTAAACCCAGAGAAATTAATTAAAATTTAAATGAATTAATTTCAATAACATAGAAGTCCGTGTTTAGCGTCCTTTATGATAATATTGAACTGCCCTTAAATAATTAATTCTATCCAACTCCATAGCTTGCTCGACTTTGGAATCTAATCCGCTATCTTCAATATTTAAGACTTGAATAATCTTTTGCATATTATTATAATTTGCAAGATTTCTAATGTATTCATCCATGCCTTTAGATTTCCACCTGTTATAAAAAGTGGATATACTATCTTTTTCAATCCCCATATCTTTCGCTAACGCCCATTTTTCTTTTTTATTTTTAGTTGCTGCAAAGTATTTAAGCGATTGATCCATGTAGCGCTTAGCAAAATGTATCTTTACTTCCTCGTCTAACTTTTGCAAAAGTTCTTTTTCATTAACTTTTTTTATTTCATATTCTTTTTCCTTCTTAGCGCATCCGGAGCAATGCATTACTCGGTTCTCCCTTTGTCTATTCCAATCATCCATTTCAATTAGAACTGTATATGTACCTTTACCACAACTGCAAGGATAGGATCTATCGGACATTTCTTCCCAACTCATGATTAAATCACTACTTTCTAAGGTTCGCTAATGAAATGTAATACATGTTCCGCATACCTTTTGCTAACCTATCTATAATAGATTCACCTTTACTCAACATCATATAGGTCGGCTAAAAACTTTGCAAACCCAAATAAAAAAGGCGCCACTCAATGAGATAAAATTCTCACAAGTGACGCCTCTTACTTTCTCTTATTTAATTATCGCACCAGTACCAGGTCCAACAAAGATGTTACGTGTACCACGACTCGTATTGACAGTCATCACGTCCTTGTAAGGTCTACCCAATATTTCATACGTTACCCCCCCAAAATGCACTCGGAGTAAGTGACCAATCGCTGTTAGCTTTAACAGGCTTTACATTAAGTATATACATGCGCCATGTTTAAACGATTTTGGTAGATGTACTGTCTTCTTTTTTGCGACTGAACTTGGTTGGGGGCAGGTTTAATTACAGACTTACGGTTTTTATAACTTTATTTAACAGACCCATATTTTATAGCACAGTTCCGTTATTTCCACTTCTGTAAAGTATTTTTGTTCCCATAGCTTGATTCTATTTTGTTAACTTCCATTCAATCCGCCCGGCCAAAACTCTTGCTGATTAAAGGTGTAATTGTATTTCATACTTACATTAAATACACATCATCCTTCCTATTTTTTTAAACAAAAAAGAGCGTAAATTAATACGCTCTTCGTTAAATTTCTTTACATGTAACCTTTTTCTTTAAGTGATATAAACTGATGATTCCCTATAATCACATGGTCCAACAACTCTACGCCCATCATACTACCTGCCTCAGCCAGTCTTTTCGTCACTTCAATATCTTCCGTTGAAGGATTGGGCTGACCGCTAGGGTGATTATGTACACAAATTATAGATGCCGCACTATGTTTCACAGCTTCCTTGTACACTTCCCTTGGATGAACTATTGATGAATTTAACGAACCTATGAAAATGGTCTTTTTATGAAGCACTTCATTTTTCACATTTAGATACAAGACTACAAAATGCTCCTGTGTTAATGATGTCATTTCTGCCATCATATACGACGCTGCGTCCTCCGGGGATCTAATCGTATAACGGGTTTCATTCTTGCCAACGTTCCGTACCTTTTTAGCGAGAAGCATTCCCGAATGAACTTTCAAAGCTTCATTATGCGTCATACCTTCCTTTTCAAATTCCGAAACTGTCATTTCTACTAATGTCCTCAAGCCATGTCCTGCTAAACGGCCTGTAAATTCAGGTGTTGAAGATGGTCCGATTAAGACAGCAAAAATGTCTTGTAGCTCTATGACCGCTTCTGAACCAATTGCATTATATGTTGCGACTGCTTCACGAGCAGATGTAATATATTTTTTAGTATTCATTTTAATTGTCCCTTCTCACACAAAGCTAGCGCCGAGTGGCACTAGCTTTCATGTGCCACTCTTTCCTACCCGGTGGAGGGTTTTTTATGATATAATTAACCTACATTGTTTTAAAGATTTACTTTTTGCGAGACGAGAATCTTCTTGTCTCTTTTTTTTCGCCCATTTTTTCTACAACTGCATCATCCCAGCCCAATTTCCTTAGATTAGAAGCTTTAATGTTTAATAATTTCCATGGATTAACGCCTTCAAGTACCATGTTCTGCGCTAGTTCTTTAAGTCCCTCCTCATTGAAACTCCATGATGCGGATATGCTGTAATCCCAAATCACATCACCAGTATCAACAGAGCCGTTTACATCAACGAAAGACTTCAATTCAGCTTTCATTGCTTTCAATGCTGCTTCAACCCGTTCAATTTCTTTACCTAAGCTTATTGCGTGATCCATGCTTTTAACTTCTTCTGTTTTTGCGAGTACCATAATTAAACTCCTCCTTTAGATTCCTATATTTCCGCTTCCAATAACCTTTACATCACCTTTTTCAATGGCTAAGAAAATGTCCTGAATATCGGTAAGCAAATCTAGCTTTTCAACTTCTCCTTTACCATCCAGTTGGTAGATACCGCCAAACTTAAAGACAAGGAATTTCCTCTCCTTCTTTTCATCTACATAACAGATGAATGATTTCTTTATACTGCCTGTTTTAACATTGGAAATAAGACTTTCTAAATGTTTTCCAACCATTTCAATCACTCCATTTCCTTTTTATTTTTGAAAACAAAAAAAGCCGACGTCATCCCGAAGGAATCAATCAGCTTTTAATATATATCACGCAAAAATGCGGAAATACCCATATGAATATGCTCGAAAGCAATTTTGTGACGTACAATTACATCTGCCTATCTTTTCCCGAAACGAGAATGCAAAGGCTGAACATTTGTGTCGAATCTCCTTTTGTAAATTGAAAAGGCATTACGACTTTCATCAAAATACGATGACTTGGGAACTAATAAAATATATCTTAAGTTTATCAAATCAAAGTAGGCGTCGCAACACTTTGGGAAACGTGTATATAATCAGTCCGTTTTTTCAGAAATGGAGTTTCATGGTAACTCTGATATACTAAATTTAGAATAAGTATTTGAATAGTTGTGGTAAGCGAACGAAACGCAATGAACTGAAAACTCTCTTAAAAGCAATCCTAATGTAAAGGGGTATATAAAATGAGCCAAAAACTAAAAAATAAAATTGAAGCATCCGACACAACGATAAATAGTTTAATGAAAGATCAAAAGTTTACGATTGACTATTTTCAACGTGAATATCGTTGGCAATCAAAACATATTAAACTTTTAATAGAAGACTTAACATCCACATTTTTAAAATCCTATAGTCCAGAAGATAAAAGAAAAGACGTTGTTAATTATCAAAGTTATTATTTAGGTCCAGTAGTTTTCAGTATTAGCCCGGATAGTGGTAAAAAATCAATTGTAGATGGACAGCAATGCATTACATCTATTACGCTGTTGTTGATTTATTTAAACCACCTGCAAAAAAACAGTGATCATAAAGTTTCTATAAGCGAACTCATATTTTCAGAGAAATTTGGGGAGAAGTCTTTTAATATGACTGATAAAATGAGAGAACCAT
This sequence comes from Sporosarcina sp. G11-34, assembly GCF_026931025.1. Taxonomy (NCBI): domain Bacteria; kingdom Bacillati; phylum Bacillota; class Bacilli; order Caryophanales; family Caryophanaceae; genus Sporosarcina; species Sporosarcina sp. G11-34. The sequence goes on along the minus strand of NZ_JAHNZW010000003.1, from coordinate 401,213 downwards.
GCTTAAAATCATTGTTTGAAACAGGTGAATATACATTAAGTGAAAATGATGATGAGACTGTTCAGAATATGTTAAATCGATATGAGGATATTCAACAAACGTTTCCAGATGAATTAACCCGTGAGATATTGCCGTTTTTCATTGACTGGTTAATAGAAAATGTGGTTATTGTTGAAATAATAGCCTATTCAAATGAAAATGCATACACTATTTTTGAAACGATGAATGATCGGGGCTTAAACTTAACGGCGACAGAAATGCTTAAAGGATACGTTTTATCTAATATTGAAAATAAAAACCAACGATCAGAAATAAACGATTTATGGAAAAGAGAAATTCAAAAGCTCCACCAATATAATGACAATGCAGACTTAGGATTTTTTCAAGCTTGGTTTAGAGGTAAGTACGCTGTATCAATAAGACCAGGAAAAGTAGGATCTATTGATCAAGATTTCGAGCTAATTGGGTCACGTTTTCATAACTGGTTTAAGGACAATCATAGAACATTACTAAATTTAAACTCATCGGATGAGTTTTACAATTACTTCAAAAATGAATTTCCCTTTATGGTTAAATGGTATCTAAAGATGTGGGACGCGCAAATAAAATATACCCCTACAATCCCTCATGCAACCTATATTAATAACTGGGGCATCGCAGAATCATTACAAGATCCCTTGTTATTAGCATCTATTAATTTCGGGGACACAGATGCTACAATTATGAAGAAAATTGATTTCGTTTCCAGATATATAGAAACGTTTACAGTTAGACGCGCCATTAACTATCGCAAATTTGGACAAACATCTATAAAATATACAATGTTTAATATTATTAAGCTGATCAGGGGCAATAATCTCGATTTATTAGGACAAAATTTAACTAATGAAGTTAATAAAATTCAGGAAGACTGGCAAGGCGTTCTGGAGTTTGGACTACATGGACAAAACAGGAAGTTTGTAAAACACTTACTTTCACGAATATCTAGTTATATAGATAATATAGTAGGCAAAGATACTACTTATGTGTCATACCATCATCCTAGCGGTAAACAATTTGAAATTGAACACATTTGGGCGAATAAGTTCCAAGAGCATTCTGATGAGTTTGATCAAGAAAATGACTTTCAAAGGTGGAGAAATTTAGTAGGTGCACTCATTCTTTTACCTTCTGGAACAAATCAATCCTTTAGTAGTGATAAATACGATGATAAAGTGAAGCATTACATCAAAGAAAATACGTATGCACAGACATTAAATTCAGCTTATTATGCTAAGAACCCTAATTTTTTAAAATCGGAAATTATCAAGGATTTAAATTTCAAAGCCCATAATGATTTTAAAAAAGATGATATTGAAGATAGGCAGCAACTTGTTCAACGCATTTGTGAAAAGCTATGGTCTGTTGATTACTTTAATAACTAATATCTACAACTTTTCTCAATCCCTTATAAAATAAAGAAGAATTAGACGGCCGTCAGTTCTAATAACTCAATTCAGTTAAGTGATAGAAAAAGTTGAACATTAAAAGAGACCTAATTCGCATATGAATTAGATTTCTTCGTTTTGTCTATGAAAAATTCATTCTTCAAAGACCTTGTGCAAATGAAGGGCAACTTTTTTGCCATAACTGCACCTGATGTCAATTAAATGAAAATAAAGTTTCAAATAACAATATATAAATATTAGTTTGATTTACCTTTGGTTAGTAACTCTAATGCTGCTTTTCTAATTTCGGGGCTTTTAACTAAAGCTACACCACTTACACCTACTCCAACCAAAGCAATCATCCATTTTTTGTATTCAGTATCTTTTTGATAAGATTTTTCAACCATACGCTCAATTCGATCATTAAGTTTATCTCTATATTCTTCACTTAAATTTGGGTTCTTTAGTTGATCAGCAAATATATCTATTGCCTTTTGAATTGTGCTATATGCTTTTTCTTGAGATTTCAAACCCAACTCTCCTATACCATTAATTGCATTTATGATTCCAGGAGTATATTTTAGTAAGTTTTCATATTCTGCTGGATTAAATTGAGTTAGGTCATAATTTTCCCTCTTAAGTTTTATTAAGTTTTTTGAAATATCTTCTTTTTCATTCATGGCTACACCCCTAATTTGGATATTTTATATTGCTTGCTTTATGATAAATGAGATTTTAAATATTGTATTTTGATAGAGTTTTTTTATTAAACCAATCCACTTCATTAACTTCAATAGATTCAAAGAAATTACGGAACAATAAATCGTGCTAATTGTTGAACTGTGAGCTTAAAATCACCTTACCAATAGTATAGCAGAATTATTCCTGAAATTTTTTGAAAAATCAAATGACACTTTTAAATCTAATGCCATTCGAAGTTCTAATTCGATGTTAATTAGTTTGTTATTTCAGCTTTTGAACTACACGATGTAGCTGTTGTCTAGTTTTCTTCGTATTTTATGACTCAAAACCGAAAGTCTAGGTTCTTTACTCAAAGTGTATTTGCCTTCCTTCCTTGATTTAACCCAACCAAATAAGACAGAATAGCAATGCCGCCACCTGTACCTATAATTGCGACTGCTTCCATTATTGTTAACAATTTCTACAGACTTTAGTTTTGAAAAACACTTTGTCGCTTCCCCCTTCCGTAAAAAAGGCAAGAAAAATAACACGTTTCATTCAACGGTTGAATGAAACGTGTTTTGTGTGATTATAAACAAAGTTATTTTATTTGGTCTCTAAAATAGCAACAATGTTGTTTACATACTAAATCGTTGTACAAGTAAAGCACCCGTCAGTGCAATAAGTTCAAATGAATAAAGGGTTATTTTTTCTTACAAATGCGTAAATGTCTTTTCTCAGCTGCACTCAATATAAATAATGTGGCAATACCAAAAACAATGCCCTCTATAATCACCGCGGTCCAAATACCAATAGGGAACAAAAGTGAATACAAGAATAACAATAATCCAATAGCTAATATTAAAGTTAAACCTATAGCGAATGCTACCTTTTCAGGCAATGCTTTAATTTTATCTAACATTATTTTCCCCCTTCCTGGTTCTTTGAATGACAAAAGTACTTTTTTCTTACTCCTTGTTTTTATACCAGAATTACTTTGAGGTTCTTATCAAATAATCCTGCCACTTTAGTTGAGGAAGTATTTATAACTCTATTATAAATTAAATACCGTAAATGGTAATTTGATAACCTAATTATCAAAAATTATTCTCTTTATAAACAACGAGATCAAATGGAGCATGCTCAGTAAGTGGATTCAATATTAAATAGCCCTTTTGATGTAAATCGACTTGGGCTTTTAAAACTCCTAAATCGCCCTTATTCTTAGTGTGATGATACAATGTTGTTCACCTCTTCCCTATAACTATACTAACGTCGAAATTTTTTTATTTTCCATCTAAGGGTTCATTGGACATAAAACAAGGAAAATTATCAAGCACATAACAATCAGTCCCCAATTAGAAGTATATCTATTATGAATGATTGGAATAAATATCTCCAACCTTAACAAATAATCTACCAATCGGAACTTCTATCAAAACATAATTCTCTAACTCATTAACTAGCGAATCGTGTGTAAAATTTGTGTATTTACTTTTCAAAATCAGTCCATTTTAATCAAATTCTCTACAACACAAAAACACCCAAAACGTTGAAGTGACAACGTTTTGGGTGTTTTAAACAAACCTAACTTATTCCAACTTTGTTACATTACGTCCCAGGCAGGATTCGAACCTGCGACCGACGGCTTAGCTTACCACCATGGCTTTCGCCACCAGTAAAGTACTGTTTGTAGTCTGGACTATAACTTCACCATTTCAGGTGCGACACGTTTAGTCTCTACGGAACCTCACGATAATCAAATGATTATGTTTCGGATATTCTACCCTCAATTTACATTGAGCCTTCGTACATCCTAAATCTTTATGTAACTAAAGATCGTAAGTTTCCTCGGTATTGCCATCAGCATTATCTGTTAAGGTTTCACCGATACGGTGTCGTTCACTTTATAAGTTCTCTTTCCTCATAAAGGCTCCTATTGTTGAAGGCCGTTGCTCTATCCAGCTGAGCTACTGAGACATGCTCTAGAATCAATCACTTGTATGTGACGACAGTTATTAGTATAGAACGGATTGGTAAAAATGTCAACACTATTTCTAAACATTTTTTATTTCTATTGAATCCACCACTTCACGGCCCATGTTTTTAAACGTTACACGTATCGTTTCATCCCACTCAACTACAGCGTACGTAGGCTTTTTTCCGCCCCTCGGCTGTTTTGTACTGCCCGGATTAACGAATAAAATTCCATCAATTATTTCGGCGCCGTATAGATGTGTATGGCCAAATAGCACAATATTTGCATGTTTTTCCATTGCACTATACTGAAGAGACATAAGTGATTGGTTTACGTTATGCTCATGCCCATGTACCGCCAAAATCGTTTTACCTTTCACATTTGCAAGTACCTCATTTGGAAAACTTGAATCTATATCGCAATTTCCACGAACTTTATACATGTCCCCAAAAATCGCGTCGTTAAATAATAGTTCGCTATCTCCACAATGAAAAATTGCATCGCCGGATTGTGAAGAAACGGTTTTCACCGTTTCCAAATCTCCGTGCGAATCACTCATAACAAGTATTCTCATTCTACATTCCCCACTTCTGTTACTAATTGAGGAAGTTTCGCTTGTAGTTTAACAAGTGCCGCTCCCCGATGAGAAATCGCATTTTTTTCTTCTGCCGATAATTCCGCTAGCGTACATTCTTTTTCAGCAACATAAAATATAGGATCATATCCAAATCCATTTTTTCCGTGTCGCTCATTCGTAATTCGTCCTTCACAACTACCAGAAAACGTTTCGGTTTTAATATTTGGTCCCGCTACAGCTAAGACACATCTAAAACGCGCTGTGCGCTCTTGTTCAGGCACGGCGTTCAATTCCGCCAACACTTTATCGATATTCGCTTCATCGCTCTTATTAGCGCCTGCAAAGCGTGCCGAGTAGACCCCAGGCGCACCTTGCAACGCATCAATTTCAAGTCCGCTATCATCAGCGATTACGACTTTACCAAGTAATGCCGCGACAGTTTCTGCTTTCAAAATTGCGTTCTCTTCAAATGTCTCGCCTGTTTCTTCGACGTCGATGTCACCTTCTATATCATTCAATGACAAGACGTTAAATCCAAGTGGTTTAAGAAGTGTTATAAAATCATTTACTTTACCGGCATTTTTTGTTGCGATAAGTATTTCTTTCATAAAGAATCGCCTTCGTCTGTCCCGATTAACCCTGCAATATCTCCTAGTGCTTCTGTTTGCATCTTGAATAACTCTTCAATTCCAACTTCTGCAAGCGATACGAGATTATTCATTTCATCGCGCGTAAATGTCGCTTCTTCACCAGATCCTTGCAATTCAACGAATGCACCTTCTCCTGTCATGACAACGTTCATATCGACAGCTGCTGAAGAGTCTTCGATATAATTCAAGTCAACAATTAGCTCGTCCTCTATTGTTTTACCTACACTTGTTGCAGCAAGGAATGTAGAAATGGGAAACTTTTCAAACGGTTTTTCAGTGTGGAGTTTTGCTATCGCAAGCGTCATCGCGACAAATGCACCTGTAATCGATGCCGTTCTTGTCCCACCGTCTGCTTGAATGACATCACAGTCAATCCAAATTGTGCGTTCACCAAGTGCTTCTAAGTTCACTACAGCACGTAGCGCTCGTCCAATAAGACGTTGAATTTCCATTGTACGACCGCCAACTTTACCTCGTGTAGCCTCACGTTGTGTTCTTTGACCCGTTGCACGCGGTAACATCGAATACTCAGCTGTTACCCAACCTTTTCCGCTTCCCCTTAAGAAATGCGGCACACGCTCTTCTACAGTAGCTGTACAAATTACTTTCGTATCACCAACTGAAATAAGTACAGAACCTTCCGGGTGTATTAAATACGCTGTTTCTATCATTACAGGTCTAATCATATCATTCGTTCTTCCATCGTTTCTCATATAGGATACCCTCCACAATTCTAATTCCGCATTCATCTTATCATAACCCATTTAACATACGCAAAAACCCAGAATGTCTTTATCCGACATTCTAGGTTCTTTACAATTCGATATGCCTTACATCAGGTTCTTCGATTGACAACCAATCGACAACAATTTCAAGAAAGTCTTCAGGCGATCCTGTCGTAAAAAAAACAGGTTTCTTATGGCTTTTCGAAAGATTTCCAATCCCATTAACGAGCAATGTCTGCTCTACATCGCGCGCTGTCTCTATAGCAGATGAAATGATTTTCACATGATCCGGCAAATGGGTCTGAATGTAACTTTCCAACAGCGGATAATGCGTACACCCTAATATCGCAGCGTCAAAATCCTTATCTACAATTGCATGAAGTGTGCGTTTAACAACTTCACTTGCAAATTCCGATTTATATTGACCGCTTTCGACAATAGGAACAAATTCAGGGCATGCGAGTGGAATTATTGTTGCATCGGGTAATAGATTCAACACTTCTTTATCATACGCACTGCTTTTTATTGTACCGATTGTACCAAGAACAGCAATTTTACCCGTTTTAGTCGCATTGACTGCCGCACGTGCCCCAGGGGTAATAACACCGATGATTGGAAAACTAAAAAGCTTTCGAACCTCTTCAAGTGCTACTGCTGTCGCTGTATTACAAGCGATCACAAGCATTTTTATGCCCATTTTGGAAAGTGCCGTAGCCATTTCTATCGTATACTCTCGAACTTCTTCAGCTGGCCGCGGCCCATATGGACAGCGTTCCCGATCTCCAATATAAATAACTGATTCTGTCGGTAGCCGTTGCAAAATTTCCTTCGCTACAGTTAAACCACCTACACCCGAATCGATAATACCAATTGAACCACGCAATTTAATCCCTCAATCCTCTTTCATCTCTCTATGCAGCTTCGTCAATAGATAAGAAAAGTTCTTTTTTTCATCTTGATCAAAATCAGACAACACCGTATTTAAGTAGTCGCGACGTTTCTCGATTACTTCTTCAATTACACGTTCCCCTTCGCTTAGAAGATGGATACGAACGACACGACGATCTTGCTCATCTCTTACTCGTTTAACAAGATTGTTTTTCTCCATTCGGTCGACAAGGTCTGTCGTTGTGCTGAATGCGAGATACATTCGGTTCGACAAGTCACCGATTGTCATGTCTCCATGTTCAAATAACCACTGCAGCGCAATGAATTGTGGTGGGGTTATTGTATAATTCTTTAGAATTCTCCGCCCTTGTTGCTTGATAAGCGCGGAAATATATCTTAGTTCTTTCTCCATATGCGCAACATCATCATGTTTTTCTGGCGTCGTATGGTCTGTCAAGTCGATCAGCTCCCTGAAAACAATTACTACTTTCTATTGTCCCCCTTTTCACTGAGTAAGGCAATATCTTTTTAGCGCAACTTTAACTCGTCAAGCCGTAATAACTCGATAATCGCTTGCGCTCTACCCGATACCCCAAGCTTCTGGATGGTGTTTGAGATATGATTTCGGACAGTTTTCTCGCTAATACCGAGCCGTCCTGCGATATCTTTAGTCGTGTTATCGTCAACGAGCAGATTAAAAATTTCTCGCTCCCTTACCGTAAGCAATGAACGGTGTTTTGATTCATCTGTCAAGACGCGCCCCTCCTATCACTTTCACCTTAAAATATGTGAACGAGGCGAAAGCTGTGACGGCTACTTAACGAATTCATTGACAAAAAACGACTTTTCTTCCTCCGTCCATGGTTCCCCTTTTCCAGTGACCTTATTAATTTGTACAATTGAACCACGACCCGTGAAGACAATTTCGTCTTTGGCGTCGGTCGCCATATAATGAATATCACCAGAAGAAGTCCCAACAGACGCCATTTTCACATTGATTCTTAATGATTCATCGAAGAATACTTGCTTCAAAAAATCACATTGTAAGTCTGCCACAACTACCATTTTCTCGCTGCTTTCGTGCAACCAATTATTCATTAGCCCCAAATGTTTTAAATATTCAATTCGGGCGAATTCGAAATAAGTAAACGGCACCGTATTATTCAAATGTCCAAACATATCTGTTTCCGAAAACCGAACCGTCACCGGAACTGAAAAACTAAATTCGGATGCCCACGTCGATGCTTCTGTTATGTAATTTGCTCTCATAATTATCCCCCACCATTCCCTATATTTAAATGAATAACTATTCACATCTTCATAATACCAAAGATTTCCGTGAAAATGAAATACTTATTCTGATTGACAACGAAAAAATCCTGCCCATGCACTAATGCAAGGACAGGATTTTTTAGACTAATTAGTCTACCATATGGTCGCTTCCGAAGAAGTTTTTGAACAGTTGAACAGATGTCGCACGGTTCATAGCAGCAATTGAAGTTGTTAGTGGAATTCCTTTTGGACAGGCAACTACACAGTTTTGTGAGTTCCCACATTCCGCAATTCCGCCGTCAGTCATCAATGTAGCTAGACGCTCGTCTTTGTTCATCGCTCCTGTTGGATGCGTGTTGAATAGACGTACTTGTGAAAGAAGTGCAGGACCCATGAAGTTTGTCTTGTCGTTAACGTTTGGACAAGCTTCTAGGCACACACCACAAGTCATACATTTTGAAAGTTCGTAAGCCCATTGGCGTTTGCGTTCTGGCATACGAGGACCTTCACCAAGATCATACGTACCGTCAATCGGAACCCATGCTTTAATCTTTTTCAGCGAGTCAAACATAAACTCTCTGTCAACGATCAAGTCACGGACGACAGGGAATGTTTTCATTGGCTCAAGGCGAATCGGTTGTGTGAACTGATCCACTAACGCTGTACACGACTGGCGCGGACGACCGTTAATAACCATTGAACATGCTCCACAAACTTCCTCAAGACAGCTCATGTCCCAGTTAACTGGAGTTGTTTTCTGTCCTTCAGCATTCACCGGGTTACGGCGAATTTCCATCAGGGCAGAAATAACGTTCATATTTGGTCTGTATTCGATTTCAAATTTCTCCCAGTATGAATCTGAACTGGATGAGTTTTGACGAAGAATTTCAAATTTGACAGTCTTTTGCGCAGTAATATTTTCGCTCATTTACGTCAATCTCCTTTCTTCGCGGAGTAATCGCGTTTACGTGGCGGAATTAGAGAAACGTCAATGTCTTCATAATGGAAGATTGGTGCTGACTTTCCGTCAAATTTCGCCATCGTTGTTTTCATAAAGTTCTTATCATCACGTTCCGGGAAATCCGGTTTGTAGTGTGCGCCCCGACTTTCGTTTCGGTTTAGAGCACCCAAAGTGATTACCCTTGCTAAGTATAACATGTTTTTAAACTGACGAGTAAACGTTGCACCTTGGTTAGACCAAAGTTGTGTATCGTTAATGTTAATGTTTTCGTATCTTTCAAGAAGTTCAAGAATTTTTTCGTCTGTTTTTTCCAAACGATCGTTGTAACGAACAACTGTAACGTTATCCGTCATCCATTCGCCAAGTTCTCTGTGCAATACGTACGCATTTTCATTTCCGTCCATTTTCAGTGTATTATCCCACTTCTCTTGCTCTTCTTTAATAGCAGAGTCAAAGATTGATGAAGGAAGATCTTCTACAGAACGTTTTAAGCCTTTCATATAATTAACGGCATTCGGTCCTGCGACCATTCCACCGTAAATAGCTGAAAGAAGTGAGTTTGCACCAAGTCGGTTTGCACCATGCTGTGAATAATCAACTTCACCTGCTGCAAAGAGTCCTGGAATATTCGTATGCTGATCATAGTCTACCCATAGTCCACCCATTGAATAGTGAACTGCCGGGAAGATTTTCATTGGAACTTTACGTGGATCGTCACCCATGAACTTCTCATAGATTTCAATAATTCCACCAAGTTTAATGTCTAGTTCTTTAGGATCTTTATGTGAAAGGTCAAGATATACCATGTTTTCCCCGTTAATACCAAGCTTTTGGTTAACACACACATCAAAGATTTCACGTGTTGCAACGTCGCGTGGTACAAGGTTTCCGTAAGCCGGATACTTTTCTTCAAGGAAATACCAAGGTTTTCCGTCTTTATATGTCCAAACACGGCCACCTTCACCACGTGCAGATTCACTCATGAGGCGAAGTTTGTCATCCCCAGGAATTGCAGTCGGGTGAATTTGTATGAACTCACCGTTTGCGTAGTATCCACCTTGTTGGTAAACGATAGATGCAGCAGAACCTGTATTAATAACAGAGTTTGTTGACTTACCGAAAATAATTCCAGGTCCGCCTGTTGCCATAATTACTGCGTCGCCTTTGAATGCTTGAATTTCCATCGTATGAAGGTTTTGGGCTTTAATACCACGACAAACACCTTCATCATCAAGAACTACACCAAGGAATTCCCAGTGTTCGTATTTTGTTACAAGTCCGTCAACTTCAAAGCGACGAACTTGTTCGTCAAGTGCATATAGAAGCTGTTGTCCAGTCGTAGCACCTGCAAAAGCCGTACGGTGATGTAATGTTCCTCCGAAACGACGGAAGTCAAGAAGCCCTTCCGGTGTACGGTTAAACATGACACCCATGCGGTCCATTAAGTGAATAATTCCAGGAGCTGCGTCAGTCATTGCTTTAACAGGTGGTTGGTTCGCTAGGAAGTCTCCACCGTATACAGAGTCATCAAAGTGGATTGCAGGCGAGTCGCCCTCCCCTTTTGTATTCACTGCACCGTTGATGCCGCCTTGGGCACATACTGAGTGGGAGCGTTTAACCGGGACAATAGAGAATAAGTCAACCGGCGTACCTTCTTCCGCCGCTTTGATGACTGCCATCAATCCAGCGAGTCCGCCGCCGACAACAATCAATCTGCTTTTCGTCATTATTTGTTCACTCCTCAATTATTAGCTGATCTTTTTAGTACGTTTACAATTCAATTATTTAAAATCAAACAAATGCAAGAAGTGCTTGTACACCGATTACTGAAAGTACTAGGAATACTCCAAGCGAAACATAAGTAACAATTTTTTGTGAACGTGGCGATTGTGAAATTCCCCAAGTTACAAGGAATGACCAAAGTCCGTTTGCCAAGTGGAAAGTAGCTGCGATGACACCAGCCATATAGAATACAAGCATAAATGGACTAGATAGGATGTCAGCCATCATATCGAAGTTCACGTCCGCACCAAAAGCTTTCTGTAATCTAGTTTGGTAGATATGCCATGCGATAAACACAACTAAAAATACACCCGTTATACGTTGGAACATAAACATCCAGTTGCGGAATGTTCCGTAACGTTTAACGTTGTTTTTCGCCGTGAAAGCTATGTAGAGACCGTAAAACGCATGTAGCATTAGTGGGATGTAGATGATGAACCATTCCAAGAATAACACAAATGGCAAATTCCCCATAAAATCGGATGCTGCATTAAACGCCTCTGGTCCGCGTGTTGCAAAGTGGTTAATAACCAAGTGCTGGGCAACAAAAAGCCCAACCGGGATAATACCAAGCAACGAATGAAGACGACGAATATAAAAATCTGATTCTCTCGACAAGTCTTTTACCCTCCCTTATTACTGAGATAGTAGTCAGCGTCCGACATCGTTTTGACACGATAATACCGTTGACGACATACCTCTTCATGGTACAATATTAGAACATGTCTATTGTACTCCTCCATTTTGGGGAGGTCAAGACGAGTATAGTTAAATTGTGAATTCTGATGTCTCAGGAATCCGCAATATCGTTATCTATTATTTCTTCGGAAGGGCTGCATAATCCAGTGGAAAAAGTTACATACGGAACACCGACTCGGTTCGGTTATGAACTACTACGAGATCACGTGTTGCCAAGCATACTTGGGACACATGAAGAAGATATCCTTTATTGGTTAGGGAAAGAACTCGCAAGAAAGTTCCCTATTTTTAGTTTAGACGAGTTGTCATCCTTTTTTGCTGAAGCTGGATGGGGTTTATTGTTAATCGAAAAAACTTCAAAACACGAATCTTTTTATACGTTAAAAGATGATGATGAACATTTGAATATACAAGAAAGAAACTTTCAACTTGAAGCAGGTTTCATCGCCGAACAGCACCAAAAAATCAATGGCGTACTCACCGAATGTTTCGGAGAGAAGCAAGTAAAATCAGCAGGTTCACACGTACTATTCCATGTGAAATGGGATTTAAAATCAAAAATTTAACATACTTGGAAGATGCATGAGCACCATGCATCTTTTTTGTTATTTCTTCGATTGCTCTTCTTCCAAGAAATACTTCGCAACTGACTCCGCAATGGCTATGGGGAGTCCCGCTTCTTGTAGTTCTACCGAAGTGGCTTCACGAATCTTTTTTACAGATTTAAAGTGTTTTAATAGTAGGCTTTTTCGTTTGGGACCTACCCCGGGTAGCCCATCGAGTACGGATAGGAATGTATTCGCCCCACGTTTTTGCCTGTGAAACGTTATCGCAAATCTATGCACCTCATCTTGAATGCGTTGCAATAAATAAAATGCTTCACTCGTCCTTTTTAGCGGAATTGCCTCTATTGGATTGCCATAAAGCAGTTGTGAAGTTTGGTGCTTGTCATCTTTTGCAAGTCCCGCAATCGGGATGGACAATCCAAGTTCATCTTCAACGATTTCACGAGCAACTTCCATATGACCTTTCCCACCATCAATGACGATTAAGTCCGGGAGTGGTAAGTTCTCTCTCAAAACCCTTATATAACGCCTTCTAACTACTTCGCGCATTGCCCCGTAATCGTCATGGGCGGCAGCCGTTTTTGTTTTGTACTTCCGATAATCTTTTCGATTTGGTTTGCCATCGACAAAAGATACCATAGCGGACACCGGATCTGCGCCATGCGTATGTGAATTATCAAAAGCTTCAATACGAAGCGGGATGGAAATATTCATCGCTTCCGCGAGTTCCTCACATGCACCAACAGTTCGGAGTTCTTGACGTTCAACTAAATGAAATTTTTCTTTTAAAGAAATCCCCGCATTTTTACTTGCCAAATTCACAAGGTCTTTCTTTTTTCCCCGCTGCGGAATAAATACGTCCACATTAAGAAGTTGCCGGACAATTTCTGCGTCAATGCCGGGTGGCAATAATATTTCTTGCGGTATTAAATGTTCGGATTTCCCATAAAACTGCCCAATGAATGTTAGCAGTTCTTCTTCCGGATCTTGGTAAAGAGGAAAAATAGACACATCCCGTTCGATTAGCTTCCCTTGCCGAACAAAAAAGACTTGAACACACATCCACCCTTTATCGACCGAATACCCAAAAATATCCCGATCTGTAAAGTCGTTCATGGACATCGATTGTTTTTCCATGACGAGTTCAATATTCGTAATTTGGTCACGGTACTCTTTCGCACGCTCAAACTCTAACGTTTCGGCGGCCGCTAACATTTTCTTTGTTAAGTCGTTTTTCACTTGTTTGTATCCGCCGTTTAAAAACCGGGTAATATCATCAACCATCTTTTTGTATGTAGCATCTTCAATTTCCTTTACACAAGGTGCAAGACATTGACCAAGATGATAATACAGACAGACACGGTCCGGTAATGTGTAACACTTCCGATACGGATAAATCCGGTCAAGTAGTTTTTTTGTTTCACTAGCTGCAAATGAATTTGGATAAGGGCCAAAATACTTCCCTTTGTCTTTTTTCACTTGTCTCGTAATGATAAGTCTTGGATGACGTTCCGCAGTAATCTTCAAATAAGGATACGTTTTATCATCTTTCAGCATAATATTGTACTTCGGATCATGTTGTTTAATTAGATTGAGCTCAAGAATAAGGGCTTCAATATCTGAAGAAGTGATAATTGTTTCAAAATCTTCTATTTCTCCAACAAGACGTTGCGTTTTTCCATCATGGGATCCAGTAAAATAACTTCGAACGCGTTGTTTAAGTACTTTCGCTTTTCCAACATAAATAACCGTTCCTTGCCTATCTTTCATTAAGTAACAACCTGAATCCTCCGATAGGATTGACAATTTCTGTTCGATTAGGTCATTCATCAATTTCACCTGCCAAAAAAACCGGGCGCCAATTAAGGTTCCCGGTTCAGATTAATTTCAATTTACTTACTTATTACGCGTGTTTTTCAATTAGTTGTGAAAGAGCTTCTTTCGGTTGGAAACCAACAACCTTATCAACAATTTCGCCATCTTTGAAAAGAAGAAGTGTAGGGATAGACATTACACCGTATTTTCCAGCTGTTTCCTGGTTATCGTCAACGTCAAGTTTCACAATAGTCGCTTTTCCGTCAACTTCGCCACTTAGTTCTTCAAGAACTGGAGCGATCATTTTACAAGGACCACACCACGGTGCCCAAAAGTCCACAAGTACTACGCCTTCTTTAATGTTTTCAGCAAAATCTTTATCAGTTGCATTAATAATTGTCATTGAATAATTTCCTCCTTAATAAATAACTATGTTCATATTGTACCATGCACCTAAACCTTCAGCGAAAAATATGCTTATGAACCTCCCACGACTAAAGTCACGGGTGTTCTCGGCTTAATCATAAAGACGGGCAAAGTAAAGCCCCCTTAAAAGGGGGCTTTACTTTGCTAAATTAGTTTGCTTGAATTTTTTTAACTTCTTCAATCATCATCGGGATGACTTCGAACAAGTCTCCTACAATACCGTAGTCAGCTACTTTGAAAATGTTCGCTTCTGGGTCTTTGTTAATGGCAACGATAATTTTCGAGTTAGACATTCCAGCCATATGTTGGATTGCCCCCGAAATACCGACCCCAATATAAAGGTCAGGTGTAATTACTTTACCCGTTTGTCCAATTTGTAGTGAATAGTCACAGTAATCCGCGTCACAAGCACCACGAGAAGCACCAATCGCTCCACCTAATAGGTTGGCAAGCTCTTGGAGTGGTTCGAAACCTTCCGCACTTTTCACGCCACGCCCACCCGCAATAACAACTTTCGCTTCGGACATATCAACACCTTCAGTCGTTTTACGAACGACTTCAGAAATGATTGTGCGCAGATTTGTAATGTCTACTTGTACTGAAGAAACATCACCTGTGCGACTTGCATCTTGTTCGAGCGTCGCGATATTGTTTGGACGTACTGTGATAAATAGTAAGCCATCTTTGTTTTTCACTTTTTCAAATGCTTTTCCAGAATAGATTGGGCGGATGAATAATGCGTCATCGCCTTCTCCATCAATATCTGTCACGTCGGAAATTAGACCCGATGCAAGTTTGCTAGCAATTTTTGGTGAAAGGTCCTTACCAAGTGCCGTATGTCCAAAGACAATCGCTTCTGGTTTTTCCTGTTCAACAATTGCCATAAACCCTTGACCAAAACCGTCAGATGTATATTGTTTCAAGTGTGGATGCTCGACTGTAAGTACACGGTCTGCTCCATACTGAATCATTGTTTCTCCGAAAGATTGAACCGAATCGCCAAGCAATACGCCGACGACTTCTCCACCTCCGGAAACTTTTTTCGCTGCTGCAATCGCTTCAAACGAAACGTTACGTAACGCACCTTCACGAACTTCACCAAGTACCAATACTTTCTTAGACATGAATTGTCCCTCCTAATATACGATATCGATTTAGATTACTTTAGCTTCATTTTTTAGCAAGTTAATAAGTTCTGTTACTTGATCAGCAATGTCGCCTTCTAGAACACGACCAGCTGCTTTTGTTGGTGGCAAATAAATATCAACT
The DNA here is from genome assembly GCF_026931025.1 of Sporosarcina sp. G11-34. Lineage (NCBI taxonomy): Bacteria > Bacillati > Bacillota > Bacilli > Caryophanales > Caryophanaceae > Sporosarcina > Sporosarcina sp. G11-34. The sequence continues at coordinate 385,497 of NZ_JAHNZW010000003.1, read as the reverse complement.
GTTTCTGTTTTTGCTTCTACATCGTCTTCGTCAATGTCTAAGTCATCAAGCTCAAGCTCTTCAAGAGGCTTTTTACGAGCTTTCATGATACCTGGTAGCGATGGATAACGCGGTTCGTTAAGACCTTGCTGTGCAGTTACTAGAAGCGGTAGTGACGTTTCGATAGACTCTGAATCGCCTTCCACATCACGCACAATTTTAACGTTCGTTCCGTCGATTTCTAGTTTTGTAATTGTAGTTACATAGTTTATGTTTAGAAGTTCGGCAACACGTGGTCCTACTTGTCCAGAACCTCCGTCGATTGCAACGTTACCAGCAAGAATTAGATCTGCATCTTTGTCTTTCAAATATTCAGCGATAATTTTCGCTGCTGTAAATTCGTCCATCTCATCCAAATCATCTTCGGTGTTAATAAGTACTGCTTTGTCTGCACCCATTGCTAGTGCTGTGCGAAGTTGCTTTTCGGCTTCTTCATCACCAAGTGTAATAACAGTTACTTCGCCACCGTGTGCATCACGTACTTGAATTGCTTCCTCAATCGCGTATTCATCATATGGGTTAATAATAAATTCTGCACCATCGTCGGCAATCTTTCCACCACTAACAGTAATTTTCTCTTCTGTATCAAATGTACGTTTCACTAAAACATAAATATTCATAATACAAACCTCCTCGACTTTTTTAATTATTTCCCTTTAAAATTAGGTTCGCGCTTTTCTAGGAATGCTTGGATTCCTTCTTTCGCGTCCTCGGAGACGAAAACTTCTCCAAATGAATCTGATTCTGCTTTCACACCTTCATAATACGAAGATGGTTTAGAATATTGAAGCATTTCAAGAGCTGCTTTTACCGCAACAGGACCTTTTTTCGCAATTTTCTTAGCAAGTTCCATCGTTTTCGGGAAAAGTTCCTCTTCACTATATGCTTTGTTTGCAAGACCGCAGCGTACTGCTTCTTCACCAGATATCGGCTCGCTTGTAAGTAGCATTTCCGCCGCTTTCGGCATACCGACATATCGTGGAAGACGTTGCGTTCCCGCAAAACCTGGAATCAATCCAAGTTGTAATTCTGGCAAACCAAGTTTTGCATTTTCTGTAACAAGCCTCATATGGCATCCCATCGCAAGTTCAAGGCCCCCACCGAGTGCTGCACCATGAATGGAAGCAATTACAGGTTTACTAAAGCGTTCCAGGCGTTCGAAAACTGCCTGACCACTTGCGGAAAGTTTTGAAAACTCTTCACCCGAAGTGACTGAAGTAAATTCTTTAATATCAGCACCCGCGGAGAAAAACCTTCCCTCGCCACGTAAAACGATTACACGAACAGAGTCATCATTTTCCACTTGATCCATAAGTTCATCGACTTCTAAAATCAACGCTCGTGATAACGCATTTGCAGGTGGCCTATTTATTGTTGCAATAGCTACACCATCTTCAATTGATACGTTAAGAAAATCCATCTTTTCCCACTCCCCGTCTAGCTTCTATACTTATAATCGGTCCCCTTTTGTACATACTCTACTAAGCTTTTAATCCATTCATCAAAAGTCTATGTATTTCTGGCGACAACTTCATTAAATCATACTTTTGATCATTCATCACCCATGAAGTGATTGTTTCGTCAATTGTACCAAACACCATTTGACGTGCCAAACGAATATCGAGGTCTTTTTCTAGCTCTCCATTTTCAATACCTTCTTTTAAAATAGCATCTAGGAGCCCGAGATATTCTTTCAAAACTTCGTTAATTTGTAGTCTTAGTTCTTTGCCCGATTGTCTTAGTTCAAGCTGGGTAACAATTGCAAGATGTCGGTCGTTCTGAAGAACTTTGAAATGGTTATCAATCATCTTAAATAGTTTTTCAGATGACGTTATATCTTTTTCAACAACTTCACGTAGCTTGTCTACAAATATCGCCATTTTCTCGCGAAAAACAGACACTAAAATATCTTCTTTATTTTTAAAATAAAGATAAATGGTACCGTCAGCGACACCGGCTTCTTTTGCAATTTTTGAAACTTGCGCTTGGTGGTAGCCATTTTCTGCGATGACGATTACTGCCGCATCAACAATTTGTTTATACTTCGGCTTATCGCGTTTCACTATTTTTATCACCACCACAATTAAAAAGAATATGAATGATGTCTCATTCATATTCTTATGTTATTATTAAATTACTATTTAGTCAAGCTTAATATTCTGAACTAACTAACTGATTCTTGTTCTTCTTCCTTTTTCTCTTCTGCAATAAGTGTACGGCGTAATATTTTCCCGATTGCAGTTTTCGGAAGTTCGTTTCGGAATTCATAATGTCGTGGAACTTTAAATGCAGCTAATTCTGTACGGCAAAACGTATCAAGTTCCTTTTCTGTTACAGAAGCGCCTTCTTTAAGTACGATATAGGCCTTTACAGTTTCTCCCCTATACGCATCTGGAATTCCAGCAACAACACATTCTTGAATTGCTTCGTGTTCGTAAAGCACTTCTTCAATTTCCCTAGGGTAAATATTAAATCCACCCGCGATAATCATATCTTTTTTCCGATCGACGACATAAAAATAACCCAACTCATCCATATAACCAAGATCGCCAGTTAAAAACCATCCATCACGAAATGTTTTTTCCGTCTCTTCTGGCTTGTTCCAGTAGCCCTTCATCACTTGGGGGCCTTTTACTGCAATTTCGCCAATTTCACCTGGCTTCATCGGTTCGGATGATTCTGGACCTAAAATGCAAGAGTCCGTGTCAGGCCATGGTACGCCGACTGAACCTTTTACACGATTTTCTGCCCAAACAAAGTTCGCATGTGTCACCGGGGATGTTTCGGTCAGCCCATATCCTTCGACAAGTCTACCACCAGTAACCCGTTCAAACTTTTCTTGAATTTCAGCAGGTAGTGGTGCTGACCCACTCAGGCACGCCTTAATCGACGACAAATCATATTTCGTCAAGTCTGGATGATTCAGAAGTCCAATATAAATTGTAGGTGCTCCCGGAAAAAGCGTCGGCTTTTGCTTATCGATTGTTTTCAATGCAGTTTCAATATCAAACTTCGGTAAAAGTATCATCTTGTTAGCTAACATAACCGAAAGAATAAGGACAGTTGTCATACCATAAACGTGAAAGAATGGCAGAATACCAAGCATTGTTTCTTCGCCTTCTTTGGACTTATATAGCCAAGCATCACACATCGCCGTATTTGAAACAAGGTTTTTATGTGTCAGCATTACACCTTTTGGAGGTCCCGTTGTTCCTCCCGTATATTGTAATATAGCAATGTCTTCGTCGAAATCGAAATCATACTTCAGTTTCGCAACATTTGGTTGAGCAATTTTCATCATTTCGGTAAATAAATGATTCACGCCTCGATGTTCTACTTTGACGGACAGACCATTTTCTCGTTTTTGAATAAACGGATAAATTAAGTTCTTCGGGAACGGCAAGTAATCTTTAATCCCTGTAATCATCACATGTTCCAAACTTGTTTTTTTCATTATTTTCGAGACTCTAGGATACAGTAAATCCAATGCAATAATTGCTTTCGCTCCCGAATCAATCATCTGGTACTCCAGTTCTCTTTCGGTGTAAAGCGGATTGGTTTGTACAACAACTGCACCACTATAAAGAATACCGTAAAACGCAATGGCACCTTGCGGACAATTGGGCAGCATAATCGCTACTCGATCACCTTTTACTATCCCAATTGACTTTAGGTAATTGGCAAATTTAACGGCAGAGTCGTGAAATTCTTGAAATGAAATTTCTTTACCTAAAAAGTGGATTGCGGTTTTGTTAGGATACTTCATACTCGCCCTTGTAAGGTATTCCTGTAACGGAATCCTTTCGTAGTTAAGCGTCTTTGGAATTTCGACTGGGTACTGATTCAACCACGGTTTATTCGTCATCAAAAGACCCCTTTCTCACTAACATTATAATTATTTGAATATTCCTACTCCTAATTATAGTATTAAATGAACCCTCTTACAAACACTAATATTAAATAAATAAAAAAAGCGCCAGAAAAAGGCACTTTTTATTGCTTAAATAACCAATAGATTCCTACAAGTACAAATAACGCACACACACCAAATAATATCTTTGATAATTTCTCCATTTTTACACTCCTATGAAATACTAGCCCCAATTACGTAGGAAAGTCCTACTGAGATCGTTAGGGATATAAAACCTACCGATCGGTTATCTTTCTCAATCTCCGCATCTACTTGAAATTTCGGTGTTAGAAATTCAAAAAGTAAATAGGCAAAAACAAGTAAAATAAAGCCGTATAATCCCCAAGCAATCATTTCGGGTAATGAGTTATGTCTTTCAATCGAATAGCGAAAGATATTGCAAACCCCAAAAATTTTACCCCCTGTTGCCATGGCCACTGAAAGATTACCTTTTTTAATTTGTTCCCAGTTTTTATATTTCGTAACAAGTTCAAATAACACCATCGAAACAATAAGACAAAGGACAACTACACTAAAATACCCGGCAGCTTCGACAAATGGATTGGTCCAAAAAGCAGTTTTCGTCATAAGAAAGGCTCCTTTAATAGTTAGTCATTCTTACCTATACGGATACCGGGTAGAAAGGTTTCATTTTCTTTCACTATTTCAATTCAACTACTGTTACACCATGTCCTCCTTCACTGGATTCACCAAATCGATAAGTTTTTACGCGCGAATGATTTTTCAAATACTTTTGAACGGCTTGCCTTAACACGCCAGTTCCTTTTCCGTGAATAATGGATACTTGATGATAATTTGAAAGGATTGCATCATCTAGATATTTTTCTGTACGAATGAGTGCATCTTCATACCGTTCTCCTCGTAAGTCAAGCTCCAGTTTAACGTGAGAATCGCGTCCCCTTACAGAAGTAGAAATATAAGTTTGTTTTTCTTTTTCTGGTTTTATATATTGTAGGCCTGATTCATCGAGTTTCATTTTCAAAATCCCGATTTGAACAATCCATTCTTTTGCTGAAACTTTATCAAGAAGCGTACCTTTTTGACCGTAACTAAGTACTTTCACTTCATCTCCAACGGCGAGTGGTCTCGGTCCTTCTTTCGCTTGGATCGCTTTTTTCTTTTCACGATCGGGCGCTGCATTTTCAAGCCGTTTTCTCGCTTCGATGAGCTCATGTTCTTTGACATTTGTTCCTGCATTTAGTTGTAAAGCTCTTAAATCTGAAATAACTGCTTCTGATTCACGTTTTGCATCTTCTACAATTTTTCGAGCCCGTTCTTTCGCTTTTTCTTTAAGAGCACTCTCCGTCTTTTCAAATTCAGTTAGTCTTTCCTCGAGTTCACGTTTCAAACGTTCGGTCTCAAGTAAAACAGCATGCGTTTTTTCCGCATCTTTTTCCGATTGAACCCGGCTATCTTCAAGTGATGCAATCATTGATTCCACTTCGCCGCGGTCTGTCCCGGTAAATGTTTTCGCTCGATCGATGATTCGATCAGATAGGCCGAGACGTTTTGATATTTCAAATGCATTACTACGTCCTGGCACACCAATTAGTAACCGGTAAGTTGGACTTAATGTATCAATATCAAATTCAACGCTGGCGTTGGCAATACCTGGACGATTATAACCGTATGCTTTCAATTCCGGGTAATGTGTCGTTGCAAGTACCCGCGCACCTCTACCGTGAACTTCGTCAAGGATAGAAATTGCAAGTGCCGCTCCTTCTTGTGGATCCGTACCTGAACCAAGCTCATCCAAAATAATGAGTGATTGATCATCGTATTTTTTCAATATATCTATAATATTGACCATGCGAGATGAAAATGTACTCAAACTTTGTTCAATCGATTGTTCATCTCCAATATCGGCGTAAACCGAATCAAACACAGCAATCTCCGACCCATCAAGTGCGGGGATTGGTAATCCGGCTTGCGCCATCAAGACAGACAATCCAACCGTTTTAAGTGTCACAGTCTTCCCACCTGTATTCGGGCCTGTAATGACAATCGTTGTAATATCTTTTCCAAATTCGATATTGTTTGCAACGGCTTCCTCAACGGGTAAAAGTGGATGCCATGCTTGTGACAAACGAATATAACCGTTATTATTCACTTCGGGTTTTGTGTACTTATTAACGGTTCCGTATTTTGCCTTCGCCAAGACAACATCAATCTCAGACAAAATATCAATTAACACGAACAGATCATGTGCAACTTCTTGGACCTTCGCAGACAGTTCCAGAAGAATTTTATCTATTTCTTCTTGTTCTTTTAATTTCAAGTTTCTAATTTCATTATTGGCTTGTACAACAGCATCCGGTTCAATGAATACTGTCTGTCCAGAAGAAGACATGTCATGAATGACGCCTGCGTAATGTGAACGATATTCCGACTTTACCGGGATAACGAATCGATCATTACGTATCGTCACAATCGTGTCAGACAACATTTTTGCCGCGTTGGGTCCTCGGGTATAACTTTCTAGTCTTTCCCTTACACGGGCCTCTTGCATCCGTAATCCGGAGCGTATGGATCGAAGTGCTCCAGAAGCACTGTCAACAACGTGACCATTGTCGTCAATCGCCGAATTGATTTCATGTTCCAATCCTGTCAAAACAGGGATTGCATCTTTTTTCACTATAAAGTGTGGAATTTTAATATCTTCGTCCACTACGACACCTTCGATAAAGTGACGTAAAATACGACTTGCACGAATTGTATTTGACGTTTCCATTAGTTCATATGCGCTTAATAAACCACCCATTTGGGCACGTTTTGCATGCGGTCTAATATCTTTAATGCCACCCATTGGAACATTTCCACGCACACGCAAAATGGCCAAACCTTCATCTGTTTCTTCAAGAAGACGAAGCACTTCCGCGAAATCACTTACTGGTACAAGTTTTTCCATATGGGAACGTCCGACTGATGATGTACAATGTGCTGCAACAAGCTCTCTGATTTTGTCAAACTCAAGTGTTTTTAAGACACGGGTTTCCATTGTCTTACACTACCTTTCATTTTCCCGTAATTTCACGGATGAATTTATCTAACGGCCATGTGTTAACGACCGTTTCTTTTTTCAGCCAAGCCTTCTGGCTGTATTTGACGCCGATTTCCATAACGTCGAGTTGTTCAATTGCGTGTGCATCTGTATTGATGGCAATATGAACGCCCGCTTCTTGGGCCATAATAAGATGTTCTGTCGCAAGATCAAGTCGGTATGGACTACCGTTCAACTCCAAAATCTTACCATATTCCTTCGCCCAACGAATAAGTTGCGGTACATCTACGTTGTATCCTTCCCGCTGCCCAATAATACGGCCTGTTGGATGTGCAATCATATTGACATGTGGATTTTTCATCGCTGTATGCAGTCTATCCATAATTTCCTCTTGTGATTGACTAAAACTTGAATGAATTGAGGCAATAACAAAATCAAGTTCAGACAATAAATCATCATCAAAATCGAGTGTGGCGTTTGGTAGAATATCCATTTCCGTTCCACAAAAGATTTCAATATCATCGTATTCTTTATTTAACAAACGAATTTCTTCTATTTGTTCACGAAGGCGTTCCGGAGTTAACCCGTTCGCTACTTTCAAATAGTGAGAATGATCCGTAATCACGATATGGGAATACCCTTTCGTACGGGCAGCCTCAACCATTTCACGAACAGAATGCGCTCCGTCAGACCATGTGGAGTGCATATGCAAGTCTGAACGAATATCCTCCAATTTAACGAGCCCGGCTAGTTCTTCTGCTCGGTCAAGTTCCGTTCCATTTCTACGAACCGCCGGTGGGATAAACGGCAAATTAAAGTAATTGAAAAACTGTTCTTCTGATTCAAATGTTGTGACTATCCCATCTTGGTCTTCTACACCGTACTCACTAATTTTTAACCCTTTAGATTTGGCGAGTTGACGCATTCGCACATTGTGATCTTTCGAACCCGTGAAATGATGGATTGCAGATGCAAACTGCTCTTCTTTTACGAAACGAAAATCCGCATCGATTGCCTCTTCCAAATCTAACGTGACAGAAAGTTTGGAATCACCTGCTGCAATGGTTGCAACCATAGGTAACGAAGCAAGTAGTTTCTCACGCACAATACTCGGCTCTTCCGTGACGATGATAAAGTCCACATCGCTGCTTTCTTCTTCCGTTCGGCGGTAACTTCCAGCAACGGAAAAACGTTTGATTTCCGGGATAGCTTGTAGTTCTTCTTCAACAAAAGAAACCACTTTTTCCATTTGCCAAATCGGAAACTTTCCGGCTCTCGTTCCTAAAATATCAATTTCAGTTAAGTAATTCTCTTCTGTTTTCTTTCCAAAACCAGGGACTTTGCTAACTCTTCCTTCAACACATGCTAATCGTAAAGATTCAACCGAGTCAATCCCGATTGCATCATGCAATTTTGCAATTCTTTTACCACCTAGACCAGGTATTTTCAATAAAGGAACAAGGCCTTTTGGCACCGTTTCTTCTAGTTCATTAAGAAGATTGGACTCACCTTTTTCAATAAGGTCCGTAATGACCGCCCCTGTCCCTTTTCCGATCCCTTTTAACTTTAAAATATCATCCATTTCAGATAGGCTTCGCGGGTCCAGTTCCAGGACGTTTGCTGCTGTTCTAAATGCAGACACTTTAAAATGGTTTTCCCCAAGTAGCTCCATATATAAAGCGATTTTTTCAAATGTACGTATAATTGTTTTTTTATTCAACATAAACCCTCCCAGTTTTAAAAAGCTCCCCCTCCATTATAGGGGGGAAGCTGTCACTTTGTATAAATATACCACCAGTTTTTCACTGATTCCGACAAAAATGGTGTATGTTCAAATAGTGCTTCTGCAAGTATGGACTTGACCAATAGGTTTTGAAACAGGTCAATCGGTAACATCGCAACAAGATAAAGAACAAGAAAAGTAATAATGTAAAACTCGACCATTCCGAATGCCGCACCGACAATTCTCGAAACGAAACCAAGGACCGGTAAATACTTTAGGGAGTCAAACATCGAGGCAATGAGTTGCAAAGCAAATTTGACGACAAGAAAAATTAAGACAAAAGCAAGCAACCTATAAAATGTCTGATCGAGATCCAATTGCTCTACGGCAAAAGTAAGTTTCGACCCAGCAGTAACACCCGGATAAGGAATCCAAAGGACAAACTTTTCAGCAAGTATTTGATAGTATTTATAAGCAACGACGAGTGCAACAATAAAACCTGTCATATGTATGATTTGTACGATAAGTCCACGCCTAAATCCGGTGATTAATCCAGCAAGGAGCATAATAATAATTAGTAAATCTAGCATATAGTCCGTCAACCCTTCAACTTGTTCAACTCTTCTTCCATTAATTGAACTTTCTCTTGTAACTTCACATAATCATGTACACTGTTAATAGCGGTTAGCACTGCGATTTTTGGAATGTCGAGATTCGGATTACGGGAGCTAATTTCCCTCATCTTGTCATCGACCATCGAGGCGACCAGTCGCATGTGTGTACTGGATTCGGTCCCTACCATCTTATATGTCTGACCGAATATCTCTACTGATATGCGAGTTTTCTGTTCGTCCGCCAATGTCTTGACCTCCCTCATCAAACTCTAATTATAATCATACCATGAAACTCTTTTACTTGGAATAAAGTCGACGAAAGGAAGTTTTAAATTGAGTAACCAAGTCATTATTGTAAATGATCACATGTTAAAAAAAGTAATGAATCACTATTTATCTACAAAAGTTGTCCGTAACGCACCTGGCGTTATTTTTGCGGCTAAACTACCCGATACAGCGATTACTGCATATAAATCCGGGAAGGTACTCTTCCAAGGCGCTGGTGCCGAACGTGAAGCTTCCCTTTGGGGTAAAACAGAAACTAAATCGACTCCATCGGGCTCGACAACAAAAGGGGATGTGCTTCCCGAACGTTTTGCGGAACGGTCTGTCGTCGGTTCCGATGAAACTGGAACGGGCGATTTCTTTGGACCGGTTACGGTTGCGGCGTGTTATGTCCGTGCCGACCAGCTTGAACTTGTACGCGAACTTGGCGTGAAAGATTCCAAACAACTAACAGACGACCTAATGCTGAAAATTGCCCCTGATTTGAAAGCGACACTTATTTATAGTGTATTGACATTGGATAATGATAAATACAATGACGTACAAGCACGCGGTTGGTCACAAGGTAAAATCAAAGCACTCCTTCATAACCAAGCCCTTAAGCATGTGCTTCGAAAAATGGGCGATGAAAAACCCGAATATGTTTTGATAGACCAATTTGCGGCACGTGGTATTTATTATAATCACATTAAAGAAGAATCTGAAATCATACGAGATAATGTCTTATTTTCGACAAAAGCGGAAGGACTTCACCTTTCTGTTGCAGCTGCATCCATCATTGCACGTGTGGCATTCCTCGAGGCAATGGGTACATTAAGTAAAAAGGCCGGCATGACACTTCCGAAAGGAGCAGGTTCGAAAGTAGATGAAGTAGCCGCTAAAATATTATTGAAACACGGGGAAGACAAATTAAAATCGATGACTAAATGGCATTTTGCAAATGCAGGAAAAGCGAAGAAGATTGCGGCAAAGAAAAGAATGTAGCTTATATTTATATAAGCTAAACTAAAAAAATCTTACTTACGACGCTCGACGCTAGGGGATGCCTCAAGTAGTCGCCTTCGCCGGAGATTACGTGGAAATCATAAGTTCAACCTGTATGAGTCGATTTCATAATTCACTATTTTAACTTAAAATACGAATGATAATGGGGTTTAAAGTTTATTGTTCATTAATATAGAAGGCGTTTCGTTGATTGAAGCCGTGCCCACGGAAAGCGTCCGCCCGAAGCGGAAATCAACTTTGTTCGTATTTCAACACTAAATCTTCTATTATGAAATTAACTCATATAGTAACAAACAAAGGCCGCTGCGGGGAAAAATCCCGTTAGCGGCCTTTCTGCTTGTTTATTAAGTTACCCGCGAAGCAGTGCTCCTGCTTCATTCGTTAATGCCGTTAGTACATTTTCATGTGCTTTGACAACTTCTTCGTCTGTTAGTGTACGTTCAGGATTTGCGTAAGTTAGTGAGAAAGCGACGGATTTCTTGCCTTCTTCCACATTGTCTCCTTCGTACAGGTCAAACAGACGAACCTCTTTCAATAATTCCCCACCAGCACCGCGTATGACTGCTTCAAGCGCTCCTGCGGATGTTTCTCTAGAAACAACAAGTGCAATGTCTCTGGAACTCGATGGGAACCTTGGAACAGGTACGTAAAGTAGCTCATCCATTTCGATAGCTAGAACGTTTGCAAGGTTCATTTCCATTACATACGTATTTTTCAAATCACGTTTTTTCTGTTCGGTTGGGTGAACTTGCCCAATTAAGCCGATACGTTCTTCGTTATATAAAATAATCGCTGTACGTCCAGGGTGCATGCCGTCAATTACAGTTTGTTCGAATGACAATCCTTCAACAAGACCAAGGCTATCCATCATTCCTTCAACAATCCCTTTTAAAACGTAGAAATCAACTGATTTCGTTTCCGCTTGCCATGCATGATCTACCCATTTGCCAGTAATAACCGCGGCAACATGTTCCACTTCTTTCGGAAGACCTTCTTCCGTTTCGCCAAGGAAAACAGATCCTGTTTCATACAATGCGACTGAATCATTACGGCGTGCAACGTTATACGTCGCCGCTTCCAGTAGATGCGGAATTAGACTTTGACGAAGTACGCTTCGGTCTTCACTCATCGGCATGAGAAGTTTTGTAAGTGGTGCCGTTTCTAGTGCGTACTTTTGAGCTTGGTCTTTTGATGTTAATGAATACGTCAATGCCTGATAAAGTCCTGCACCTTCAAGGAACGCTCTTACTGTACGGCGCTTCGCCTGATAAGGAGTCAATCCACCCGGTTTTGATTCCGTTACGGGTAGCGTCACTGGAATATGATCATAGCCATATAACCGTGCAATCTCTTCAATAATATCTTCTTCAATACGAAGGTCTTGTCTACGAGTCGGTGCATCAATAACAAGCAAGCCGTTGACCGCTTCTGTATTAATTTTCAACCGTCCCAAGATTGACAACATTTCTTCAAGGGAAATTTTCATCCCAAGGCGATTGTTAATGTAATCCGGTGAAATGATAATACGGGCAGGTGTTTTATCAAGCTCATCGATAATTACAGAACCCGATAATACGTCCCCGCCAGCAAGTTCCGACATAAGTTGTGCTGCACGTTCTGCCGCCGCAATGACTCGTTCCGGATCGACACCTTTTTCAAATCGCGTGCTCGCATCGCTTCGAAGGCCATGCTCTTTTGACGTCTGACGAATCGATGCGGGTGCAAAATATGCAGATTCGATCACAACTGTAGTTGTTCCTTCGTGAACTTCTGAATTTAAACCACCCATAACCCCTGCAATCGCAACCGGTTCTTGTCCATTTGTAATGACAAGTTGGTCTGCTTTCAAGATGCGCTCAGAATCGTCGAGCGTCGTAATTTTCTCGCCTTCTTCTGCTAGGCGAACAGCAATTTCACCTGTTTCTAGACGATCGTAGTCAAATGCGTGTAGAGGTTGACCGTACTCCATTAATACGTAATTCGTTATATCTACAACGTTATTATGTGGACGAATCCCCGCAGCCATCAAACGGTTTTGTAGCCATAACGGCGACTCACCGATTTTGACGTTCTTCACAACTTTTGCTACATACATCGGATTGGCCTCAAGTGCATCTACTCGAAGCGTAAGATAATCCTCCGCTTTTTCACTCGACTCCGTATAAGCAATTTCCGGGAGCACTACTTCGTTTGATAAAATCGCTCCTACCTCATAGGCAACACCTAACATACTTAGTGCATCCGAGCGGTTCGGCGTCAAATCGAATTCAAACACAGTATCATCGAGCCCTAGGAGTGGAAGTGCATTTTCCCCAGGTACGGCACTTTCAGGAAGTACATAAATACCTTCTGCATATGCTTTAGGTACAAGTTTTCCTTCAATCGCAAGTTCCTGAAGCGAGCAAATCATTCCGTTTGATGCTTCACCGCGAAGTTTTGCCTCTTTAATTTTGAAATTACCAGGAAGTACTGCACCAGGTCGCGCAACAATTACTTTTTGTCCTTCCGCAACGTTGGCTGCACCACAAATAATTTGCGTCGTTTCTTCACCAACATCAACTTGACAAATACGTAGTTTGTCTGCCTCTGGATGCTGTACGCATTCCAATACATGCCCAACCACGACATGAGACATCCCTTGTGAACGGTCAATAATCGCATCCACTTCAATACCAGAACGTGTAATTCGCTCTGCAAGGTCTTCTGTTAAAATTCCTTCTATATTTACATATTCACTCAACCATTTTGTAGATACTAACATATTATTCCCTCCTCACGCTTCCGTCCGGTGGAATTGCGATACAAAACGCACGTCATTCGTATAGAAATGACGGATATCTTCCACACCATATTTCAACATTGCAACTCGTTCAGGTCCCATACCAAATGCAAACCCTGTCACGACGGACGGATCATAGCCCGCCATCTTCAACACGTTTGGATGCACCATTCCAGCACCTAATATTTCAATCCAGCCTGTTTTTTTACACACGTTACAGCCGTCTCCACTACATTTAAAGCATGAAATATCCATTTCAACAGACGGTTCTGTGAACGGGAAAAAGCTTGGACGTAGTCGAATTTCACGCTCATCGCCAAACATTTTCTTCGCGAACAAAGAAAGGGTTCCTTTTAAATCACTCATACGAATATTTTCCCCAATGACGAGCCCTTCGATTTGCGTAAACTGGTGTGAATGCGTCGCATCATCGCTGTCGCGTCGGTACACTTTCCCAGGACAAATAATCTTAATTGGTGCTCCGCCTTTTGCTTCCATCGTACGGGCTTGTACAGGTGATGTATGCGTGCGCAACAAGATATCTTCTGAAATGTAAAACGAATCTTGCATATCGCGCGCTGGATGCCCTTTCGGCAAGTTAAGAGCTTCGAAGTTGTAATAATCTTTCTCCACTTCTGGCCCTTCCGCAATTTCATAGCCCATGCTGATGAAGAAATCTTCAATCTCCTCAACGACACGCGTGAGAGGATGATGATTTCCCGTGCGTGCAGGTCGGCCTGGGAGGGTAACGTCAATCGATTCTTTTTCAAGCTGTTCATTGATCGCTTGTTCTTCCAATTTCACCATGCGTTCTTCAAGTACTTCCGTTACCGATTCACGAATGACGTTGACAAGTGCCCCCATTTTCGGACGCTCTTCAGCAGGAAGTTTCCCCATGCCTTTAAGTAAGTCGGTTATAGGACCTTTTCTGCCTAGGTAGGCAACACGAACTTCATTCAAATCTTTTAAGTTTGTCGCTTCTGTAATTCGCTCGAGCACACGCTCTTTTAATTCTTTTAACTGTTGCTCCATACTAAACTGATTCTCCTTTTTCAAAATCTATGGCACCCGCCGAATAAAACAAAAAACCCCGCCCCTTATAAAAGGGACGAGGACGATTTCGCGGTACCACCCTGATTATCACGCCAATACAACCGCGTGATCACTCAAATCGGAATAACGGTCCGGCACCGGCACGCCTTTACAGATTTCTCTGGTCCCGGCGGCAGCTTACGGGTGAACTTCAACAGACACTAGCCATCTGCGCTTTCAGTCTAGGCGCGGACTCCCTTTTGCAACATGTATTGTTTACTTTTCCCGATCAATGCTTTTGATTTAATAACACTGCCATTGATTATACCCGATATATCTTTGTTCTTCAACAATATCGTTAATTTTTAGAATACGTATACAGAAGGATTCCCGTTGCAACCGCAACATTAAGAGATTCTGCTTTTCCGTAAAGTGGAATCATGACCGTTTTATCGGCAAGTGAAAGGAGCTCCGGATTGACACCACTTCCCTCATTTCCAACAATCAATGCGAAATCGGATTGAATGTCCGCCTCTGTATGCGTCACAGCGTTTTGCAAGCCTGTTCCCAATACCGGAATACCGTTCGTTTTCAATCGTTCAACCCACTCCGTAAGTTCTCCCCTAACAACAGGAATATTGAAATGGGATCCTTGACCGGCTCGTACTGTTTTCGGATTATATGGATCCGCTGTCCCTTTTCCTAATATAACAGCTGCCATGCCGGCCGCATCTGCAGTTCGAATCATTGTCCCTACATTCCCGGGATCTTGAACGGAATCTATTAGAAGGACTTTTTTCCAAGATGCATACTGTTCCTCCCCATGCACCGGCTGGCGGCAATGAGCAAATATACCTTGTGAGCGTTCTGTTTCTGCAATTTCTTTTGCAACTGCATTATTTACTTCTACGATATGTACACCTTCAATATTCCAATCGCTTGGAATCTCTACATCATCACGGACGATTAACGCAAGAATTGCTCCGTTATTTTTCAGCGCTTCTTCTACGAGATGAAATCCTTCAACAACGAATTCTCCCGATGTATCACGTTCTTTTCGAGTAAGCACAAGCTTTTTCCAATGTTTCACAAGTGAGTTTTGAACCGATTCAATACGTTTCATTAATTTGTACCGCCTTTTTTCTTTTAGTGTAACAAATGTTAGTATAGTTGGCGATGAATGTGTACAAAATGGAATGGAGGAGGCTGATAAAATGGATTTTCAAATACGTGATGCCATATCGGCAAATATGACAAACAATACAGCAGAGGATATCCGCGGTGTCGTCGAAGATGCTATTAAACGAGGCGAAGAACACCTTCTACCTGGACTTGGTGTCTTTTTCGAAAAACTTTGGAACAGTGCGGGTGAACAAGAAAAGTCAAAAATGGCCGGCGAGTTGGCCCAAGTATTTCAAGCGAGTTGAATAAGTCTAAAGCCGCCCTAGTTATAGGGCGGCTTTTTTGTTTTCAAGAACATCTTCATACGATTATTCCTCCACGATGTACTTCTTAATCTCTATATAATAAATCAAGTACTGCATAAACCCCAAAAACAACAATCCAATAATCATCCACATTTTCCCGATTGGCAATACAATATATAACACCGCTAGAATGGGTATGGCCGATACAAAAAATGTATACACTTTTTTTGTCGCCAGCCCTGTTGCCTGCTGAAATAATTCATCATCTTCTATATACTCCGGTGGCTTCAAATAAAATGGTGAAATTTTTTTTTGTGGATATTGCCGGTTATGTTTCACTAATTTCATGAAAAAGGTGATTAAACTACCAATTAAAAGAACAAATAAACTATAAAAGAAAATTAGATTCGACTCAAAGTTTAAAATAAATGTGACTTCGTCTGTACCCTCTTCAATAACAGCTGTTGTCCCAACTAGATAAACAGTCGCTGCGATTAATAGAATAAAGCACATCATCCATAATGGAAACGTAATTCTCATATCATTTTTCATCTTTCTCCTCCCCTTCCAACCAAAATAATTCATTAATATCACAGGCGAGTGCACGGGCGAGTTTCAATGATAAAGTTACGGACGGTGAAAATTCCCCTTTTTCGATAAAACCAATTGTCTGTCGTGTAACGCCTACTCGTTTCGCAAGTTCAATTTGCGTGTAATCATGGCGTGCTCGTAATTCTTTTAATCGGTTCTTCAGCATCACGACACCTCCTACTCCAAATGTACACAATACTTAACATTAGGTAAAGTATTGTGTACATTATGTTATGTTTAAAGAACAAAAAAAGTCCGGGTATAAGGACCCGAACTTTTTAAAGACGCATTATATTATAGTAAAGATGCAAGTACTGCTTTTTGTGCATGTAGTCGATTTCCCGCTTGTTGGAAGACGTATGAGTTGGGACCATCAATGACCGATGTGGCCACTTCTTCTTCACGATGTGCTGGTAAGCAATGCAAGAACATATAATCTTTCTTTGCATAGGCAACTAATTCGTCGTTAATTTGAAAATCCTTAAATTCTTCAAGGCGTTTTGCCGCTTCTTCTTCCTGCCCCATACTCGTCCAAGTATCTGTGTAGACAACATCCGCATCCGTTACTGCTTCAACTGGGTTTGTTGTTTCAAGGACGCTTCCTTCATTTGCCTCGGCAATCGCTTTCGCTTTTACAAGTAAATTAGGGTTAAATTCATAACCTTGCGGGGTCGCCACCACAACATGCATCCCCATATGCGCCGCAGCAATTACGAGGGAGTGAGCCACATTATTGCCATCGCCCACATACACAAGTTTGTATCCCGCCAATGATCCTTTAACTTCTAAAATTGTTAGTAAATCCGCTAATGCTTGGCATGGGTGATAAATATCTGTTAAGCCGTTAATAATTGGAATTGTCGAATGCTCGGCTAATTCTTTCACCATTTCATGGGAATTCGCGCGAATCATTACCCCATCCAAATACTCCGATAACACATGCCCCGTATCGTAAACAGACTCTCCGCGTCCAATTTGCATATCGCGTGCATTCATGAACATCGCTTGCCCACCAAGTTGGTTCATCCCAACTTCGAACGAGATACGTGTGCGTGTTGAATGTTTCTCAAAAATCATGCCAAGCGTCTTTCCAGCCAGAATAGGCGGCATATCCCCCAACAACATATTCTTTTTCATTTGATTTGCGTAGTTTAATAAATACGAGATTTCCTCACTTGTATAATCTAACAATGTTAATAAATCTCGGCCTTTTAAACCTTTTGCAATTTCACTTGTAGGTATATCACATTTCAACATTCCGCCATCCCCTATCATCGATTTCGATTGTATATATGATTATATGTATGCATAATTATAAAGTCAAGTGCATTATTATAAAAACTAATAAAAAAACTGCCCAGACCTTTTATCGGCCTAAGCAGTTATTCGCGCTTCAATCAAATGTAATTTTATTCACCGTGTCACGGTCCAATTTCTTAATGACCTTAACAATTAGCTTCACTGTATTTTCAAAATCATCTCGGTGCAACATTGCGGCGTGGGAATGAATGTATCTTGTCGGAATACAGATGGCAAGTGACGGCACACCTTTTCCAGAAAGATGGATAGAGCCGGCATCTGTTCCGCCGCCTGGAATCGTTTCGAATTGATAAGGTATTCCATTTTCTTCGGCTGTATCAACAACAAGTTCACGCAATCCTTTATGTGACACCATCGATGCGTCGAATAAAAGGATTTGTGGACCATCACCCATTTTACCAGTTGCTTCTTTCGAAGTAACGCCCGGTGTATCACCCGCAATTCCTACGTCAACCGCAAATCCGATGTCTGGTTGAATTTTTGTCGCTGCCGTTCGTGCACCGCGTAAACCAACTTCTTCTTGTGCAGCACCAACGCCAAATACGATATTTGGATGTGCTTCGTCTTTTAATGCCTTCATTACATCAATTGCAATTGCGCAGCCAATACGGTTGTCCCATGCTTTTGCAAGAAGGTATTTTTCATTGTTCATCACAGTGAATTCGAAATAAGGAACGACCATATCACCAGGTGAAATACCCCATTCCATCGCCTCTTCTTTTGACGTGGCACCGATATCGATGAACATATCTTTTATATCTACTGGCTTTTTACGCGCTTCAGGTGAAAGAATATGCGGTGGTTTCGATCCAATTACGCCTGTCACTGTATCGCCTTTACGCGTTACAATCGTTACACGTTGCGCAAGCATGACTTGCGACCACCAGCCGCCTACTGTTTGGAATGATAGAAATCCTTTGTCGTCTATTTTAGAAATCATAAAACCGACTTCATCGAGGTGACCGGCAAGCATAATTTTCGGTCCGTTTGCCTCACCTGTTTTCTTTGCGATTAATGATCCAAGTCCATCTTGTTCGATTTCATCCGAAAACGGCTCAATATACTTCTTCATCACTTCACGCGGTTCCCGCTCGTTTCCAGGAATTCCTTTTGCGTCTGTGAGCGCTTTCAACATGACTAATGTTTCATCTAATTTCGTCAATTATTTTGGCCTCCTAAATATAAATTACATACAAGTAGTATATGTGAAAGACACACTATTATCAAAATACTCCACTTATTAGCGGGCCTAGCCAGGTTAATTAGCACCTTATATGCATATATCAACGTTCTATATGCATATGAGGCGCTTCAAAGACTTTTATCAGCAAAACAGGTCTTTCTAACAACCCTTAACCCTTACAGCAGCTCTTTCCGCAATTCCGCCGCACTTTTCGGCGACAGTAACCCCGGTGCAATATCAAACACTGTTTTCGCGCCCGCATCTCCATTTTGATTTAATCGGTAAGCTGCACGAGCATATGCCACTAGCACACTCGACGTAAATTCAGGATTGCTTTCAAGCTTTAACGAATACTCCATCACTTGAGCATTACCTGTACCCGTCTTACCGCTTCGAATAACAAATCCGCCATGCGGCATCGCTGAATGATCACGCTTTAATTCTTCTTCAGTAATAAACGTCACCGTCGTATCATAATCTGTAAAATAATCAGGCATCGTTACTATCGTAGTTTTCACTTCATCCGCATTTGCCCCGTCCTCAAGAACGACATAACAGTCACGTGTATGTTTTTCGCGCGTCGTCAGTTCGGGTAGCGAACCGCTTCGTACTTTATCAACCGCATCGGGATTAGGTATTGTATACTGGACCGCCCCTTTAACCCCTTCCACTCTTCTTACCGCATCTGAATGCCCTTGGCTAAGGCCTTTCCCCCAAAATGTGTACGTTTCACCTTCTGAAAGAACAGCTTCACCATATAATCGATTAATGGAGAATAAACCCGGGTCCCAACCAACCGAAATAATTGCGGTCTTACCATTTGGTTTTGCTGAACCGTCAACCGCTTCAAAATACTCTGGAATTTTTGCATGTGTGTCGAAACTGTCCACCGTGTTAAATAAAGCCGCGAGTGCCGGCCCTTGTTCGGGTAGATCATTTTTGGATCCTCCACAAAGAATAAGTACATCGATTGTGTCCGTAAAATCTTGTATGTCTTCCATTTTGTAAACAGGTACATGATTAGTTAGCAATTTCACATCTTCGGGATTTCTTCTTGAGAATACACCAACTAGTTCCATATCTTTATTTTGTCCAATCGCGGATTCAACGCCTCGTCCTAAGTTGCCATATCCGGCAATTCCAACTCTAATTGTCATTGTTTCATTTCCCCTTTCACTAGTTTATCTTCAACAGTTTGTGAGAAATGCAGATCCTGCGATTCTTCACCATTCTGTTAATTATATCTACTACATAATCTTATCGCTCCAGTTCACAAAACGCCAACCAAAAAAGATTGTTCACAACCTATCCTTTTCCACCTAGCAAAAATAGTGGTAAAGTAGTAGCAGTGTACATTTTATGAAAAGAGGCTTTATCATGCGTGGTTTTGTTTATCTCATTGTCTTTTTCTCGTTTTTCGATCTATTTTCACAACTGCCTGTCATGAGTCCCTATGCGCTGTCTCTCGGTGCATCGCCATTTTTAGTTGGACTTGCTGTCGGAATTTATTCTTTTTCAAACACATTCGGAAATATTATTTCTGGATTTATGACGGATCGGCGGGGCCCTTTTGCCATTCTTCTAATTGGTCTCTTTGCTTCAGCCATATCGCTTTTCTTCTATTCTGCCATAGTTGGACCAACATCACTGCTTGGTGTCCGGTTTGTACATGGATTTATGGAAGGACTAATCGTTCCGGCTGCATTTACATTTTTGGCTAATCGTGCAGAAGAGTCCAAGCGTGGAAAAAGTGTCGCAATTTCGGGTGCGTTTGTCGGTCTTGCTGCAATTCTTGGACCTGCATATGGAGGAATTGTTGCGGCGAAAACAAGTACGCCGTTCATTATGGCCATTAACGGTGCGATTATGCTCGTTTTAGCGATTTCGGCTTTCTTTATTCTTCGTTCGTTTACACATGTCCGAAAACGTTCTTCCAAACAAGCGAATAATTTCAAAGTGAACTACTTATTCCGCCACCCGGGTATAGTAAGAGCTTTCTCCGGTGCATTCTTTTTAATGTTCTCACAAGGGGTCCTTGCACTTGTTTTGCCATTGAAAGTAGAGTCCCTTGGATTTGACACAAAAACGTCCGGTCTCTTACTTAGCGCTTTCGGAGTCGTTGCGATCCTTATTTTCCTTTTACCAACGAACCGTATTTTCGATCGTGTTCGCCCTATGGCGACATTGGCTTTCGGAATATCACTTATGGGAGTCAGTATGTTGTTTTTAAGTCAAGTCGAACAATTGCATTACCTATACATTGCGATGGCGATTTACGGAATTGGGTTTGCGTTTCTTTTCCCTTCCATCAATTCACTACTTATCGATTCGTCTTCCGCTGAGTTCCGCGGGAAAGCGTACGGTTACTTTTACGCATTCTTCTCAATTGGAGTCGTAGCTGGATCTGGCCTTATCGGATTCCTCGATTTGGATTTTAGAGGTGCTTTCGTACTGACCGGAATCATCTTGCTTGCCGTTGCCCTTTACGCGCTCGTCGGCATGAAGAAAACAAGGACGGTTGACAAATCATCGTCTGTCGTATAGTGTCAAATACGAAACGAATACCCTGTCCGGGAGAGGTTCATAGCGACCCTCTATAAAAAACTATGGATGACGGAATTTACGCCATATCCATCCGATATGGCTTTTTTTTACGGCTTCTATGGACCTCCCACGACAAATTATACGGGAGGTTTTTTTAATTGGCTGGAAGAGATGAAGCAACATTGACCGACTTAACTTTGCTCGGCAATCAAAACACAAAGTACTTATTTGAGTACAACCCTGACATTTTGGAGTCCGTAGACAATATGCATGTCAACCGGGACTACTTCGTGAAATTTAACTGTCCAGAGTTCACATCACTTTGTCCCATGACAGGACAACCGGATTTCGCAACGATGTACATCAGTTTCATTCCCGATAAAAAACTTGTAGAAAGCAAGTCCCTTAAATTATATCTATTTAGTTTCCGCAATCACGGAGATTTTCATGAGGACTGCGTCAATATTATTATGAACGATTTAATTAAACTGATTGAACCACGCTATATCGAAGTTTGGGGCAAATTCACTCCGCGTGGCGGTTTGTCAATTGACCCTTACTGTAACTACGGAAAACCTGAAACAAAATACGAACAAATGGCCAATCACCGGATGATGAATCACGATATGTATCCGGAAAAGATTGATAATCGATAAGAAAGAGATTCAATAATAAACAGTTAGCCCTTCCTATTTTATCGTTACACATGAACCGGGTAAATGGGGAGCGCAACCAGCTTTAAGAGATGACGGGATCGTAATATATCCACAAGAAAAATAAAGACAGACAACATCCCATCCAAAATGTTGTCTGTCTTTTTTATTCAGTGAACATTTTCCCGCTGATACGCTTTAATTTCTTCCATGAACGCTTCTCCGTATCTTTCCAATTTTGCAAGTCCGACACCATTCACTTCGAGGAAATCCTCTTCTGTAACTGGCATTCTAGATGCCATGTCTCGCAATGTTTTATCTGAGAATACAACAAATGGCGGTACACCCGCTTCTTGCGACAACGTCCGCCTAAGTGCACGAAGTTGCTCGAATAACGGGTCATCATTTGTAATTTGCTTCGTTACGACGGAAACTTTTCTCGATACTTTTACATTGCCCGTCAAAACTTCTTTTCCTCGTTCACTAACGTAAATTGTCGGGAACTGTCCATTTTCAACACCGAGGTAGTTTTCCGAAATAATGAACTCGATAAAATCAGAGACATCTTTTGCACTTTGGCCTTTCATAATGCCGTAAGTCGTTAACTTTTCAAAACCAAAATCCATCATTTTTTTATTTCGAGAACCCGTTAGTACTTGTGCAATCATCGTCTTTCCAAAACGTTGCCCCATCCGAATCACACAAGATAATACTTTTTGAACATCTACTGTTACATCAGTACTTTCTCTTGTGTCTGTACAATTGGCACATCGACCACAAATAGCAACATCCGTTTCTCCAAAGTAAGTAATGATAAACTTCTGAAGGCATACTTCTGTATGACAATAATCAATCATTTGTTGTAACTTCTCAAGTTCAGCAGGTATGCGTGTTTCGTCTTGCGATTGGTCAATTAAAAAGCGTTGCGTCTGAACGTCTTGAGATGAAAATAGCAATGTACAAGCACTATCCAGTCCATCTCTTCCCGCACGTCCAGCTTCTTGGTAATAACTTTCCATATTTCTAGGCATTTGATAATGTATTACGTATCGAATGTTTGATTTATCGATTCCCATACCAAATGCATTCGTCGCTACCATAACCGTTACCTCATCGTTCAAAAAGCGGTCCTGACCCAATTGACGCTCTTCATCTGATAAGCCCGCGTGATATTTAGCTACGGCTACGCCATTTTTTTGTAAAGTATCATGGACTTGATCGACTGCTTTTCGAGTCGCAGCATAAATAATGCCCGCTTCCCCTTCGTTTTTCTTCACGTAATCTTTTACAAACTTTTCTCTGTCTTGCCCTTTTACAACAGAAAATGAAAGATTCGCTCGTTCGAAACCAGTCATGACGGTATTGTCATCCGTAATGCCAAGCTGTGCGCAAATATCTTCACGAACGGTTGGTGTTGCTGTCGCAGTTAATGCCAGAACGACTGGCTTATGTTCGAAATAGGAAATAATATTTTTGATGTTTCGATAACTCGGTCTGAAATCATGTCCCCACTGTGAGATACAGTGTGCCTCGTCAATCGCGACCATCGGAACATTCATCAACTGCAACTGATTGATAAAAGACGCTGAACCAAGTCGTTCGGGTGCGATATATAACAAACGGTACTCCCCGTGAAGGGCCGACTCCATTGTTTGGTGATATTCTTCACCCGTCATTGAACTATTAATGTATGCGGCTGGAATGCCTGCCTCATGGAGTGCATCGACCTGATCTTTCATCAGTGAAATAAGTGGAGAAATAACTAGAACAGTCCCATCCATAACGAGCGATGGAACTTGATAACAAACGGATTTTCCACCGCCCGTCGGCATCACACAAAGCGTATCGGTACCATTAAGCACATTCGTAATTACATTCGCCTGTCCTTGTCGGAATGAGTCATATCCAAAGTAATTGCTTAAAATAGTTGTTGCTTTTTCAATCAACGAAAAGTTCCTCCTTCACGAATAAAAAACGCCTACAACTAGGCGTTTTCACTTTGTTATTTGAAACAGTCAATCAGTAAATAATAACCGTTCCTCATCACGACTATGAATTTCATTAACGACAATAAGTGCGTGGAAACGATGAAGAACACTTGGGCTTAACCCTTCTTCCTTAAGTAAATCTTCAATGTCTTTTACCATAATACGTAGTAAGTCGTGGTCACGGGTAAGCGCAATAATCGCATCTTTCAATTCTGGATGTTGTTCAGAAATCTCTAAGTAAAATCCGCTTTCCTCCGCGTCTGCATGACTAATGATACGTGTCTTCCAAAAGTCGATTAAGTTATCGGCTGCTTTCAACGCAGTTTCAAGTTCACCCTGTTTTAAAAGGTCCATCATATTAGCTGTTTTAATTGTCGCTCCGGAAAGTCCACCTTCATGAATCGAGCGATGAGCCTGGAGTTGCTTGAGTGCAGGTCCTGACATACAAATCATCCTTTCACAAATATATCTAGTCTTAGAATACCAGAATGTAAGATGTTTTGAAATGAAAGCTCACTTAACAATTCTCGCCTTCAAATTGACCCCAAGTTATAACTACCCATCCAAAAATCAAGCTTTTTTCGGTGAACTAAAAAGTAATGCAATGAATAAGCCTGCAATAAATGTAAGCACACTAATTACTAACGCAGTTCCGCCGAGCGGAATCCCGGGATATACAACGAATATCGAACCAAGAATCAGCCCAATTATTATTGCAAATGTTGTATAGGTAAAATTCAACAGTAAATAGCTAATTACTTTACTGCTAACAATGAAACCGATGATAACGCCTGCACCGATGACTGCAATAATTGGGAAGTTTAAATTCGACAGTGCGCCAATTGCGGTTGAATAAACACCTAATAAAAGTAAAATGAAAGAACCGCTAATTCCTGGTAAAAGCATCGCCATACTGCCCGCCCATCCAGCAAAAAAGAGCCCAATTGCGTTCGTCGTCGTAAGTGTAGTGATTGGTGCTGTATCAAGTGGTTTAATAAATGCTGTTAAAGCAAGTGCAGATCCCACTATTACAATAAGCACGACATGTTTCAACCTAAACTTTCTCTTCACATCCGCATGCTTTGCAATAAAGGGCAATACGCCGATAATAAGTCCCATGAAGAAAAACTGTGTAGGTGCATGATGATATTCAAGTAAATACTCAATCACTTTACTAAATAAAAGTAATGTAATACCCATCCCGATACCGAGTGGCAATAAAAACCCAATATGCTTTTTCCAATTTCGACTAAAAAAACCACTTATCGACGCTAATAATTCATCATAAATACCTAAAATAAAAGCAATTGTTCCCCCGCTAACCCCGGGTATTAAATCACTAATCCCCATAAAAAAGCCACGGTACAAATTTTTCCATTGCATAAATGAGTCCATCCTTCCAAATAAATACGAATAAAAACATTATACCATTTTGGAGCTATATTCCTATAAAAACATAACAAAAGACTATACAACACAACTTATCTTTGTATACTCAACTTGACATATTGTATAGCCAAGTATACATTTGAAGTATAAATAATTAAGGAGGAGGCCGCTGTGTTAAAAAACAAAGTGAAGGAGCTTCGGGCAAGATTTACTCTAACACAAGGAGAGCTAGCCGAACGCGTCGGGGTAACAAGACAGACGATTGTTGCACTCGAAAAAGGAAGCTATACCCCTTCTCTCCTACTTGCAATGAATATCGCTGAAGAGTTTAGGATGCCAATTGAAGAGATTTTTTCGAAGGAGGAGAAGTGAAAAATGAGTATGTATGTCACGGTTTTTTTGAGGATCATGCTTTTTGTATCCTTAGCAGTCATGGTTTTTGATTTTTTAAGAGTGGAGCAGTTATTTATTCAAATGGAAAGGGGTTATATAGACGGATTTACTGTAGATATAATTACATGGCCTGGTTATGTTGTGATTGCTGTAATGACAATTTTTTTCATTGCAAACATCATCCAATTGATTCTAGTAAAGAAAAATAAAAATGCAAACAAGTATGCTTTTTTGACCATTGAATACGATGTTTCAGATGAACGGGCAGTAGAAAATACTCGCAAAGCGGTGAGTTGGGCGTTTGTCATCATTCTTACATATTCGTTTTTAATCCTCGGCTCCTATATGTTTGTACCTAATTATTTTGTAGATTATATTTGGTATCCATTATTCACAACCGCTTCCATTCCAATTGTCGGACTGCTGACGTATTTGATTACATATAAAGTGCATCAATTTAAATAAAACCGTATGGGCAGAAGTGTGAACCTGCCCATACGGTTTTATTTCATTATGAAACATGCGTTTCGTTTCTATGTTTTTCGATTGCTTCCATACGTTCGTCGTATTCTGCGACTGTCATATCATGTTCAATGAAGTAACGATTGCGTGGATGAACACGGCACTCGTCCGTACAACTGCGCATATAAAGATGTTCGTTTTCTTCTGAACAAATAATTTGTGCATTGCAGATTGGGTTCGCACAGTTTACATAGCGCTCGCAAGGCTCGCCGTCGAAGTGATCGCGCCCAACGATGACATGCTCTACTTGATTGACAGGAACGACAAGGCGCTCATCAAATACATAGCATTGACCGTCCCAAAGTTCGCCTTTTACAACAGGATCTTTACCATAAGTAACGATTCCCCCGTGCAATTGACCAACATCTTCAAATCCTTCTCGAACAAGCCATCCAGAGAACTTTTCGCAACGAATTCCGCCCGTACAATACGTCAGGACTTTCTTCCCTTCGAATTGTTCTTTGTTATCGCGGATCCACTGCGGCAGATCACGGAAGTTTGCAATATCTGGGCGAATTGCGCCGCGGAAATGACCGACATCAAATTCGTAATCATTTCTTGCATCGATTACAACTGTATCCTCTTCTTGCATTTGTTTGAAGAACTCTTCAGGACTTAAATATTTACCTGTCAGTTCATTCGGGTTCACATCGTCTTCAAGACTCATGTTAACGATTTCTTCACGTGCTCGAACGTGCATTTTCTTGAATGCATGTCCATCCGCTTCGTCGATTTTGAAAACAATATCTTTAAAGCGATCATCACTTTGCAACATGTTCATATATGCATCTGTTTGTTCGACCGTTCCTGAACATGTTCCGTTAATCCCTTCAGTACCGACGAGGATTCGTCCTTTTAGTCCAATTTCTTTACAACTTTTTAAATGTTCAGCAGCAAATGTTTCAGGATCTTCAATCGTTACATATTTATAATAAAGAAGAATCCTATGCGTACCTTTTTCCAATTTTCCAACCACCTTGTTTTTATAATTGCAGGTTATAGTCACAACCTGATCGGATGATTTACTTGTAATTGTAAACATACAAAACCTAACGGCATATGCAAAATCCGAGACGTTGACATTATAACATAATTCATGAATGAGAAAAAGGATTTTTCATCCATCAAAATGATTATATAAAAGTTATCGGTCGTTCTTCCTATTTTTCAAATAAAAGTAGATAAAGAGTTTTAAAGTCTTGGTATAGTTACACTCTCAATGTATACTTATAGATAATCATGAAATCGATACTTTTCGACAATAATTTTTATTTTTTTCGATATTATACGAGTTTCTTGACCGCCTACTATACTAAAAGGGAGAAACATATATATGAAACGTAAAAGAAATAAACACCGCTCGCCTTGGATATATACGACATTTTCTATTGCCATACTGACACTTGTAATTATTGGTGCTACTTTAATCTTTCTTTCTATGAAAAATGAAGCCGCTATAGCTACTGAAAAGAAAAAAAGTACGGCTCCACCCCCGACTACTATAAAAACTATCGAATCTAAGTATCCAGGTATTCAAATTGTAAACGAATCTTCAAATGATCCAGCAACTCCTTTTAAAATTCAATATCCTAAAAGTATACATAATTCATTCAACACAATGATCGCCGAATATATTGAGGTCTTAAAACAAACATATTTTGATGCTCTTGCTGAAAAAGCACAAGGCAGTGATACATCACCTAGTGAATTAACTAGTTCGTTTGAGATTTTCCCACATCACTCAAGCAATTACTCCTTTGTTTTTGAAACTACTACCTTTGTAAAAGATTCAAAGGAAACAAGTATTCAATCGTTTCAGTTGAATACGGAGACAGGAAAAAGCATTGCAATTCAAGACGTTTTTGAATACGACGAAGAACGACTTAAAGTTTTGTCTAATACAGTCCGTACAAAATTATTCGAAGACACCGCCTTATCGGAAACAATCACTTCAGATCAAGCAACTTTGCATACGGAACCACTTTGGGAAAACTTTAAGAATTTCGCATTAACTGATGAAGAAATTGTTTTTCACTTTGAAAAATCTACGATTGCTTCCGACAAAGTAAGTGTAACAATCTCTCTAGATGAGCTCGACGATATTCTTGCTACTAATTTCAAAGTCGTTAAAAAAGAAAATGTCCCAGAAGAACCTACTAAAAATGGATTAACCGATAAGGACATAATGAACCAACAAACTGAAACCGCTAAAAATCAAACGGATCAACCAACAAAAACGGATGAATTACAAGTTGCACTTACATTTGATGATGGTCCCGATCCGAAAGTGACAATGGATATCCTTGAAACGTTAGAAAAGTATAGTGCAAAAGCTACATTTTTCATGCTTGGAAGCCAAGTAGAGAAGTTTCCCGAAATCGCCAAAAATGTAAGCGATGCAGGCCACGAGCTTGCCAACCATTCGTGGAGCCACCCCGATTTAAGAAAGTTAAATATCGAAGGAATAAAAGATGAAATTCTTAATACGACAGAAGTGATTGAAAGTGCGACTGGAAGTAAAGTGACGGGAGGATTTCGACCACCCTATGGCGCTTTTAATGATACAGTGCGCGCACAAACAGACATGCCCATTATCCTTTGGGATGTTGACACACTTGACTGGCAACATAGGAATCCAAATCAACTGCTAACCCACGTAAAAAACCAAACGAGAGACCGTAGCATAATTTTAATGCATGATATTCACCAATCAACAGCCGATGGACTTGATGCTGTACTTAGCTTTTTGAAAGACGAAGGCTATACATTCGTCACTATATCCGAACTCGACTAAAACGAAAAGCCTTCCCAACCATTTTTTTGGTTGGGAAGGCTTTTGTTATAGAAGTATTAGAGCAAACTTGTTATAATAGAGCTAGAACAGAATCTGTGTCCAACGATAAAGGAGGTTTTCTGGTGTTCATTAAAATTGAAACGGATTCCGATATTCCAATATATACTCAGTTAGCAAATGGGCTTATTGAAGGGGTGGCAAATGGTTCTCTTCAGCCCGGTGATCAGCTGCCATCCGTTCGTTCGCTAGCCGCAGATCTTGGTGTAAACATGCATACTGTAAATAAGGCCTACCGGGAACTGGATGGAAAAGGAATTGTCAAGATCATTCCAAAATCAGGGGCTGTTGTCAATGTCCCCTTACAAGCTAAGGCAGCACGTAGCCGAATTGAAGAATACATGAAGCCCGTTATCGCGGAAGCCCTTGCCGTCGGAACCCCTGATGAAGAAATAATTTTAATGGTGCGGGAACTGATTAACACTATTAAGGAGGTACAAGAATGACTATTTCTATTTTTCTTTTTATAGGTTTATTTATTGTTTCGATTCAAGCCGCCGTGCCCTATTTGTTGAAACGGAACATCGTATTTGGCGTCACGATTCCGAATACCTATACGGACGAATCTACACTTTCTTCCTACAAACGCTCCTATTCCCTTATCATCGCAAGTACTGGAATCATTGCGATGGGCGCTTTTGCACTATGGGCACTGTCGACCAATGCCGGGGAAGAGAAAGTCGTTTTGACAGGTACCGCAATCCAATTCGGAATTCTCCTGTTGAGCATGGCTCTTTATTTTTTGTTTCATGCAAAAATATCGCGCTTGAAACATCAGAATCATTGGGGGACGGATTTAAAACAAGTACGAATCACGGATCTTGCCATTCGAACGGCTGATGAAATGTTACCGTGGACGATTTATCTATTACCTATGCTGATCACTATTGGCCTTATCGCTTATACAGTGACTCAATATGCAAACTTGCCCGAATTGATTCCTACCCATTGGGGAATTGATGGCCAACCAGATGCTTTTAGTAAAAAAACACCTTTTTCTTCAATTGCCCTATTGCTTATCCTTTTTATCATGCAAGGGATGATGCTCGCTATCAATGAATTTACAAAACGATCTGGCATCAAAATAAGTGCAACTAATAAGAAGAAATCGCGTGCACAGCAACTATCCTTTCGTAAATACTCGAGCTGGTTTTTGTTTGCAATTGTTCTACTCATGACTGTGCTATTCGGCTTCCTACAACTTGGAACCATTCATGAAGATATCGGGAATCCCGCTTTGCTATTTGCTTTACCGATTGGTTTTCTCGTCATCATATTTATTTTGACGGGTATTTATGCATTTAAAGTCGGTCAAGGTGGAACGCGACTAGACGTTGATATTATCGATGAGGACGTTGAGGGAATTACAGATTATGATGACGACCGTTATTGGAAAGGCGGCATCATTTATTTCAATAAAAATGATCCTTCCATTTTCGTTGAGAAACGCTTCGGCGTCGGATGGAGTTTGAATTTCGGCCACCCTATTGGATATTTCATCTTATTTGGTCCGATTCTTCTTATCCTAGCTATTTCATTTTTTATGTAGAAATAAAAAAGAGACAATTCGTTCGGTTTCGAACGAATTGTCTCTTTCTTTTACTATATAAGTTAATTTCATAACAGAAGACTTAGTGTTGAAATACGAACAAAGTTGATTTTCGCTTCGGGCGGACGCTTTCCGTGGGCACGGCTTCAATCTCCTTGTCACTGCGTTCCTGCGGGGCTTTCAGCTCGCGCTGTTCCCACTGGAGTCGCCGCCCTCCGCTCCAATCAACGAAACGCCTTCTATATTAATGAACAATAGAACTTAAAACCCCATTATCATTCGTATTTTAAGTTGAAATAGGGAATTATGAAATCGACTCATATATATCTGTATTTGAATAACTTGGGATACCTAGTGAAGTGACTTCGTAGGTATTCTTTATTTCAACATTTATAGTTAACTAAATACGCTTGTGCTGTGAAGTGGCTGGATTCTTGCTTTGGGGTCAATATATGACTTGGCGTGGTTCACCGCAATAGGTGCTTCGCCGAGACCTACAGCAATTAGTTTTACCTTGCCGTCAAACGTTGTAACGTCTCCTGCCGCATAAATCCCTTCAATATTCGTTTCCATTCGTGTATTCACTTTAATGGAGTTGCGATCCATTTCAAGTCCCCACTCTTTAATATTTCCTAGGGACGAGATGTTTCCGTAGTTGACGATCAAATGGTCAATCGAAACAACTTCTTCCGTACCGTCTTTTTCCGCAAGAACGATGCCACTTACATTGCCGTCCTCACCTTCAATCGATTTCACCGCGCGTGACGTCTTCACGATTACTTTGGAATCCAGTAGCTGATTGACACTCGTTTCATGAGCAGTGAATCGTTCACGTCGGTGAACTAATGTAACGTTTGAAGCAATATTTTCTAACATAAGCGCCCAGTCAACAGCGGAGTCTCCCCCACCGCAAATAAGCACTTCTTTATCTTCGAAAATCGTTAAATCTTTAATGCCGTAATGAAGTGTTTTTTCTTCAAAATTCACTTCTTCTTTCAAACCAATCTTTCTTGGACGGAATGCACCGATTCCAGCAGTTAAAAGAATTGTTCGTGTCAAATGCACACCTTTGTCCGTTTCAAGAATAAAATGGTCTCCGTCCCGGGTTGCTGTCAGTGCTGTTTCCCCTAAAAGAATTTCAGGTTTCGCATAATGTGCTTGCGTCACTAGGTTTGCAACGAAGTCTTTTGCAAGAATTTTAGGAAAGCCGCCTACGTCATATATATATTTATCTGGGTAAAGCTCAATCAGTTGTCCTCCAAGTTGAGGTAAGCTGTCGATAATTTTTACCGACATTTCCCTCATACCTGCGTAAAATGAAGCGAATAGACCCGTTGGCCCTCCACCAATAATTGTAATATCAACGATTTCTTTGTTCATATATAACACTCCAATGTAAGTAATCTATTATGGACCCACTTCTACTAAGTAAATCACTTGCCCTATTTATTATCATACAACTTAACGAAAAAAACACCTAATTTGTTTTATATGCCAGGAATATCTTTTACATATAACAAAAGGCTATACACATTTTTGTGCATAGCCTTTTGTTATATATTAATCTTCAAGATGCGTTTGACAAAATTCAAGAATTTGGTTTTCTTCTTCTTCCTCAAGACCAAAATCGAGCGCTTTTTCAGTTGCACGTTCAAAGAAATGATAAGTTACAATTCGTCCGACTTCATTATCATCGACCGCAAAAATAGCTCTTATGCCAATTCCCGCCTCGGAATATAGCTCGTCATCCTCATCCAATGTAATATAAAGTTTGTACTCATAACGTTCTCCCGCCAAGATTCCGGTAGGATCGTTCATCTTATTCACTGTAAATTCATTTATTTCCATAACATCAATCACCTTTCAAGTACCTGTTATTTTTTCGGTTCTATTCAATAATTAAGTATAACACAAAAAATAAGCATGATAGGCATCTCAAGTTTTCATATACAGTTATCCACATGAATAAATTTGACTCCTTTAAATTTATTGTTGCAATCTTCCTTCCTATAATTAACAATAGAAATATAGTGTTTTGTAATAAGTATTATTAAGGGGGATGGGAATGGTTACGTTTAATGAGTATACCTATAAGAGACCTATCATTGAGCAAATAAAAGAAGAATTTTCTTCTCTTCTTACTGATTTTAAATCAGCAGACTCGTACGAAGAACAAAACAAAGTTATCGAAAAAATTAATGCTATTGGAAGCGACTACTCAACACAAGAAAACCTTGCATATATTCGAGCATCCATTGATACGAATGATGAATTTTATCAAAAAGAGCGTGATTACTTCGATGAAGTCGGACCGGAGTATCAAGCACTGGAAACGGCTTACTATAAGGAACTTATAACTACCCCATTTAGAGTAAAGCTTGAAAAGAAATGGGGTTCACAATTATTTGCACTTGCAGATCATTCAATTAAAGCATTTTCACCAGCAATTGTCCCTTTACTCCAAAAGGAAAATAAGCTTTCATCCGATTATTCAAAACTTGTCGCATCTGCACAAATTGAATTTGACGGAAAGACGTTGACCCTAGCACAAATGGGTCCATATTCTGAATCGAAAGACCGGGAAGTAAGAAAAGCAGCTTCCACTGAAGTCGCTAACTTCTTCTCTAAAAATGGAGATCATTTCGATGACCTTTACAATCAACTTGTAAAGATCCGCCATGAAATCGCAACGACGCTTGGTTACAAAAACTTCGTCGAACTTGGCTATATTCGCATGAACCGCATCGATTATGATGCTACAATGGTAAAAACGTTCCGTGACCAAGTTCGCGATCACATCGTTCCCCTTGCAAACAAACTCTATGAACGACAAGCAAAAAGGATTGGAGTCGATCATCTGAAGTTTTATGATGAGTCATTTAAATTCCTAACAGGAAACGCGACTCCACAAGGACCTCCCGAATGGATTATTGAAAATGGGAAAAAGATGTACGAAGAACTCTCACCTGAAACTGGTGAATTTTTTCAATTCATGATGGACCGCGGGCTCATGGATATCGAGGCAAAAACAGGAAAAGAAGCAGGTGGATATTGTACGTTTATCGATAATTATGACTCTCCTTTCATATTCTCAAACTTCAATGGAACATCAGCTGACATCGATGTACTTACCCATGAGGCGGGTCACGCATTCCAAGTATATTGTAGTCGTGATATCGGCATCCCAGAGTATATTTGGCCAACCCACGAGGGAGCCGAAATTCACTCGATGAGTATGGAGTTTCTCACTTGGCCTTGGATGGAATTGTTCTTTAACGAGCAAACCGAAAAATATAAGTTTGCTCATTTAAGCAGTGCATTATTGTTCTTACCGTACGGTGTTGCAGTCGATGAATTCCAACATATTGTCTACGAAAATCCATCTATGACTCCTATGGAACGAAAAGCCGCGTGGAAAGAAATTGAAGCTACGTACATGCCTTCACGTGATTATGATGGTGTTGAGTATTTGGAAGTTGGCGGTGTATGGCAGCGTCAAATTCATATTTATTCGGATCCATTTTATTACATCGATTACGCACTTGCCCAAATTTGCGCATTTCAATTTTGGAAACGGTCATTAGAAGAACAGAAAGAAGCGTGGAAAGATTACTTACACCTTTGCACACTTGGGGGTTCAAAATCGTTCACAAAGCTTATTGAAGAAGCGAATCTAATTTCACCATTCGAAGACAATTGTCTAGAGTCGATTATCGGTACGATTGAAGAATACCTAAATTCAATCGATGACCAAGCTTTATGAAAAACAGTAAAACGGGCCTATCTAAGAATTGAACAATTCTTAGATAGGGCCCGTTCTTTCATTGATAAAGTCTCAATTTACGCACGTAGATTATATTAGACCGACAGCGTTCCCTTCCTTATCTACATCCATATTAAGTGCAGCAGGATATTTTGGAAGGCCCGGCATCGTCATAATATCTCCTGTTAAACAGACGAGGAAACCGGCTCCGATTTTCGGAATAATCTTTCTAACCGTTATAGAAAAGCCTATCGGTCGTCCAATTAATTTTGGATCATCGGAAAGTGAATATTGTGTTTTAGCCATACAAATCGGTAGAACATCCCAACCATTTTTTTCGATACTTTCCATATCCTTTAAAGCTTCATCGGTAAATAATACATCGTCCCCGCCATACACATTGCGAACAATTTTACGGATCTTTTCTCCAATGGAATCGTCTATGTTATAAAGTGGAGCAAAATTATTTGGCTTGTTGATCAGATTGATTACTTCTTTTCCAAGAGCCATTCCGCCCGCTCCACCTTTTTCCCAAACATCCGTAAGCGCAACTGCCACACCATTCGTTTGGCACCATGTCAAAATTGCATCTAACTCTGTCTTTGAATCGGTTACGAAGCGATTTAATGCGACGACAGGTTCCACTCCAAATGTACGAATCGTTTCGATATGTTTGTCTAAGTTAAAAATACCGTTCATAACCGCTTTGGTATTTTCTAAGGCAAGCTGATTTTTCGGAACGCCGCCATGCATTTTCAACGCGCGAACTGTTGCAACGATAACAACTGCATCAGGAGCGAATTTCCCTTGTCTGGCCTTAATGTTCATGAACTTTTCCGCACCTAAATCTGAACCGAATCCTGCTTCTGTCACAACAATATCTGCTAACTCGCGCGCTGTGTTTGTTGCAATAAGCGAGTTACATCCATGTGCAATATTCGCGAAAGGACCTCCATGAATAAGTGCAGGTGTCCCTTCAATCGTTTGAACGAGGTTTGGTTTAAATGCTTCTTTCAGTAACAATGTAAGAGCGCCTTGAACACCAAGATCACGTACAGTTATTGGTTCTTTGTTATATG
Organism: Sporosarcina sp. G11-34; assembly: GCF_026931025.1. Lineage (NCBI taxonomy): Bacteria > Bacillati > Bacillota > Bacilli > Caryophanales > Caryophanaceae > Sporosarcina > Sporosarcina sp. G11-34. The sequence continues at coordinate 349,836 of NZ_JAHNZW010000003.1, read as the reverse complement.
TATAGCCAATTACAATACGTGCAAGTCGTTCTTTCAAGTCCTCTATATCTAGAGCCAGACAAAAAATCGCCATAATTTCAGATGCCACCGTAATATCGAAACCATCTTCTCTAGGAACACCTTGTGCTGGGCCGCCGAGTCCGATTGTAATATTACGAAGTGCACGGTCATTCATATCAAGTACCCTTTTCCATGTAATTCTACGAGGGTCGATTTGAAGTTCATTGCCTCGATGTAAATGGTTATCGATTAGCGCGCTAAGGGCATTGTTTGCCGTTGTAATCGCGTGAAGGTCTCCGTTGAAATGTAGGTTGATTTCTTCCATTGGCAACACTTGTGCATACCCACCGCCCGTTGCGCCGCCTTTCAGCCCCATAACAGGACCTAATGACGGTTCACGTAATGCAATCATCGTTTTTTCTCCAAGTCTTGTTAACGCATCGGCAAGTCCGACTGTAACGGTTGACTTCCCTTCCCCCGCTGGTGTTGGGCTAATTGCAGTGACAAGTACAACTTTAGCTTTCTTTGTACTTTTGGGTAATTTCATTACATCAATTTTCGCTTTATATCTACCAAATGGTTCAACAGCATCTTCGGGAATTCCAGCCTTTTTTGCAATATCCCAAATGGGTTGCATCGTTGAATTCTTTGCAATTTGTAAATCTGTAAGTGGTGGTAAAAGGGTTTCAGTCATTTTGAATTCTCACTTTCTTTTTTTACTCTAGTATATCGTACAAACAGTAACCAGTTCCAAGATATTATGACTTATCGTCAACAATTTATACAACTTTTTTATAAATAAGGAAAACTTCAAACTACCGAGTAATTGAAAAGGTTTTACCCGGCATATATAAGTTATATAGAGTGAGACTATATCTAAAGGGGTTGACGGAAGTGAATAGAAGAACCGCTGAACCATATAAGATTAAAAGCGTTGAAACGCTCGCTATGCTCTCCTACGAAGAACGAAAGGATTCATTGAATCGTGCGGGATATAATACATTCCTAATCGATTCTGAAGATGTGTATATCGACTTACTCACAGATAGCGGTACGACTGCTATGAGCGATAAGCAATGGGGTGCGATTATGACAGGCGACGAAGCATATGCCGGTAGCAAGAGTTGGAAAAAACTTGAGGCGACGGTACGTGATGTGTACGGCTATAAGTATGTTCTACCTACACACCAAGGGCGTGGGGCCGAAAATATATTATCTCAATTGAAAATTAAAAAAGGTGATTTCGTCCCAGGGAATATGTACTTTACTACAACTCGTGCGCACCAAGAAATGAATGGCGCAACGTTTGTAGATGTCATCATCGACGAAGCACATGATCCAGTTGCCGAACATCCCTTTAAAGGGAATGTTGATCTAAATAAGCTGAAGACATTAATAGACAAAGTTGGCCCTAATAATATTCCTTACGTCTGTTTGGCTGTCACGGTCAATCTTGCAGGCGGTCAACCCGTTAGTATGCAAAATATGCGGGAAGTCCATGAACTATGCTCGTTGCATAAGATTGACGTGTTCTTTGACGCGACTCGCTGTGTTGAAAACGCTTATTTTATTAAAGAGCGGGAAGTTGGCTACGCGGGGAAATTGATCGCGGATATTTTAAAGGAAATGCTTTCTTATTCCGATGGATGCACAATGAGTGGAAAGAAAGACTGCCTCGTCAATATTGGTGGTTTTCTCGCGATGAATGACGAAGGGCTTTATATTCGCTCCCGCGAACTTGTTGTCGTCTATGAAGGGATGCCTTCTTACGGAGGGATGGCAGGACGTGATATGGAGGCAATGGCCATTGGTATACGTGAAGCAATCGATGATCATTACATCGAGCACCGGATTAGCCAAGTTCGACATCTTGGTAGCCAACTTGTAGAAGCGGGTGTTCCTATCGTTCTTCCCATTGGAGGTCATGCGGTTTTTCTCGATGCACAGGCATTTCTTCCCCACTTATCGCAAGATGAATTTCCCGCGCAAGCATTAGCCGCTGCATTGTATCTCGATTCAGGGGTGCGAAGCATGGAGCGTGGAATTATTTCAGCGGGTCGGAATATTGATACAGGTGAAAATAATAGACCGAAACTTGAACTTGTTAGGCTTACGATTCCACGACGCGTCTATACGAATAATCATATGAATGTTGTGGTCGATTCAATTATTGATCTGTACAAAAAACGTGACACGATTAGCGGGCTCCGTATGGATTATGAACCACCAACCCTTCGATTTTTTAACGCTCGATTTGCTCCGCTATCAGAAAGTGGGGAGTTGCTTAACTGAAGGCCCCGCTAAATAATATTGTTGATAATCCAGTCAACTCCCCTTCACTTATCGATCTTTCGGTCTGATTGAAGTGCAGGCGCTGTAAAAGTTCTGAATGGACAGGAACGACCGGCCTGATTTGGCGGTACAACCGCAAAGCCTTACCAACATTGGCGAAGGGTAACCAACTCAAATAATGGTCGAGGCATTTTGTAGCCACGCCATTATTTGAGTTGTATCCCACCTTTTAAGCGGCTTTTACAATTATTCATATTTTGGATGTGGTAGATATCTCTTACTCGCTTATTTCCATCTGATTTGAAGCAATGCTCCACACCTTTGTTATTCGCTTATTCGTAAAGCTACTTTCCCAAACTGCTGACTCGTTTCAACATATTCAAATGCTTCTACTGCATCGTCTAGATTGAACGTCTTATCTACAATCGGGTTCGTTTCATATTTTTCAATATGTGCAATCATTTCGCGAAGCTCTTCCCTACTCCCCATTGTCGAACCAATCAGCTGATGCTGATTATAGAAAAAGTTTCGTAGATTTAAATCGACTGTATCCTCAGTTGTTGCTCCGAAAACGACAATACGCCCACCTTTTTTCAACACTTCTAACGAACGATTAAATGTGGCGCGCCCTACGCTTTCAATAACGAGATCAATCGTTTCCCCTTCTAACTCTTTCTTCCAATCACCCGCTGTATCGAGCGCTACATCCGCTCCTAATTTAAGGGCCTGCTTGCGCTTTTCTTCACTTCGAGATGTAACAATAACACGGGCCCCTATATTTTTTGCGAATGAAATAAGGTATGTCGCCACACCACTTCCCGCACCCGGGATGAAAACAGTATCTGTTTCTTTTAAATTACCTTTCGTAAATAACGCACGATACCCCGTCAAAGCTGACAACGACAAAACTGCTGCTTCTTCCCACGATAAGAATTCAGGCTTTTTTTCCAACTGCTCCGCAGAAATTACAATCTTTTCAGCGAACGTACCATTATCAGGCATCCCCAAAATATCAAATGCTTCAGGAGGTGCAACGCTATTTTCGAACCAACGAAGTGCCGGATTAATAATGACTTCATCTCCAACTGAAAATTGAGTAACACCTTCGCCAATAGACTCCACTATTCCCGCGCCGTCAGAACCGATAACAAGCGCCTCAGCAGCATCGCCCCTGCGCGCAGGTATGTACAAATCCCGACGGTTAATACCCGCCGTACGGATAGCTACAACGACTTCACCAGCTAAAGCAACTGGATTATCTACCCTACTGACTTTCAACGTCCCAAATTCATGAACAAATGCCTTCAAATTCCTCATCCCCCTAAGAAACTACTAGTGAACTACATCTCCATGACACTGGAGAACTATAAGTTCTACATATAACTTTTCATTTATATAAATAGTATATCAAACGGCCATATGAATAACTATTAAGAATCATTCTATAGTTATTAGCCCGACAAACAACAAGAAACCGTGTGAATTTCACGCGGTTTCTTGTTGTTAAGTTTCTTTTTTCAATGTCACGACTACAATTTCAGGTTTGTTAAATATGCGAATTGGAAACGAGCTGTTCCCAAGCCCACGACTTATGACTAGGTGACTTCTATCGTTCTCATGGACACCTGATGTAAGCTTCGGAAACAATCCTTGCCCCGGAGATATAAAACCACCGATGCCCGGTATTCTAAATTGTCCACCATGAGCATGTCCACTAAAAGTAACGTCCATTTTCTTTGCAACATATGTTTCAACATATTCCGGTCGATGAGACAGTAGGATTTTGAACATATCACTAGGGATTTTAGCAAATGCCTGAGTAATGGACACTTCTACCGCGGTTTCATCATCTAGGTGACTAGCAAGAGGGTCTTCAATCCCGCCAATAGCAATGGATTCCCCATCATTACCAACTAAAATATCAGCTTCATCAGATAAAATTCGCACACCTAAATCTTCCAAAGATTTTTTAATACTTTCCGAATTATTTGTTGAAACTTCGTGATTTCCTGTTACGTAATACATCGGTGCTACGCCTTGTAGCTCCTTCACCAAAAGCAAACTTTGTTGCAAATCATACCGATTTCTATCAATAAAATCACCAGTAATAAATATCGCTTGGGGAGCTATTGCTTTCACTTCATTCACTACATCTGCATGCTTCTCTCCAAATAAAGCATCATGGAGATCAGATAATTGAACGATTGTATAGCCATTGAAACTGGACGGAAGTCGGTTAGACGCTATTTCATAATGTGAAGTACCAACCGTTGTATTTCCTTTATAAACTATAAAAACAAAGATACTTAAAACTATGACAACAAGAAGTAATTTTTGCATAAAGGGCCCCTTTTCACTCTATCAATTAGTAGCCCGAATTTTGCCGATTAAAGTTTTCTTCATTTTTCATAACATAAGCATCGATTATATTTGCGTATGTAAACCCAAGACTTTTTGCGATTGCACCGTAATGAATCCATACATCCTCATAGGACTCGATTGTTAATTCATTTAAAAACTCGATAATACTTTCAGTCGTCTTTAAAAATAGTTCTGTTAGATCTCCCGCAACTTCTTTCTCAGGCCAACGGGTTAAATCATCGAAACCTTTTTCGATTCCAAGGGACAACAAAAAGTGAATCGAATCTACATACTCTTCTAAAATGACTTCATTTGCCGATGGGCCTTTTGTGCTCCAAAATTTAAAGCTACGTGTTTCATTTGCCAATTCCGCGAGTTCTACGAGTAAAGCCAATCCTTTTTCGCGAAAAGTATTTGTATTCTTAGTTCTATTTTTCTGAATAAATGCATCCAATTCACGCTGCATTATGTACATTTTTGACAGTTCCATAAAAAAACCTCCGATTAATTTTACTTTATTGAAACCTTTTCATAAAGTCATCCGTATATGAGAGTAATCATTTAAACATTAAGGGGGATCCGTCATGCTATTTCTAATTCTGATCCGCTTTGTCATCATCGCTTTTATCGTCTATTTGTTCTATCGTGGGATTCGTTATTTGACCGACCCAAAGCGAAAGCTAGATGAAGCATATGAAAAGGAAAGTTATTATTTTCACGATGATGTTAAAAACGTACGAAAAAATTTCTTTATTACGTATAAAGGTGCGATGTTTGAAGGCGAAAAGTATTTAGGCACAACAGAAAACTCGTTTGACATTGTAACTATTTTTGTTTGGGTAAAAAATGAAGCTAAATTACAAGGAATGACGAAAGACGATTTTCATTTTTTGAAATCCGAAATCCTATTAAATTATCCCATGGCTGAAATAAGCTGGAAAAATCCAATTGAGCAGCTAATGAGTAACTAACGGGGTCCATCGACAAAGCGATTAACATTAAATCGCTTTGCCGATGGACTTTTTTCTTAAACCTCTGAAATGCCGGGAACATTGACGCCAAATAAATAGAAAATAAGTACGCCATATGCAAGTGCTAAAATAAGAAATCCTATGCGAAAGGATGTATGTCTCGTTTTATGTCGAAACGTTTGCATCCCAAAATACGCTCCGATTCCTCCTCCTAGTATCGCAAGCGCCCACAAATTCTTTTCCGGTATACGTTGCCCTTTTTTCTTCGCTTGTCGCTTATCATACCCCATTGCAGAGAAGGCCCAAAGCGACATTATTCCGATCCATATTAGTATTACAAGTTGCATTGACAAGTCCCCTTTTCGTTACCTCTATTTTACACCTTCATCGAATAAATAAATAGAAAAAACCGCCAAGCGATTGGACAAATCCAATCAGTTGGCGGAAATCTCACGATTATTATTTTGCAATCGATTTTTTTGCTACGTCTGCAAGCTGTGTGAACGCTTGTGCGTCAGTAACAGCAAGATCTGCAAGCATTTTACGGTTTACATCAATGCCAGCTACTTTCAAGCCGTGCATTAGTGTGCTGTATGATACGCCATTCAGACGTGCTGCAGCATTAATACGTGTGATCCAAAGTTTACGGAATTCACGTTTACGTTGACGACGGTCACGGTATGCATAGTTATATGACTTCATGACCTGTTGGTTTGCTACTTTAAAAAGTTTATGTTTTGAACCGTAGTAACCTTTTGCTAATTTCAATACTCTATTACGACGCTTGCGCGTGACTGTTCCACCTTTTACGCGTGGCATAATGAATTACCTCCTGCTATTCTATCAAAGTTTAGTTTATTTCATATAAGTAAGCATAAAGCGAATGCGTTTGTAATCGCCTGAAGAAACAAGTGATGCTTTACGAAGATGACGTTTTGCTTTTGTTGTTTTATTCGCAAATAAGTGACTTGTGTACGCACGGCCACGTTTCAATTTACCTGAACCAGTTTTTTTGAAACGTTTCGCTGAACCGCGGTGTGTTTTCATTTTTGGCATATCGGGTTCCTCCTAAATCATTCATTGTTACGGTTTTTCAACAGTTGGTGCGAGTATGAGAAACATACTGCGACCTTCCATTTTTGGTCTTTGTTCAATTGTAGCTAGATCTTTACACGCTTCCGCGAAACGATCCAATACACGTTGTCCAATTTCTTTATGTGTAATGGCGCGTCCTCTAAAGCGAATTGATGCTTTTACTTTGTCGCCGTTTTCAAGGAACTTAATCGCATTTCGAAGTTTTGTTTGGAAATCATGTTCATCAATAGTAGGGCTTAGGCGCACTTCCTTGAGAAGAATGATTTTTTGGTTTCTTCTTAATTCGCGTTCCTTTTTCTGTTGCTCAAATTTGAATTTTCCGTGGTCCATAATTCGAGCAACTGGCGGCTTTGCTGTTGGAGCAACAAGGACAAGATCCAAGTTCGCAAGAGCAGCTATTTCTAGTGCTTCAGTACGTGTTTTGATTCCGAGCTGTTCGCCGTTATGATCGATAATACGAAGCTCGCGGGCACGTATACCCTCGTTCACATACATGTCTTTGCTAATAGTAATCCACCTCCGAATATTCTCGCACGAATACATGGTTTGGGTATATTGTCCGTTATAGACAATCCCACAGGTCCATTCAATAAAAAAGCGGGTAGACAAATTTACTTTGTCTACCCGCGTATCTGTACATGCATAAAAATGCATGGCACGATTCACTAATGTACTGACCCGTCAACAACGTCTAAGCGTCGATCAGGTGAGAAGCGGGTAGCCTCTACTTATACCTCAAACTGTATTCATTAACCTTATTAAATTTACCATAGTGGTATTGTATTGTCAACCTTTTTATTTCATTGTCACAACTTTTTCTTGTAATTTAGCAAGAAACTCTTCGAATGGCATACTTTCAGATTTCTGTTCGCCATATTTCCGAACGTTTACTTCGCCAGATTCAGTTTCTTTATCCCCAAGAACAAGCATGTACGGAACTTTTTGCATTTGTGCTTCACGGATTTTATAACCAATTTTTTCTTCACGTTGGTCCATGTCAACACGGAATCCAGCTGCAACAAGTTTTTCCTGTACATCTTTTGCATAGTCGAAGTGGACATTTGGAGAAACTGGAATGACTTGAACTTGAACAGGCGCAAGCCATGTCGGAAACGCTCCTTTGTATTCTTCGATAAGAAGTGCCACGAACCGCTCCATTGTCCCTACAACACCACGGTGGATAACGACTGGACGGTGTTGTTTCCCATCTTCGCCTACATATGTTAAATCGAAACGTTCTGGAAGCAAGAAATCGAGTTGGACTGTAGAAAGTGTTTCTTCCATCCCAATCGCCGTTTTCACTTGGACGTCAAGCTTCGGTCCGTAAAATGCCGCTTCGCCTTCCGCCTCAACATAATCGACACCAAGTTCATCCATTACTTCCTTCAGCATGCTTTGTGCGCGTTCCCACATTGCATCGTCATCAAAGTATTTCTCTTTGTCTTCCGGATCACGATACGAGACGCGGAACGAATAATCTCCAATATTGAAATCTTTATACACATCAATAATGAGCTGCACAACTTTCTTAAACTCATCTTTGATTTGATCTGGGCGAACGAAAAGATGCGCATCATTCAATGTCATTCCACGTACCCGTTGCAATCCCGAAAGTGCTCCTGACATTTCATATCGGTGCATCATTCCAAGCTCTGCGATTCGAAGTGGTAAGTTCCGGTACGAGTGAATGTCATTTTTGTAAATCATCATATGATGCGGGCAGTTCATCGGGCGAAGGACAAGGTCTTCGTTGTCCATATTCATTACAGGGAACATGCCGTCTTCATAGTGTCCCCAGTGACCGCTTGTTTTATATAGTTCCGAACTTCCAAGCACTGGTGTATACACATGATGGTAGCCAAGCTTTTCCTCTTTATCGACGATATAACGTTCAATAATTCGGCGGATTGTTGCGCCTTTTGGAAGCCACATCGGAAGACCTTGTCCTACCTTTTGAGAATTCATAAATAGATTCAATTCTCTTCCGATTTTTCTATGATCACGCTCTTTGGCCTCTTCAAGCATTTTTAAATGGGCAGCTAATTCGTCTTTCTTGAAAAATGCTGTTCCGTAAATCCGTTGAAGCATTTTATTATCTGAATTTCCGCGCCAGTACGCTCCCGCGATACTAAGCAGTTTGAATTCTTTAAGTTTTGCTGTTGATGGTACGTGAACCCCACGACATAAATCGACAAATTCACCTTGTTCATAAAGGGATACTTGCTCGTCTTCAGGAATCGCTTCGAGAAGTTCAAGTTTATATTCGTCACCGATTTCTTTGAAACGTCTTTCGGCTTCAGCGCGTGATACATCATGTCTTATAAATTCAATATTTTCATTTACAATTTTCTTCATTTCTTTTTCAATCGCAACTAAATCTTCGGAAGTAATTGGCTCTGGTGAATCGATATCATAATAAAATCCATTTTCAATTGCAGGGCCTACTCCAAACTTTGAACCTTTGAAAAGGCGTTTAACCGCTTGTGCCAGAACATGTGCAGTACTATGGCGCAGTATTTCAAGCGCTTCCGGTGAATCTGGCGTAACAATTGCGATTGCTCCATCTTTTTCAATAGGTGTTTTAAAGTCAATTAGTTGGTCATCCAGTTTTCCCGCTAGTGCATTTCTTCGAAGTCCCGGGCTAATCGATGCAGCTACCTCTTCTGTTGTCGTACCATGTGGGAATTCCTTTACCGATCCATCTGGAAATTTCAATTGAATTATTTCTGACATTTGAATACACTTCCTTTTCATTTATCAATCACGCCTTGGCGTGATTACGTTCAGATTTTGAATTAGGCTTTCGCATTCATCCCGCCACTTATAAAAGTGGTAGACTTCTGCTGTATAAAATTAACCAACAAAAAAAGCCCCATCCCTGGAAAGGGACGAAGCTTTAGCTCGCGGTTCCACCCTTGTTTCTTCAATGCGGCTAAATTAAGCCAAATCAATGAAGCTTTACAATCGGCTAACGGGCCGGTACCGTCATCGGATACTAAAAAAGTTCACCGATGCTGCTCCGAGGTGGTAAATCAATTCATCCGTCCTTAGGGGTTTCCAGCCAATGACCCCGTTCTCTGTAGGTGACAAATTCGATTGTTGTTCTCATCTGCGCATTTCAAATCCTTATTAAAAATAATTATACGGTGATTATTTAAAAATTGCAAGCGCTGTATGGATTGAAACAAAGAATCGCTTCGGCACTTTGCACACGTATGCATTTATTCAACCTATACATTTTACTTATCGCGCCTGTTGTCGCCTTCGAGTTTTATCGGTGTTGATATTGTACTAATTCTTTCCATAATACGGCTTGCCTTCATTACTTCCTTATCCCCACGCTGCGAATACGTCAAGTGATGCTCAAGTTCGCTAAAACTGAAATTCGACGTGAAAAATGTCGGTAATTTTTCTGCCATACGATATTGTAAAACCGTACCAAGTACTTCATCACGCGTCCAAGCCGACATTGTTTCCGCACCAAAATCATCAAGCATTAGTACTTGTGCTTTTTTCACAAACTCAATCTTTTCATTGAGGGTTTGGTCTTGAATCGACTGCTTCATTTCTCTTAAAAATTCCGGTACATAGACAGCTACTGTACGAACTCGACGCTTAGCAAGCTCATTTGCAAGCGCACCAAGAATATAGGATTTACCCGTACCGAATGGGCCGTGAATATATATGCCACGTTCTGGTAACTTTCCTGTTTCATCAAAGACTTTCAGGAAGTTTTTCGCCTCAATAACTACATCAAGTCGACTGTCGTCATAATCGATATCAATATCAGGGAGACGGGCCTGCATAACATCCTTTTGCATATGCAGACTTTCAATCATTCTAGAAATATTACGCTCGTCTTCGTCAATCAATTTATTCGGACATTTTGTATATGCGACATCGATAAGCCCCTGAGTTAGAACTAATTCGGGTTCAAAACCTTTCATTATATTTACACAGTTAGTTAAATCCGTACACTTTTCACATCGATGAGATGCAGTTGAGTATTCGTATAATTTACCTAAACTACGCTCTATAACTTCACTAGTAATTTCACTCGAATGGGCCGTTAGAAATTTCTGTACTCCAGGATTGCCCATTATTTCTTTTCGCATTTCTTCATATCGCGCAGCAAAATTGGGAGCTTTTACGACGCGATTCAATGTATCCCCTATTCGTTCCATCTCATTTCACCTCATTTCTCATTGCATTCAACTCTTCTTGCAGTTTACGACGCCTTTCAGCAATTTCTGCATTAGGCTTCTTTGTTTTTTCCGGTTTTTCTTCGTCTTTCTTATAAAACCAATCCGGAACTTTTTCTTCACGTGTATTATTATATCGCCTTGGGCTTGGAGTAGGTTTTTGTCCTTCATTTTTCCACTGCATGTACTTGTCATGCTCTTTTCGTGAAAATTCCATAGCCTCTTTTGCCGTTTCTACTTTTTTATTCATCCAATGAGAAGCAATTCGTTCCACGTAATTATTCGTTATTTTTCCATCGTTACGAATATGAACATATTGCATAAGAACGTTGACTACCCCCACTGGTAATCCATGGGTATTCACAAGTTTTTCAACGAGCTGAACGTCAACCGAAAGCGGCTCTTTCCCGTTGACATCTCGAAGCATTTCAACCGGTGGCGTATGCTCCAGATAGTGTATAAGTTCATCATCACGCGATAGCGGACCAGTTGACTCACTTGGCTGAACTGGTTGCGCAAATACTTTTTCAAGCACCGGCGCCTCTTTAGATACGCTCATTTTATAAAAATCGACAGCGGCCTTCCGAAGCCTAGCCTCAGGTAACTGCATGTCATCATCGAGTGCCATCATTACTACTTTTTGCATATCGAGCGGTGTTAAGGAATAAAGGAATGCAAGCTTCGCGATAATTTCCCTTGAAACAGATGAAAGCGCCGATTGTGGCACCATCTGTTCTGACAATCCCAATTGAAGAAGATCAAAATCAAATCCGCGCGTATTAAAAGGAATACCCGCAGGCTCGTTACGGCCAACAAATTCGCTCTCATTACCTATCCCGCCGTTATATCCATTCGTCATTGGTTTATATACATCAAGAAATGTCCTCGATACTTCTTCAAAACCTTCGTCACTCTCGACATCATTTGCAAATCGCGCCCTCAACCCACGATATGCTTGTTCACCAATTTTACTAAAAAGGAACGTTGATAATAAAGGATCGGTAAAAAATGCTTTTGCATCAAGGGGCGGAAGTAATTCATACAGAAACGACCTCATATCGCCGTCTTTTTTCCGCAATGTCCTTAGCAATCCAATTGCTTCAAGAGATATACGTGCCTCAAATACCGGACCAAGAGGAAGCGTTAATATATTCATTAAATGGTAATGTGTATATTCATGTTCTTCCCCGCGTTCTGCATCGGCCCAAAGCGTCATAAATAAGCTCATTGCGCTTGATCCAATAAGAGGTTGATAAAACAATGTCAGTAATTGTCGATCATAATCCGAAAACGGATGTGGCAACCTAATTTTGTATGAGTCTACTGGCTGTAATTCCTTATAAAGGGTTACCACTTCAACCTCTCCTTTTCAAATTATTTTCCTAAACGGCTTTGTAGATTTTTCAACTCTTCAATGAATACCGTTACGTCTTGGTATTCACGATAAACGGAGGCAAACCGTACGTAAGCAACTTCGTCAACATCTGCCAGGCGCTCCATAACTATCTCTCCCACTTTGTCAGAATTTATTTCCGCGATTCCCGAACTTCGAAGTTCTTTTTCAATTGAATAAACAAGTTCCTTAAGTTCTTCTAATGATACGGGACGTTTCTCACATGCCCGAATAAGACCTCTAAGCACTTTTTCTCCACTAAATTCTTCACGTGAACCATCTTTCTTCACGACAATTAAAGGAGTTCCTTCTACTTTTTCAAATGTCGTGAATCGGAAGGCACAAGACTCGCATTCCCTTCGGCGACGTATTGATTTACTTTCATCCGCAGGTCTCGAGTCGACAACCCGGGAGCCATTGTACTGACAGGCTGGACATTTCATTTGGCATCTCCCACTTTTACATTATATTAATTTAATTATAACAGAACAATACCAAAAACATCGAAAAAGCAGAGGAGTAATTCCTCTGCCTGATTTTTTCTATTTATTTCACTTATGCTTTTGCAAGTGTTTTTAGGTCTTTTCCGACTTTTTTCGACAAATCGACAACACGGGCTGAATAACCCCATTCATTGTCATACCATGCAAGTACTTTAATTTTACGGTCGCCCATAACTATTGTTGACAGTCCGTCAATAGTAGCTGACTCTTTTGTCGTATTGAAATCAACAGATACAAGTGGCTCTTCCGTGAAACGAATAATACCTGCCATATTTTCTTTAGCAGCATCTTTAAATGCATCATTTACCATTTCGACTGTTACGTCTTGTTCAACGTCAACAACAAGGTCCACGAGTGAGACATTTGGTGTCGGAACACGAAGTGCCATTCCATGGATTTTCCCTTCCAATTCAGGAAGTACAAGCGATAAAGCTTTTGCAGCTCCGGTTGAAGTCGGAATAATTGACTGACCGCATGCTCGTGCTCTGCGTGGGTCTTTATGTGGATTATCTAGATTGTTTTGGTCTGTTGTGTACGCATGAATCGTTGTCATTAAACCATTCACAATACCGAACTTATCATTCAAAACTTTTGCAACTGGTGCTAGACAGTTTGTTGTACAGCTAGCATTGGAAATTACGTCATGTTTTTCAACGTCGAGTTTGTCATCATTGACACCAAGAACGACAGTAATGTCTTCATTTTTACCCGGTGCAGATATGATTACTTTCTTTGCACCCGCTTCAAGATGAAGTGCCGCCTTATCCCGTGAATTAAATGCGCCTGTTGCTTCAATAACGATATCGATACCAAGGTCTTTCCACGGTAGTTTCAAAGGGTCGCGCTCCGCAACAAGTTGGACACGTTTTCCGTTAACTACAAGTGCATTTTCTTCTGCAATTATTTCGCCTTCGAATGTTCCATGATTCGTATCGTACTTAATAAGATGCGCAAGTGTTTCAGATGGATATGATGCATTTACAGCAACAATTGTTACATCTTCCTCCATAATCATTTGGCGGAAAACCATCCGTCCAATACGTCCAAACCCATTAATCGCTATAGAAGTTGTCATGTGTTAATCCTCCAGTAAGTATGTTATACTTTATATCTTTTATCTGCTGATTAGTATAACACATTAAACGATAATAAATCACCCTAATTAACAAGATTCAATAGTTCATATTTTCCGAATCAATTTACGGTTTCACATTCCATTTTGCAAGTATCTCCAGTAATTGTTTTTCCGACTCTTCTACAGTTCCATTATTATAAATAATTTCGTCTGCGCCCTCTTCTTTTTGTTCCATAGGTAGTTGGGATCCAATGCGCGCCAATGCTTCTTCTTTCGTTAATTCATTTCTCGACATGAGCCGCTGTTTTTGAATTTCGGGCGTTACCGAAACAACAAGAATCTTTTCAACAAAATGTTGCAGCTTGCTTTCAAAAAGCAATGGGATATCCATAATGATTGTCTTAAATCCGTCAAAAACAAATTTTTCTTTTTGCCTAATCATTTCAGCTCGGATAGCTGGATGAATAATCGAATTTAACTTTTCACGTTCAACTACATTTCCAAATATACACTCCCCAAGTTTTTCCCTGTTTAGCGTATTATCAGCGTGTAACACTTCTTCTCCAAAAACACGACGAATTTCTTCTATTACTTCTGTTCCAGGTTCAACAACAAGACGCGCAATTTCATCTGCATCAACGATTGGAAATCCTTTTTTTGCCAACATCTTAGAAATGGTACTTTTACCGCTAGCAATACTTCCGGTTAAACCGATAATCATCTGCACTCTTCCTTTCATCATCTTTGGCAACTAGGACAATAGACTGAAGTCCTTGCGGCAATTTTCATGCTTTTTGTCACTGCATTACAACTAGGACAAATTTTTCTGCCGTACATCTTCAACCGATGTTGCATCGTGCCCGACTCCCCATCGATCTTTCGATAATCAGAAATGGTACTGCCGCCTGCGTCGATACTTTCTTGCAAAATATCAACAATTACATGGAACAGCTCCGTTTTCCGTTTCAAACTTATACGTTCTGCCGTCCTACCCGGATGGATTTTCATTTTGAAAAGGGCTTCCGTTGCGTAAATATTGCCGCAGCCGGATATAACTTGCCCATCCATAATTACTTCTTTAATTGCCTTTTTTGCATATTTGGGTGTAGCCGAGTACTCAAGATAATGCGCGCAGGCTTCCTGATCAAATGGTTCTGGAGCCATTCTCAATAAGGGCGGGTAATCCGCTTCTTTATCCAATAGTCGTAGTTCTCCAAAACGACGAATATCCGAATAGACAAGCAATCCCCCGTCTTCCATTTCTAAAATGACGTGGATGTGCTTGCGAAATTTCAATTCGGTTACTTCGTCGATGGACCCAACCGCAAACCAAGCCCCCGACATACCAAGATGACTGACAAGAAGATAAGCACTATCCTCTTTAACGACATCAAAATAAATATACTTACTGCGACGAGTTACATCCGTTATCGTCATCCCGACCATTTCTTTTACAAATCTCTCGGTCGACATTCCTTTTAAAATAGCTTCCTTACCTTGTGCTTTCGATTCGATTACGATGTCCGACACCGTAACCGCGCGAATCGTTCTGCCGATTGCCGCGGGTGCCAGCTCACGGACAAGTCCTTCAACTTCAGGCAACTCTGGCATTTATTTCCCTCACTTTGTGTCGTACCAAGACGTTCCGAATTCCCAATCAACTTTTAGTGGCACGTCTAGTGCTATTGCGGATTCCATTACTTCTGGCACGATTAATTTTAATCGTTCTATTTCGTCTTCCGGTGCTTCAAAAATAAGTTCATCATGAACCTGTAGTAGCATACGTGTTTTCAATCCTTCAGTTTCAAGTCTTGCAGCCATGTCAATCATTGCCTTTTTAATGATATCCGCCGCACTACCTTGGATTGGTGTATTCATCGCGGTACGTTCTGCAAAACCTCTTATATTAAAGTTGGAGCTCGTTATTTCTGGTAAATACCTTCTGCGATTCATAAGTGTTGTTACGAAGCCTTTAAGCTTCGCTTCCGATACGATGTCATCCATATATTGCTTTACACCTGGGAAACTCTCCAGATACGCTGAAATGAACGCAGCGGCTTCTTTACGGGTAATATTCAAGCTTTGTGACAGACCATAATCACTAATACCATAAATAATTCCAAAGTTTACTGCTTTCGAAGATTGTCTCATCTCCGAAGTAACTTCATCAATTTCCACACCAAACACATCCGCAGCTGTTCTCGTATGAATATCGGCACCTTCACGGAACGCTTCGATTAATTTCTCATCTTGAGAAATATGAGCAAGGACACGCAACTCGATTTGAGAATAATCCGCCGTGAACAACAACCAGCCCGGTTCGGATGGTACGAATGCCGCACGAATCTTTCTCCCTTCTTCAAGACGTACGGGTATGTTTTGCAAGTTAGGATTAATCGAACTTAGGCGACCTGTTTGGGTCAATGCTTGCTGAAAGCGTGTATGAATTTTTCCGTCGTCATGAATTTCTTTTGACAGTCCAACAATATACGTTGAATTTAGCTTAGCGAGTTGGCGATAATTCAAAATATGGCTAATAATCTCATGTTCACTTTCAAGTTTCTCCAACACATCCGCAGCAGTTGAATAGCCTGTTTTCGTTTTTTTAATTGGTGTTAAACCCATTTTTTCAAACAGTATCACTCCGAGTTGTTTTGGAGAATTGACGTTAAACTTTTCTCCCGCAATTTCATAAATAATCGATTCTAGATCGATTATTTTTGCTGAAAGTTCTTTACCGATTTCAAGTAACGTTTCCTTATTTGTTTTCACTCCTGTCGATTCCATTTTTCCAAGAATCGAAGCAAGTGGTAATTCCAAATCGTGATATAAATCAAACTGTCCGTAATCTTTTAATTTCTCTTTGACAATTGGTCGTAACTTCCAAATGGCTTGTGCTTTACGACTTGCGTGTTCGGCAACAACTTCTTCAGTCGGTTCTGCTTTCTTAGCACCTTTTCCATAGATCGCTTCATCATGTTGCACTTCCATATTTCCAAATTCCCTAGCGATTGAAGCAACATCCGTATACGTTGTCGCGGGATTTACAATATAAGATGCAAGGAGCAAGTCAAACTCGATACCTTGAATTGCAAAATCGAAGCGTGACATGGATGCAAGTGCCGCCTTCGAATCAGAAGAGTATTTCTTTTTATCATCGGCTTGAAGCCATTTTTTAAGTACGTCCGATTCCTTCGCAACAGCAAAAGGGATATATAGTGTTTTTTCTTCCGTCGCAAGACTGATGCCCAATATGTCGGCTCTCAAATAATTCTCATCCATCATTTCTATATGAAGCGCCATTTCATCGGCTAATAGTTCCTCAGTTATTTCAGTCACAATTGTAACTTCTATAATTTCTTGCGGCTCATTGGCCTCTGCTGGTGCGATTTTCTCGAGAAGTGTTTTAAAACTCAGTTCCTTATAAATACTCGTCAGTTTTTCCATATCGGGTCCGTCATAATTCAATTCATCGATTTCAATCGTAATAGGTGCATTCAATTCGACTGTTGCAAGCTCTTTACTCATAAATGCTTGCTCTTCGTTGTTTGTTAAATTCTCATTCAATTTTTTTGCAGTAATTTGATCCAGTGATTTGTATACATTTTCAATAGACCCATATTCCTTCAAAAGTTTGAGCGCAGTTTTCTCTCCAACTCCGGGAACTCCCGGAATATTATCGGATGGATCTCCCATAAGTCCCATCATATCGATAATTTGAAGTGGTTCTATACCGTATTTTTCTAAAATGTGAGCAGGCGTATACTCTTCAGTATCTGTAATGCCTTTTCGAGTGATACGTACGGTTGTATGGTCCGTTACGAGTTGCGTTAAATCCTTATCACCTGATATAACAACAACTTCAAAGTTTTCTTCGTTCCCTGTTTTGCTTAACGTTCCAATAATATCATCCGCTTCATACGCATCTAATTCGTATTGAGCAATATTATAGGCAGTCAATAATTTCCGGATATATGGGAACTGTTCCGATAGTTCGGATGGCGTCTTTTGACGACCACCTTTATATTCAGTAAATGTTTTATGTCTAAATGTCGTTTTACCTGCATCCCAAGCAACGAGCATATGTGTCGGTTTTTCTTCCGCAAGTATGTTTTGAAGCATCATCGTAAATCCGTACACTGCGTTTGTATGTACGCCGTGCTCATTCGTTAACGGGGGTAATGCAAAAAATGCCCGATAGGCAAGGCTATTCCCATCAAGTAGTACTATTTTCTTTTTCGTCAAGTAAGCTCCACTCCTGTTGAATAAGATTTAAAAAACCATCATCTTCATTTATCTTACCACGTCGGCAAGAATAATTGAAAATGATGGAGGTCTGTTATTCCAAGTAACCCGTTAACACTTTCGCATATGGCGAGTCGGACGGGATGATAATCATTGTGTCATCGCCAATCGTTTTTTCATACGATTGAAGCGTTCGATACAAGTTATAAAACTCGGGGTCTTTAGAAAATGTGTCATTGTAGATTTTTGCAGCCTCCGATTCACCTTCAGCATGAATAATTGCCGCTTCTTTTTTAGCCGTTGCTAACATTTCCTGTACTTCACGGTCTGTTTCGGCTTCAATTCTACTTTTATCTGCGTCCCCTTCAGATAAATACGTTTGCGCAGTTGATTGGCGCTCTGAAATCATTCGTGTATAAATGGATTGTTCGTTTTCCTCTGGTAAATCAATTCGTTTCATGCGAACGTCAACGACTTCAACACCAAAGTTTCCAGCATCTAAAAATTCATTTACCTTTTCGGTTACACGGTCATTTAGACTGCCGCGTGAAGAGTTTTCGTCATTCACAATTTCCGCATAATTCAATTGCCCAAGTTCCGAACGGACAACAGAGTAAATAAATTCTTCCATTCTTGACTCTGCATTGACAATGTTTCTAGCGTTGGAAACCATTTTTCTTGGATCGGTTATTTTCCAAACCGCATAATTATCAATGATTATACGTTTTTTGTCTTTCGTGTTAATTTCAGCTTCTGAGACATTGTATGTCATTTGACTCTTCGGCAACGTTGTTACGTCTTGGATAAATGGAACTTTTATACTGATGCCCGGCGTTTCAACAATTCGCTTAATTTCTCCAAACTGGCGCACAACCCGGTACTCATTCTCTTTTACTATAAATAGATTAGCAACTAAGATGACAGCAATTGCAAATAGTGCGGTGATTGTAATTGTTGTTTTTATATACTTCTTAAATTCCAATGGAGCTTTTGAAATATCCGGAGTCGTTTGCTTTTTTTGCTGCGCTATTTTTTTAGCGCGTTGTCTTTCCGCAAACTTTTCTTCAATACTTTTGAATGGGTTATTATCATTACTCAATTGTCCCCGCCTCCTTCTTTTTCATCTTCGGTTACTGGAGGTAGTGGGCTGTTTTCCAATTGTTGTAGCGGTAAATATTTCACCGTTTCACCCGTATCATTCATAATATAAATTTTTGCATTCGGTAAAACTTGTTCCAACGTTTCGAGGACAAGCCGCTTACGCGTAATGTCTTTATTTTTAGCATACTCCGCGTGAAGATTATTAAACAAAGATACATCTCCATGCGCTTGTTCAATCCGAGCCGTTTTCTGTCCCGTTGCACGTGATTGGATGGCATCGCGTTCACCGATTGCTTCGTTTAGCTTTTGGTTTTCATACTTTTTCGCTTCGTTTATTTTCGTGTTTTTTGTTTCACGTGCATCTGTTACAGCTGTGAACGCTGCACGAACTTCCGCATTTGGAAGCTCAACATCTTGTAGTTTTACACTTTGAACAGCGATTCCAATATCGTATTTCTCTATTAATGTCGCAAGTAAATCTCTCGTCTTCGCTTCAATTTCTGCTTTACCATCTGTAAGTGCCGAATCAATTGTCGAACTACCAATTACAGAACGTATGGAAGCGGACGTCGCGTCATGAAGAATTACTTTCGGATCCTCAGAGTTAAATAAATACTTCTGTGGTTCAGTAATTTTCCACTGGACAACAAGATTTGTCAGGACGATGTATTCATCTCCCGTGATCATTTTCGTTTCTTTATCGAATGACACAAGCTCTCCGCTTTTATCTTGCTTGTACCCAAAACTAAGACTAAATGTCTCTTTCGATAAAACGGCTACCGTTTGAATGGGCCATGGTAATTTAAAATGTAGTCCTGAATCGGTAATTGTCGTGTCTGCTTTACCGAAAGTAATCACGGTTGCTTGTTCTGATTCGTCAACGGTATACCATGTCGTGAAAGCAACGACGACAAGTAATAGACCCGCAACAACGAGGCCAAGCGCTGTTAGTATACGGCGCGTACTCATAAGTATAACCCCCCCTTTAATTATGTATCATTACTGTATACGTACTACAAACCTAAAAGTTTCACATTATCGTTCGATTGGGAGATGGACCTTGAAAGTCGTCCCCTCACCAAGAATACTTTCTACATTTACGGTGCCACCGTGCGCTTCTACCAAATGCTTGACGATAGCAAGTCCAAGCCCCGTACCGCCGGAATTTCGGCTTCTTGCACGGTCTACGCGGTAAAACCTTTCAAATAGTCGGGATAGCTCTAAAGGAGCAATGCCGATTCCTTCGTCTTTCACTGCAAGTGACACCCGATTAGTCGATTCAGTTACAGATATTGTAATTGTCTTATTATCTTTCGAATACGTAATCGCATTCGATAATAAATTCACCATTACTTGGATTAACCTGTCCGCGTCACCTTGAATAATGACTTCGTTCGTTATATCTAAGAAGATATTCATTTTTTTCTGTGCCATATTTCCGGATACAATTTTCAATGCATCATTGATAACGCTTCTTAAATTAACAGGGGCGAGCTCAAGCGAAAATGCGTCCGTCTCCATTCCAGACAAAGCAAGAAGATCATCAACAAGTAATTGAAGTCGATTCCCTTCTTTTTGAATGATTTCAAGAAATTCTTTTAACACTTCTGGCTCTTCCATTGCTCCGGCCAATAACGTTTCAGTAAATCCTGTTATCGATGTAATCGGTGTGCGAAGTTCGTGGGAAACATTTGCAACGAAATTTTTCCTTACTTCTTCAAGCAGTCTTAATTTCGTAATATCATGCATAACGACTACGATCCCTAGCCAATTGCCATGATGCCCAATTACGGGTGCACCATAGACGTTTACATAGGAGGGCGTCACTCCACCTCGTAGACGAACTTGTTTATCATTAGCTTGTTCTGTCATGAACACACTTTCTATAAGACTTTCAATTTCAACGGGCAAGCCAATGTCATTAAATGTTTTCCCAACAATTTTTTCCGAAGTGAATCCAAAAGTTTCTCGAAACACGCCATTCACAAGATTGATGGCACCTTCACGACCAATCATTAAAAGAGCGCTTCCCATACTTTCCACAAGTGTATTCAAACGTTCTTTTTCCATCATTTTCGTAACTGACATTTCTTGCATCGTATTGGCTATCTTTTTTATAGCTACGGTCAATTCAAGATCTGGATTATGTTCGTTCGTTGGCATACTTATCATGTAGTCACCACCCGCAACTCGCAAGGCCGTTTCGGTTGCATCGTCTATTGGTTTAGCGTATTGAACCATCATTCTCGCAGCCATAAGAAACGAAAGGATAAAGGCAATTAATAAAATTAAAATTAAAAATCCAATATAACTTTTTTGTAATTCAGGATTCGCATGTTCCCCGAATAAAGGGAAAAACTGACCTAGGACAAGACCAAGGCCAGTAAGCAATAATAAAAGAAGGACTGTGCAAGCAATTAGAAGACGTCTGTAAAGACTTTTCTTCATACTTTTTGCTCCTCAAATTTATAACCAATACCCCGAACCGTTTTAATGAACAGTGGTTTTTTTGTATTCACTTCAATTTTTTCACGCAGATGACTAACATGAACATCCACAATCCGAGTATCCCCCACGAAATCGTAATTCCAAACTGCACTTAGTAGTTGGTCACGTGTTAAGGCGCGATTTTTATTTTGTACCAAATAGACAAGTAACTCAAATTCTTTCGGGGTAAATTCAAGTTCAGAGTCGTTTAAATATGCTTGATATCGATCCAAATCAATCGTCAATGCACCAGATTTAAGTAACATAGCGGAATTATCATTATTACTTGGACGATCCGCACTACGTCTTAAAACTGCATTGACTCGTGCAACTACTTCCCGTGGACTAAACGGTTTTGTCATATAATCGTCGGCACCGATTTCAAGACCATGTACCTTGTCAAATTCATCACCTTTTGCTGTTAACATAATAACTGGAATATTACTACCGGCTTGGCGTAAAGACTTACACACTTCAATTCCATCCATTTTAGGCAACATTAAATCCAATAAAATTAAATCTGGTTTTTCAGAGGATGCTTTTAAAATGGCTTCTTCCCCATCTTCAACAAGTATCGTTTCGAATTGCGCTTGTTTCAAATTGTAGTCTAGTAATGTCCGAATAGATGGTTCATCTTCAACAATAAGTATTTTTTTCTTTTCTAATGTCAATGTCTTCACTGGCTCCTATTCAAAAGTTATCTGCTACCTAAGAAGTGAGTCAATCTACTGTTTCGGCGGGATAACTGTTACCGTTCCGGAAATCACAATTTCTTCTTGCTCATTATGCGCTTCGACTCTTACTACAATTCGGTTATTTTCTTTATCTACTTGAGCTACTTCTAAAAGAAAATCGATGGTTGAATAATGATAAACAGTTTTTTTAAATGAAAGATGTTGTTCGACAACATGTGAACCAGGGCCCGGTAAATACTTTGAAGTTGCTGAAGTGATTATTCCAGTAAGCATAATTGATGGAACAATAGGTTTTGCATAACTTGTTTGAGATGCAAAGTCATGCTGAATGTAAAGTGGATTTGCATCATTAGTTAGTCCGAGATAAAGAAGTAAATCCTTATCTTCAATTTTTTCCGTCAGCTTTAATCGTTCTCCAACTGTAATGTCTTCAATTTTTCTTCCAAGACGTCTTTTCTTTCCTAGAATCAACGCGATTCCCCCTTTTCTCATCTTGTAAAAAAAACCGAGTAGCTTTAGCCACTCGATTCAGTATTAGTTATACAAGAACTTTCATTACTGCTTTAACGGATTCAGCAGAATTAGCTAATGCCGCTTTTTCATCTTCAGTCAACTCAAGTTCAATTATTTTTTCGATACCACCCGCGCCAAGTACAGTCGGAACACCAATATAAATTCCATCAAGCCCATATTCGCCTTCAAGGTATGCAATCGAAGGAAGGACACGCTTCTGGTCTTTTAAAATTGCCTCAGCCATTTCAACAAGTGAAGCAGCGGGAGCGTAATAAGCGGAACCGTTGCCTAGAAGGTTAACGATTTCTGCGCCACCTTTACGTGTGCGATCTACGATTTCTTCAAGCCGTTCAGCTGGAATCAATGTTTCAAGTGGAATGCCACCTGCATATGAGTAGCGGATAAGTGGAACCATATCATCGCCATGCCCACCTAGTACGAAGCCCGTAACGTCTTTGACAGACAAGTTAAGTTCTTGCGCAACAAATGTACGAAATCGTGCTGTATCAAGAACACCGGATTGACCGATTACACGTTCTTTTGGGAACCCGGATTCTTTGTATACCGTATATGTCATTGCATCGACTGGATTCGTCAATACAATAATTGTTGTGTTCGGAGAATGTTTAACAATTTCACTCGTTACGATTTTCATGACTTTTTGGTTCGTCTGAACTAAATCGTCACGACTCATACCTGGTTTACGTGCAATACCAGCTGTGATAATAACAATGTCAGAGTCTTTTGTATCCGCATAATCCGAAGTTCCAATGATATTCGCGTCAAAACCTTGAACTGGTCCAGCTTCCATCATGTCAAGCGCTTTTCCTTTTGTTGGATTTTCCATTTGCGGAATATCTACGATCACTACGTCGCAAAGCTCCTTTTGAGCTAAAAGAAAAGCCGTAGTTGCACCTGTGAAACCAGAACCAATTACTGAGACCTTTTTCCTCTGCATTGTCATAAGAAAACTCCCCTTTTATTCATATGTATAAGGGGGACAGAGCCCCCTTCGTTCAATTAGATAATTAAAAATCAATCACACCTTGGAATGATTGCGTCCAGATTTTTTTTAGCCGGAAAGGTTATCCCCCACTAAATAAAATTAAAGGTTTTTAATTAGTTCATTTGCAAATTCTGAAGTTTTTACTTCTGTTGCGCCATCCATTAGACGTGCGAAATCATACGTAACTACTTTAGATGCAATTGTTTTTTCAATTGAATCTTCAATCATTTTTCCAGCTTCATTCCAACCAAGGTGGTTAAGCATTAACACACCAGAAAGTAGAAGTGATGATGGGTTAACTACGTCAAGACCAGCATACTTCGGCGCAGTACCGTGAGTTGCTTCGAAAATAGCATGTCCTGTTAAGTAGTTAATGTTCGCTCCAGGAGCAATTCCGATTCCGCCTACTTGTGCAGCAAGTGCATCAGAGATGTAGTCACCATTCAAGTTCATTGTTGCAACAACATCAAACTCTTTTGGACGTGTCAAGATTTGTTGTAGGAAGATATCAGCAATTGCTTCTTTAACGATAATCTTGCCAGCAGCTTCAGCTTCAGATTGTGCTTTATTTGCAGCGTCCGAACCTTCAGCGTCTTTGATTTGATCGTATTGCCTCCAAGTGAATACTTTATCGCCAAATTCTTCTTCAGCAACTTCATAGCCCCAGTTAGCAAATGCGCCTTCCGTGAACTTCATGATATTCCCTTTATGGACAAGTGTTAATGATTTACGTCCTTCTTTGATAATATATTCAATTGCACCGCGTACAAGACGTTTTGTACCATCTTCTGAAATTGGTTTAATTCCGATTCCTGAAGTTTCTGGGAAACGAATATTTTTAACGCCCATTTCATTTTGGAGGAAATCGATTAATTTCTTCGCTTCGTCTGTACCTTTTTCATATTCAATTCCTGCATAAATATCTTCTGTGTTTTCACGGAAAATAACCATATCACAGTCTTCTGGACGTTTTACCGGTGAAGGAACACCATCAAAATAACGAACAGGACGTACGCAAGTATAAAGATCCAACTCTTGACGAAGTGCAACGTTCAATGAACGGAATCCTCCACCGATTGGTGTTGTAAGTGGTCCTTTAATAGCGATTAAATATTCGTCAATTGTATTAAGCGTTTCTTGTGGAAGCCATTCGCCAGTTTCGTTGAATGCTTTTTCACCTGCAAGAACTTCTTTCCAAACAAGTTTCCTTTTACCTTCGTAAGCTTTATCAACAGCAGCTTCAAGAACACGTGACGCCGCATGCCAAATATCTGGACCCGTACCATCACCGATAATAAATGGAATTACCGCGTGATCTGGAACATTTAAAACACCGTTTGTTACTGTAATTTTTTCACCGTTAGTCATTAATATTTCCTCCCAATCTCAAAATCATAGGGCAGACATATAATTATGCTGCCCCACTTTATTTTCAGTTTTTATCGTTCGTTAATTGGTACATACTTTTGCATGCCAGGTCCATTGTAATCTGCACGTGGACGAATTAACCTGTTGTTTGCATATTGCTCAAGAATATGTGCAATCCAACCTGATATACGGGAAACCGCGAAGATTGGTGTGAACAAATCATGGTCAATATCTAAAGAGTGGTAAACAGATGCCGAGAAGAAGTCTACGTTAGCTGGCAAGTTCTTTTCGCCTGTTACCATTTCTTCAATTTTAATAGACATGTTGTAGTATTTCTCTTCGCCACGAAGTGTCGTTAATTTCTGTGACATTTCACGAAGATGCTTCGCACGTGGATCACCTTTACTGTACACACGGTGACCAAAGCCCATGACTTTTTCTTTATTGTCCAACTTTTCTCTGATGTATGGTTCTACGTTTTCCTCTGAACCAATTTCCATCAACATTTTCATAACTTGCTCGTTTGCCCCACCGTGTAGTGGACCTTTAAGCGCCCCAATAGCAGCTGTGACGCCCGAATACATGTCAGAGAGCGTAGCCACACAAACACGTGCCGTAAATGTAGATGCATTTAGCTCGTGGTCAGCATGAAGAACAAGGGCTTTGTCGAAAGCTTCAATAGCAATCGCTTCTGGCTCTTGTCCTGAAAGCATGTAAAGGAAGTTCGCAGCGTAGCCAAGTTCAGTTTTTGGTGCAACTGGCTCTAATCCTTTGCGAATACGTCCAAATGCAGTAACGATTGTAGCAATTTTTGCTTGTAACATAATCGCTTTTTCGTAGTTTGCTTCATCAGACATATCTTCTGCTTTTTCATCGTATAATCCTAGAAGAGATACTGCCGTACGAAGTGCAGCCATCGGATGTACCTCTTTAATTGGATATGTTTTAAAGTGGTTAAGTACTTCTTGTGGAACTGCCATGTTATCTGCAAGTTGTTTTTTCAACTCCGCAAGTTCGTCCTCTTTCGGTAGACGTTTGTGCCATAGAAGATATACAACTTCTTCAAAGCTTGCGTTATTTGCAAGATCGTCAATATCATAGCCTACATATGTAAGAGTGTCATCAATAATTGAACTAATTGCTGACTGTGTAGCTACGACTCCTTCCAACCCTTTGGTCGATGTCATAAAATTCGCTCCTTCTTTTTCAGCGCAGTCGTTCTTTCCATAAAAAAAGGCAGAAAGACGACCTGTCTGCTAGTAAAGTAAATCATCTTAAAAACGCTTACAGAATTCATTATAATCAATTTTGTCGGCTTTGTGAATACAAACGCTTATTTTGTTTTAATATGTGTGAAAGGAAGGCTCCAATGACACCTAGTGACGACAAACTTCAGACAATGAATTACATCGTTTTAAAATGGATTCCCGTATTATTAACAGCTATATTGATTTTTGCGGTTCCTCCGGTAGCCATCGCTATCATCTTAGCATACTTCACTACACCAATCTTATATGCGGTTCGTTCTCTTTCTAAACTTCCTCTTACAATCGCGACTTTGTTTGTCATGTTTTTGTTAATGCTTATGACAAGTGCTTTTACGTATATTGCGTTGCACGGAATTATCGATATCGTGCCAGCCGTCGAGAGACATCTAACTCCTTTTACAAAAAACACAGATGTTGCTGGAAAAGTACTTACCTTTTTGGAAGGTAAAATCATTCAATACGGACAAGCTTTGCTTGAGTATGCTGTCACAACCATACGGACCATTTTCCAACATCTGCTAAGTCTATTCATATTTCTGGTCGCTTACTTTTTTGCCTTAAGAGAATCTGGGAAAGACCGCTTTTGGTTTCTTGTCTATTTCCCTGTAAAAATTCGTTTGTCTGCAAAAAAAATGTTAACCGGAGCCGGTAAACTCATCGGAACTTTTATTTTTGTTGAAGTACGTTTGATTTTTTTAACTTTTTTTATTTTGTCCATCGGTTTTCTTTTTTTAAGGTTCGAGTCACCTATTGGAACAGCTTTTCTAATTTCACTTGTTGATAGTCTGCCGCTTTTCGGTGTCGGCCTTTTCCTCATTCCAATGGCGGCTTTTTTTCTCCACTCAGGTAACT
Organism: Sporosarcina sp. G11-34; assembly: GCF_026931025.1. Classification (NCBI taxonomy): domain Bacteria; kingdom Bacillati; phylum Bacillota; class Bacilli; order Caryophanales; family Caryophanaceae; genus Sporosarcina; species Sporosarcina sp. G11-34. The sequence continues at coordinate 322,409 of NZ_JAHNZW010000003.1, read as the reverse complement.
ACTACGTAGGTGTATCACTTATTTTACTTTACGTATTTACACTTATAACACGGCAAATAGCGGAGTCATACATGTATGCCTCTACATTTCAACTTAAGCCTGTCCATGCATTTCTAATTATGGCCAGTTCATTTTATTTGTTTGGTTTGGTAGGTATCTTATTGACACCCTTTCTTTTATTCGCAGCTCTTAAAGTGAAAACTAATCCACTTTTCACCTCAGAATGATTTGCCCGCTTTTCATTTTCTTGAAAATCCACCGATGAATGAATGGTCTAATTACATTTCTTGGCCATTTAAAAAGTAATAAAATTCCGAAGAAATCTGTAATGAAACCCGGCATAATAAGGAGTAAACCACCTGCAAAAATACAAACACTATCGATGAGCGCATCTCCCGGAGTTTCCATAGTCGACATGCGTCTTCTCATCTCGTTCCATGCTTTTACTCCCTGCCTTTTTGCAAAATAGGCACCACCAATCCCAGTGATAAGGATAATTGTAATTGTTGGTAGTAAACCAATCGATTGACCTGAATAGATTAGTAAAGCAAGTTCCGCCGTAGGGATGCCTATAAAAGCGAGTACAAGCCATTTCAAAATAGATTACCTCCCGAAAAAAGCTACTCGCCGAATATTTCCGGGAGCAGCCATTTTTTTAAAGTACGCTAGCATGTCCATTATAAATAACACCGGATTCGGCGTCCATTGTAATGTCGTTGCCATGTTTAATGAGTTCAGTAGCATTTTCAACACCAACGATTACGGGGATTCCTAAACTTAGCCCAACAATCGCACCATGACTTGTTAGTCCACCCTCTTCAGTAATTAGACCAGCACACTTTTCAATTGCTGGCATCATATCCCGGTCAGAGCCATTTGTGACAAGAATTGCTCCTTCAGTATTATGCATCAATGCCTCTTCTGCATTGTTCGCAACGACCGCGCGTCCAAATGCAACCGTCTTTCCAATTCCTTGGCCACGAGCAAGAAGATCTCCGATAACGTGTATTTTCATTAAGTTTGTCGAGCCTGCTTTTCCAACAGGAACTCCAGCAGTAATAATGACAACGTCGCCGTGACCAACATACTGATGCTTAACACTTTCCTCAATGGATTCTTCCAAAATGGCATCGATTGAAGTAACTGTACTTCCAACAATCGGGTAAATTCCCCATACAAGAGTAAGTTTCCTAGAGCATGTTTCGGAAGAAGTAAGTGCAATAATCGGGCATCCCGGTCGATACTTAGCAATCATTTTCGCTGTTTGACCACTTTGAGTCGGTGCTAAAATTGCTTTTACTTTTAAGTTGATAGCAGTATATGCCGCTGCTTGACCAATAGCATCTGTCATATTACCATGCTTTTCACGTCGACGCGTTGAAACAACCGAACGATAGTCGATGGACTCTTCCGTACGAAGTGCAATTTTTTCCATCGTACGAACCGATTCAACCGGATAAACTCCCGCTGCAGTTTCGCCTGAAAGCATAATCGCATCCGAACCGTCTAAAATAGCGTTTGCAACGTCGCTCGCTTCCGCACGTGTCGGGCGGGGATTACGCTGCATTGAATCTAACATTTGTGTTGCCGTAATGACTGGTTTTCCAGCTTGGTTACATTTCTTAATTAACTTTTTTTGTACGAGTGGAACTTCTTCCGCCGGTATTTCAACGCCAAGATCTCCCCTAGCAACCATTAAACCATCTGACACATTAAGTATTTCATCGATGTTGTCGACGCCTTCTTCGTTTTCAATCTTCGGGATAATTTGGAGATGCGCCCCGTCATTTTCTTCCAAAAGCGTGCGAATTTCCATTACATCAGAAGCTCGTCTTACGAAAGAAGCTGCAATAAAGTCAACACCTTCTCTGATTCCAAAAAGAATATCTTCTTTATCTTTGTCAGTCATTCCTGGAAGTTGAACCGCTGCTCCCGGAACATTGACACCTTTATTATTTTCTAAAACGCCTGAATTGATTACGATTGTATGAATAAGTCCTCGCTCTACACTTTTACCTGTTACTTCTAATTGAATAAGACCGTCGTCAAGAAGAATAGTTGACCCTTTATCTACATCTTCAATCAACTGATTGTATGTAATTGAGAATACATTGCTATCGCCTTTTACTTCCGTCATCGAAATATCGATAGATTGTCCAGTTACAAGATCTACATGTCCATCTTTCATAGAATGCGTCCGGATTTCTGGTCCTTTCGTATCAAGTAAAATCCCAACAACTTTACCTTGTTTCCTTGATACTTCTTTAATTCTATCGATACGCACTTTATGTTCTTCATGATTCCCGTGTGAAAAATTCAATCGCGCAACGTTCATACCTGCCGCGATAAGTTGTTCAAGAATTTCTGGTGATTCACTTGCTGGACCAATTGTACATACAATCTTTGTTTTCCTCATGAAATTGTCGCCTCTTTTCGGTTTATATAGACAGCTCTTTGGACAGCCTGTACATCATTTTATTCGACTTTTGCATTTCTTCAAAAACTTCTTGCAACTTATAGTCTATCACTTGATGATTTTTCATTCCAACTGCAACGCTCCCGCGTCCCTCTTGCAACACTTCAACGGCCCTTGCACCGTATTGACTCGCAATGACTCTGTCGCGCGCTGAAGGTGATCCTCCTCGTTGAATATGACCAAGGACAGAGACCCGCGTTTCAATTCCAGCCTTCTTTTTGATAATCTCGGCTAATGCGTTTGCGGACATGACACCTTCAGCGACGATAATAATACTATGTTTTTTTCCCCGACCTGTACCACTTTTCAAACGTTTGACGATATCATCCACATCATATTGCTCTTCTGGAATTAGAATCGTTTCCGCCCCGCCAGCAAGACCTGCCCAAAGTGCAAGGTCACCAGCGTCACGACCCATCACTTCTACAATAAATGTGCGTTCATGGGAAGTAGCTGTATCCCTTATTTTGTCGATTGCATCGATGACTGTATTCAAGGCCGTATCAAAGCCGATTGTAAACTCCGTACCATTAATATCATTATCAATCGTTGCGGGTACACAAACAGATGGGATACCTAATAAACTTAGCTCAAAAGCCCCCCTGAATGAACCGTCACCGCCTATGACGACAAGTCCTTCAACGCCATGTTTCTTTAGTTGTCGAACAGCCTTTTCACGACCTTCTGCTGTCAGAAACTCCGGGCAACGCGCAGAACGTAATATCGTTCCGCCCCGCTGAATAATATCACCTACGGAACCAAGTTGTAGAAGTTCAATCTTGCCGTCGATTAACCCTTGGTAGCCATTCATCACTCCCGCGACCTCAAGTCCTTCGTAAATAGCCTTTCGCACAACTGCACGCACCGCGGCATTCATACCCGGTGCATCTCCGCCGCTTGTCAAAACAGCAATTCTTTTCATTCAAGTCACCTCCGTTTACGTAAATAATAGTTGCGCCTTTTCTTATTCAGTGAATACACCGATTGCTCGAAACTTTTCGTATCGATTATCGACAAGTTCCGTGCCGTTCATTGATCCTAATTCTTTCAATGAATCGCGAATCGCATCACCAATATGCATAGATTGTGCTTTTGAATCACGATGTGCACCACCAAGAACTTCTGGAATAACTTGATCGATAATGCCCATTTCCTTTAAATCGGGAGCTGTAATCCGCATTGCTTCAGCGGCTTGTTTCGAAAGACTCGAGTCTTTCCATAAGATTGAAGCTGCCCCCTCAGGAGAAATAACTGAGTATGTCGAGTGCTCCAGCATATGAATGTGATTCGCTATACCAAGCGCAAGCGCTCCACCGCTACCACCTTCTCCAATAACGATTGAAATGACAGGGACAGTTAGTCCAGCCATTTCAACAAGGTTGCGTGCAATTGCTTCACTTTGACCCCGTTCTTCGGCAGCTTTCCCTGGATAAGCGCCTTTCGTATCGATTAAACAAATAATCGGGCGGCCAAATTTCTCTGCTTGTTTCATTAAACGTAACGCTTTACGGTATCCTTCTGGATGAGGCATACCAAAGTTTCTCTTTACATTTTCTTTCGTATCTTTTCCACGTTGGTGGCCAATTATTGTTATAGGTGTTTGTTCAAACGATGCGATTCCGCCTACGATTGCCGCGTCATCCCCATAGTTTCGGTCACCATGCAATTGCATAAAGTCCTCAAATAATTCGGCTATATAATCTAAAGTCGTTGGACGTTGTGGGTGTCTTGCTACTTGTACACGATCCCATGGTTCCATATTGCCGTAAATTTCTTTTTCTAAATTTTTTAATCGCTCTTTAAGCGTACGGATTTCATCTGACAAGTCGACTGTAGAGTTTTCTGTATACTCTTCCAGCTCATCTATTTTCTCGCGGAGCCTAACGATTGGTTCTTCAAATGTTAATGTTTTACCCATTTTAGTTAGCTCCTTTCACATGAAGTCGTAAAATTCTACCTAAAGTATCTTTCATATCGTTACGGTGAACGACGGCATCTAACTGGCCATGATTGAGAAGAAACTCTGCCGTTTGAAAATCGTCTGGGAGTTTTTCACGTACAGTTTGTTCAATAACCCGTCTACCCGCAAAGCCAATTAGTGCTTTCGGTTCAGCGATGTTAATATCCCCTACAGATGCAAAACTGGCAGATACGCCTCCCGTTGTTGGATACGTCATTACTGAAATGAACAGCAAACCTTTTTCAGAATGACGGTTAAGGGCAACACTCGTTTTTGCCATTTGCATAAGCGACAGTACGCCTTCTTGCATTCTTGCGCCGCCACTTGCTGTGAAAATGATAACCGGAATTTGTAACTCCGTTGCTTTTTCGACTGCACGTGTTATTTTCTCACCTACGACTGATCCCATTGATCCCATCCGGAAATGTGAGTCCATTATTGCAACCGCTATTTCAAGTCCTCCGATTTCCCCTATTCCCGTAAGAACAGCTTCATTCAAGCCCGTCTTTTTTGCATCTGCTTCAACTTTTTCAGTATAGGCTGGAAAATTAAGGGGGTTTTCTGTTTGCAGATGATTGTCGATTGATTTAAACGTACCTTCGTCAAAAAGATATTCTGCTCGTTCGACAGCAGTCAATCTAAAATGATAATCACATTTCCCACATACTTTTAACGATTGATTCAAATCTTTCGTTAATACAATTGTTTTACATTCCGGACATTTTGTCATAATTCCTTCTGGAACATCATTTTTGGAATTATTGGAAGGAATCGTTGTTGTATGCTTTTTTTTGTTTTTCTTGAAAATATCACGAATCATTTCGCGTTTCCCTACTTTCTTCTTCAACTATTTCAATCCACTCTAAATATGCTTCTAGTGCCAGTAACTCATTGCCAATCAGCACTCCGTGAAGTAGATTAGTTACTTTTTCTATTTCTATCTCTTTTGTCATTTCACTAAATTTTACTTTACTGTATTGTTTCAACAAAAACCAAATTTTAAGAGATAATCTGTTTTCCGTTGCCACAATCATCTCGCGGATAATGTCTTCGCGTAGTACCTCTCTGTCAATTACCAGTTTTGTAAGCAAACTTTCCCACACGGGTAGCGCACGAAGCCCGCTATTTTTACACACGGATCGGATTGCTGCAACTTCATGGATTCTACGGGTTTCGCGAACGTCCAATATAGAATCCGGTTGTTGCATGATGAATTCCGCTAGCACCTCTACAAGCTGATGCTTGCGAAAGTCTGTAAGAAATGTTCCTTCTCCTCGGCGCGTTTCGATGAGCCCAAGTAGTTCCAGACTACGAAGTGCTTCACGAATTGTAGACCTGCCCGCTTGTAATCTCTCTGCCAATTCGCGTTCAGAAGGCAACTTACCGCCAGTTTTAATGCCTTCTTTTGTGATAAGCACTCTTAACTCTCCGACAATATCAAGAAACATTTTCGATGATGGTTTTACATTTCCCATTCATAAACCCCTCTGATTTTCCCATTACTGAAAAGTGGTCTGACCACTCCTGTGTATAAGCATACAGAAATCGATACAGGACGTAAAGTGAAATCTACAGAAAAGAGCGGGCGCCGAGGTTGGGGCGCCAATTCCAATTGGAACTTTTATGCTTTCTCTATTTTTTGAACGAGTATTTGCAACTGCCCTTTCCTTCTCTCAATCGTCCCTTGTACGATAACTAACTTCATTTCATCGAGAAGGGAATCTGATACAGCATATTGCTTTGGAAACAGCGTACACGATACCGTACCTGTTTCATCTTGCACCGAAACAAATGCCATCGACTCGCCTTTTTTTGTTCGAATCCGCTTAATTTCCGTAATGAGTCCGGTGATTTTCACGACTTGTCGATCACGAATTCCGTTAAGTGACAACACATCATGAAATGTTTCACTCGATGTTTTTTTAATTTCCGCGGCTGGGTGTTCGGAAAGATAGAAACCAAGTACTTCTCTTTCGTAATCCAGCATTACCATACGCGGCATTAATTCCCCTGGTGAATACTTTGGTCTAGCAACTGAATGCATGGCAGTCGTAAGAAAGTCTTCTCCATCGCTAGGCTGAAGAAACAGTGCATGAGAAATAGCGGCTTCTATGGAAGCAAGCAAAACGGAACGCGTTTCGTTGAACTCGTCCAACGCACCGGCCTTAATAAGCTGGGTTATAATTTTATTTGTAAAAACGTCTCCCCCCAGTCCAGCCGCCAAATCAAACATTGTTTCCCAAACACCGCCTTCTTTTCTTACTTCTTTTAGTGCATTATAAAAGCCGGGTGTAACTCCCTTGATGGAACTAAGTCCGATTCGAATCGCATTTTTTTGGACAGTGTACATATATTTACTCTGGCTAACCGATGGTGCCAGTATTTGAATACCACGGGTTTCTGCCTCTCTTATTAATTCGACCGTCTTATCGTTATTTCCTGTCGTTGTAGAGAGAAGAGCCGCATAAAAATAAGCTGGCTCGTTTGCTTTCAAATAAGCAAGTCGATATGAAATGAGGGAATAAGCGACCGCGTGACTTTTTGGGAATCCATATTCCGCAAACTTTACGATTAAATCATAGACTTCAATAGCTGCGCTTTCCGGAAATCCTTTACTCACTGCACTTTCTGTAAAGTGAATTCTTTCTTCGTTAAGAATACTGCGATCTTTTTTACTTATCGCACGTCTTAACAGATCCGCTTCCCCCATAGAAAAGCCTGCGATTTCCACTGCGATTTTCATAATTTGTTCTTGATAAACAATAACGCCATACGTTTCTGCCAAAACAGATTCAAGCGACGGATGGATGTACGTAATTTGTTCTTGTCCGTGTTTTCTACGGCTATACAGCGGAATATTATCCATTGGACCTGGTCGATATAAGGCGTTGATTGCGTAAATGTCTTGAAATCGGCTTGGCTGTATTAGTCTAAGTGCGTTTCTCATACCAGCGGATTCAAATTGAAAAACCCCTGACGTATCACCTGATTTGAATAATTCATATGTCAATTCATCGTCAAGCGGGATTTTCTCAAAATCAATTCGAACGCCTTTATCAAAAGAAATCATCGAGCGAATTCGGTCCAACAACGTTAAGTTTCGAAGGCCAAGAAAATCCATTTTAAGTAAACCTTGTTCTTCTACGTCTCCCATTGGCCACTGTGTCAAATAAATACCGTCTCCACCCGTTTGAAGTGGTACGGTATTGACAAGTGGTTTCGGCGAAAGGATTACCCCAGCAGCATGTGTCGATGCATTACGAGGTAAACCTTCCAGCGCAAGCGCCGATTCAAACCATTTGCTTCGTAATGGATCCATAGCTACCCAATCGCGAAGACCTTTAGACTCTTTAAATGCTTCTCCGAGTGTAATGCCAAGCCGGTTCGGAATTTCATGTGTGATAAATCCCATCTCTTCGTTTGAAAATCCAAAAACCCGCGCAACATTACGCGCAACTGCTCGTGCAGAAAGCGTACCAAATGTAATAATTTGCGCGACGTGAGATTTGCCATACTTCTTCACCACATATTCAATCACTTCTTCGCGACGATTATCAGCAAAGTCAATATCGATGTCAGGCATCGTCACTCGACTCGGGTTTAGAAAGCGTTCAAAAACAAGTCCATACCGCAGCGGATCGACATCTGTTATGCCAAGTGTGAAGGCAACAAGCGATCCAGCCGAAGAACCCCTTCCCGGGCCCGTTAATATATTTTGCTCAGCCGCGTAGTGCATAAAGTCTTCAACAATAAGAAAGTAATCCGAGTAACCCATTTCTTCGATAACAGCCAACTCATAATGAAGCCGTTCTTCATAGGCATCCCCGGGTTTATCAAGCCGCCTTACTAATCCTTCTAGGCAATGTTTTTTTAATAACGATGCCGAATTTTCGCCGGCGGGAACCGGGAAAACAGGCATAAGTGACTCACTAGGTGGAATTTCTGCCGAACAAGAAAGAAGAAGAGTAGACATATTGTCAAGCCATTCTTTCTTATCCGTAAACCAAGTAGTTAACTCTACTTCTTCTGGGACATACGCATTTTCGTGTAAGTTGCTCAATCTGCCTACATCATTTAATTTATGACCTAAACGGATCGCTTCAGCAACTTCGTAAGAAAATGAATCTTCCGGGTGAATAAAACGCGATTCGTACACCGCGGCAATTTGTAAATTGGTTGCTATTGCAAGTGTTTCAATTACCTCTTCATCGCTATGTTTAACACCACTTACCCTAGCCACACCAAGAACGATTTCGGCACCGCCACAACTTTTCACTAAAAGTTCAATTGTTTCTTCATCCCGCAAACCTTCCCAAGAAGGATCAGTCATCGGAAAAGTCAATATACAACCCGTGCTATAAGCTGCTAACCAATGAAGAGGTAGGTTTTCCGATTCACTGACAGAAACCGCACTACTCATCTTTAATAGATTTTTGTACCCTTCATCGTTTTTTGCGTATACATACGAAAGAACAGTTCGGTTTTCACCAATATCGATTTTTACAGACAACCCGATTACCGGATGAATATCGTATTTTTTCATCGTCTTACAAAAAGAACGAACACCATAAAGTTTCGAATTCACGATGGCCGCAGCACTAGCCCCTCTACTTTTCAGAAGAGGGGCTAGATAGTTAAGTTTAATAATTCCACGCAAAAGATCTGCGCCGGTAATTATTTGCGGATAGACAAGTGTCAACGAATTCCCTCCGCCCGTATTATTTTATACATAACTCTTTCAGTTTTGTAATCAGTTCGTCCGCTTCTTCCCATGAATGGACTGACGCCCCTGATGCAAGTGGATGTCCCCCACCACCATACTGTGCCGCTAGTGCATTAATGACAGGTTTTTTCGAACGCAAACGAACGCGAATTTGATCACTTTCTTCAATTAAAATTGCCCAAGCACAAATTCCTTTTACTTCGCCAAGAGAGCCTACAAGTTGTGAAGTCTCAGATGGTGAAACTTGGAACTTCTCAAGCGTCTTCTGATCCAATTTAATAAAAGCCGCCCCGTTTTCATCGATTTCAAAGTTTTGATAAATATAGCCTTGTAAGTGAAGGATTTTCCGCTCAACTTCATACATCCCCGCAAATAATTCAGCACGGTCGAAATCGTATTTAATCAGCTCACTCGCTCTGTCAAATGTTTTATCAGTTGTACTCGGGAACATAAACCGTCCCGTATCTCCAACAATTCCAGCAAACAACAGGCGTGCTGCATTGTCCGGCATCTTCCAACCGAATGACTTTTCTCCTTCTTCAAAAAGAGATGTAATCATTTCAGAAGTCGAACTTGCACCAGTGTCAACCCATCTTACATCTCCATAAGGATCTGCATCAGGATGATGGTCAATTTTTAGAATCAATTCACTTTCGTTATAAAATTCGCCGTCAATTCGTTCCGTATTGCCCGTATCCGTTATGATAACAAGCGCATCTTTATAATGTGAACGATTGATAACATCTGGTTTTGCAAGATATGATAACGATTCCTCATGTTCGCCACCTGCAAGTACTTCTTTGTCCGGGTAGTTTTTTTGTATAATTTCTTTAAGTCCTATTTGCGAACCGTACGCATCTGGATCCGGTCGAACATGCCGAAGAATAATAATTTTATTGTATTTTTCAATTGTGTCGATGATTTGTCTTTTCATTTCTGTTTTCCCCCAAGCTTCAATATATTCCGGTCGCAATTCAACTCAAAAGCCGCTACAATGTAAGAAGTTCTGTAACTATTGGAGGGCTTCAATGTTAAATTTAATTTTCGTGTTTTTAATTATTGGTTCTGGCGTATTTTATTTTTATTTTAAATATCGTCAATTTCGCACAACTTATGTCCTACCTATACGGAAAAAGATGTATGCAAGTAGAGCAGGTACGTATCTTGGAAGTTTACTGATCTTTTTTGGACTAAACCAATTTATGTTAGACGATGGAATCGCTAGATACATTGTTGCGGCAATCTTTGTTCCTCTAGGTTTATACGTAACAATTTTTAATTTCCGTGCACATAAACATTATAAACAATTCGTCGCTGAAGAGGCGGAACTTAACAAAACTAATGCATAATGCATTAGTTTTTTCTTTTTACCTTAGCGTTCAAAAAGCTGATACATGATCATCGCTTTTGCAACGAGTTCGCCTTCACTCATAATATCAAAATCAACCTTCACAAGTCTTCGGCTCATATGTAAAATCCTCGGTTCAACACGCACAACGCTTCCTAGTTGGACATGTTTTATGAAATATAATGTCATATTTTCTGGAACACTTTCGCCACGCTTATGCATCTTAATGGCCTGATGCCCAGCTTCCGTCAACAGCGTAGTCATTACCCCATGAGATAAGGAACCTAGTTGATTGGTCAGTTGCGGAACAACCGTAAATTCAATTGACATCGGATCATCCACACTTATCACCATCTGGCTTTTTACAACGTCGTCATTCGTTTCCCCTTGTTGCGGCTGACGTTGCGCCATTTGAAACGCTTTTAAAACATCTTGCCTACTCAGTATACCTACAAGTGTTTCGTTCTCCGTGACAACAGGAACAAGATCGATGCCTTCCCATATCATGCTATGACCTGCAGATGCGACACTTGTTTTTTCAGTTACTGTAATCGGATTTCGCGTCATCACTTTTCGAATCGATTCGTCCAATGGCTTACCGATAACATCGCGGGATGTAACGATTCCTACAAGCTTTCCAGTCTTCTCAATAACAGGGTAACCGGAGTGTTGCGATTCTTTATTCACTTTATTAAAATCATCGATAGATGCACTAGCCGATAGAACGACCGCTTCTGACAGTGGCGTTAAGATATCCTCCGCAAGAAGAATCTTTTTCTCAATTAGCTGATCAAAAATCGCCCTATTTAACATTGTTGCCACAGTGAATGTGTCATAACTTGTCGAAATAATTGGAAGTTCTAGTTCATCCGCAAGTTTTTTCACTTCGTCTGTTGCGTCAAAACCTCCCGTAACTAAAACAGCTGCCCCTGCTAACAGCGCTGTTTTATGGGCCTGCAAACGGTTACCAACTATCAGAAGATTGCCCGGGTCAATATAGCGCATCATGTCATCCAATTGCATTGCACCAATGACAAACTTCGTTAATGTTTTATGTAACCCACCCCGTCCTCCAAGTACTTGCCCGTCAACAATATTAAGTACTTCCGCAAAAGTCAGTTGTTCTATGTTTTCTCTTTTTTTCTTTTCAATTCGAATTGTTCCAACACGCTCAATCGTATTTACAAGTTTTCTATTTTCCGCTTCTTTAATCGCGCGGTACGCTGTTCCCTCACTTACCGAAAGGGCGCGCGCAACTTGACGTACGGATATTTTTTCTCCAACAGATAGTTCTTTAATATAACGTAATATCTGTTCATGTTTAGTCGACATGTCTTCACCTTTTCCTTATCATTACCTAACTTCATTCTATCATAAATGAAGATGAAAAATGGTTCGGGTAGCTTCTAGCCTACCCGAACCAAATAATTATAATTCAAAACTGTTCCCAGCTTCCATTATTTTCACTTCATGCTCTTTTACGAGTGCTTTAAACGTTTCCGGATCTTGTTCAATCGGTGGAAATGTATTGAAATGGATAGGAATCGCAAGCTTCGGATTTAGTAATTCCACTGCACACGCCGCATCTTGCGGGCCCATCGTAAAATTATCACCGATTGGAACAAATGCAACGTCAATCGGATGACGTTTCCCGATCATCTCCATATCTCCAAATATCGCAGTATCTCCGGCGTGGTAAATTGTTTTACCTTCAGCTGTAAATAAAATCCCAGCAGGCATCCCCGTATAAATAATTTCATTGTCATCCGTTGTATACGAAGAACTGTGGAATGCTTGTGTGAATTTCACGGTACCAAATGGAAATTCGTTGGCACCGCCAAGATTCATACCATGCGTACGGACTCCCTGCCAACTTAAGTAAACAGCAAGTTCGTTTGGAGCGACGATAAGCGCATCACATGCCTTCGCAATTTCAACTGTATCTCCAACGTGATCGTTGTGCCCATGTGTTAATAAAATAACGTCCGGTTTTTCTTTTTCAACGACAAGGTCTGTTAACTTATTCCCTGTAATAAACGGATCGATTAAAATAGTATATTCACCTGTTTTTACTTTTACAATCGAATGCCCGTGATAAGAAATTTGCATGCTTAGTTCCCCCTTTATTTTCTTCCCAATAATACATTTTTCGCTACAATTCCAATAAACCCTCTTTTTCTGATATAGTTAATACATTAAAAAAGGAGGTCACACTATTGGGAAAGATTGAAAGTGTTCAACAGTTCTTACGCAACCAAGACGTAGATGCAGCGTTTGTTACTACACCTGATAATATATTTTATTTATCTGGATTTAGCAGCAACCCACACGAACGACTACTCGGTCTTATGATTTTTAAAGAAGCAGAGCCATTTATTATTTGTCCTTTGATGGAAGTACCTGATGTGAAAGCAACAGGTTGGCCATTCGAAGTTATTGGTCATGCAGACACCGAAGATGCATGGGATGTCGTATTGAAAGCGATTCGTAACCGTGGCTATATGCCGAAGTCATTCGCTATTGAAAAGTCCCACTTAACGGTTGAACGATTGGAACGAGTGGATCAGCTGTTCCCGGGCGCTACTTTTACTCGGCTCGATGAACAATTGAATCGAATGCGTGTCATTAAAGATGCAGAAGAACTTACAAACTTACGTATTGCCGCGGAACTTGCAGATTATGCGGTAGAAGTAGGCTGCAAAGAAATTGCAGAAGGTAAAACTGAACTTGAAATACTTATGGCGATTGAGTTTGAAATGAAGAAAAAAGGCGTTCAAAAAATGTCTTTCGATACAATGGTACTTTCTGGACCTAAAACAGCTTCACCACACGGCACACCCGGTGATCGAAAAATTCAAAAAGGGGATTTCATCCTGTTTGACCTAGGTGTTATTTATAATGGCTATTGTTCAGACATTACACGAACTGTCGCATTCGGGGAACCTACGGATGCACAGCGTGAAATCTACGAAACAGTCAGACAGGCAGAACAAGCCGCAGTCGATCTTGTTCGTCCTGGTGTAAAAGCACTCGAGCTTGATAAAGCTGCGCGCGATGTGATTTCTACCGCTGGTTACGGTGATTATTTCACACACCGACTCGGTCATGGTCTCGGAATTTCAGTACACGAATATCCTTCCATTACGGGTACAAACGACATGATTCTCACTGAAGGCATGGTTTTTACAATCGAGCCGGGTATTTATCATCCCGACATTACGGGCGTTCGTATTGAAGACGATGTCGTTGTAACCGCAGACGGAGTAGAAGTACTTACAAAGTTCCCAAAAGAGTTACGTATTATTGACCCTGCATAAAGAAAAGGCTGTCCCCTTATAAATAAGCGGACAGCCTTTTACCTATTATTGTTGCAATAATGATTCAGCTGGGACATACTTTGCATCTTGTGCGTCTGCGACGGCTTTGTATGTTATATGCCCATTAAATGTATTCAATCCTTTTTGAAGTGCAGGATTGTCAAGAAGTGCCTTATCGACACCTTTGTTTGCAATTTGCAATGCGTAAGGAACTGTATTGTTTGTAAGTCCCATTGTTGCGGTACGTGGAACAGCACCTGGCATATTTGCAACTGCATAGTGTACAACCCCATGTTTTTCATATGTCGGTTCGTCATGTGTAGTAATTCGGTCGGACGTTTCAAAGATTCCGCCTTGGTCAATTGCGATATCTACAAGAACAGAACCTGGTTTCATCGTTTTAACCATTTCTTCAGATACAAGTTTAGGCGCTCTAGCACCCGGTATTAAAACAGCACCGACAACTAAATCCGCATCTTTTACAGCATCGGCGATGTTAAACGGATTCGAAACCAGTGTTTGAACATCATTTCCAAATAACTCTTCCAATTGACGCAAACGATCTGTAGAAAGGTCAATGACTGTAACATGCGCTCCCATTCCAATTGCGACACGAACTGCATTCGTTCCTGCCATTCCACCGCCAATAACCGTGACATTACCACGTGATACACCTGGAATTCCCCCAAGAAGAGTTCCTTGCCCGCCATTCGTTTTTTGAAGAAATTGAGCACCAATAAGGATTGCCATACGTCCGGCAACTTCACTCATTGGAGCAAGAAGTGGAAGTGTATTATTTGAAAGTTGAACTGTTTCATAAGCAATTGCAGTTACTTTCTTTTCAAGTAGGACATTTGTAAGTTTAACTTCCGTAGCAAGATGAAAATACGTGAATATAATTTGTCCTTCACGGAAAAAATCATATTCGGAAGACTGGGGTTCTTTCACTTTCATTACCATATCTGCGTTCCATGCTTCTTCAGCAGTTTCAACAATTATGGCACCCGCAACAGTATACTCTTCATCTGTAATGCTTGAGCCAAGACCCGCACCTTGTTGAATGAACACTTCATGCCCCGATTCTTTTAACGTAAAAACACCGGCTGGCGTCATTGCTACACGATTTTCATTGTTTAATACTTCTTTCGGAACACCAATACGCATAATTTGTAGCCCCCTATATAATTAACAAACCTTTGAATTTGCAAGGAAATAAGCTTAGCAAATTCACTCTCCCTTATTTTATCAGTTTTAACTGAATTATGCTTGTCTTTCAAAAACTTAATACTCTTTGTGATTTCTGTCACATTTCATCTCTATTTGCCGAATCTTTTAATTTCATTCAATAAATTAAAAGGACTTTCTATCTACTTTGTTGAATTTAATAGTTGTAGTAGTAAAAAATGAGATGGAGGTTTTTTGATATGACATTACAATACGAGCAAATTCTAGTTGCAATCGATGGATCAAAGGAATCCGAATGGGCTTTCAAAAAGTCTGTAGGTATTGCTACACGAAATAATGCGACTTTGAATCTAGTTAATATTATTGACACTCGCTCTTACGCCGCGGTCGAGGCTTATGATCGATCCATTGCGGAACGAGCACAAAAGTTTGCGGAAGAACTTCTTGGTGAATACAAACTGAAAGCGGAAGCAAAAGGTGTTACCAAAGTAAATATTATTGTCGATTATGGTTCACCGAAAACAATGATTTCACGTGATCTAGCTAAAAGAGTAACTGCTGACTTAATTATTTGTGGTGCTACAGGTTTGAATGCCGTTGAACGTTTTTTAATCGGTAGTGTTTCCGAAAATATCGTTCGCTCTGCAAAATGTGATGTTCTCGTTATTCGCACACCCCAAGATGAAGACTAATTTTACAACTAAAAAGAAGACAATTCGTTCAATATCGAACGAATTGTCTCCTTTTTCCTATTCTATCATTACGCTATGGATATCTAGCACACGCGCTTTTTCCCCTACTTATAGCCCCGCTACACGAACCGTATCGCGAGCAATCATAATTTCTTCATTCGTTGGAATCACTAAAATCTTTACGGGTGAATATGGAAAGCTAATGTCCACTTCTGCGCCGCGAATATTGTTCAAATTCGGATCGAAATATACACCCATAAACTCAAGCCCAGCTAGTACCTTTTCTCGAATTACATCCGAGTTTTCACCAATTCCCGCAGTGAAAATAATAGCGTCGACTCCACCCATTCTTGCGGCGTATGATCCTATATATTTATGAATTCGGTCCGCAAATACATCCAACGCAAGCTGTGCACGCTCATTCCCTTTAGACGCTTCAATCTCAATATCACGCAAGTCACTAGAAAACCCAGAAATCGCAAGCATACCCGATTGTTTATTAAGCACATCGAGCACTTCTTCAACTGACTTTCCTGTTTGCTCCATTATGTACGGAATAAGTGCTGGATCAATATTTCCCGAACGTGTCCCCATTGTTACTCCGGCTAGTGGCGTGAATCCCATCGATGTATCAAGCGATTTTCCACCTTTAACGGCCGCAATACTCGCTCCATTCCCTAGATGACATGAAATAAGTCGAGTCTTGTCCAGTGGACGATTCAATAGTTCAGCGGCTCTTTCCGTTACATACTTATGGCTTGTCCCGTGAAAACCATATTTCCGAATACCGTACTTCTCATAATACTCATAAGGAAGCGGATATAAAAATGAACTTTCCGGCATTGTCTGGTGAAAAGCCGTATCAAAAATTGCAACTGCGGGTATAGAGGACAATTTCTTTCTAAATTCTTTAATTCCTATTATATTCGCTGGATTATGAAGCGGCGCTAATTCTGAAAGACTTTCGAGCGTGATTAAAACATCGTCGTCAATGAGCACAGAATCGCTAAAAATCTCACCTCCGTGAACAACACGATGCCCGATACCGTCAATTTCATCGAATGATTTCACGACACCTTCACTTAGCAATGCATCAAGTACGATTGCAACCGCTTCTGAATGATTGTGTATAGTAGCAATCCGTTCTATTTTTCCCCGTTCGGTTTTCATCTTAAATACCGAATCGGAAAGCCCGATTCTCTCTATTTGTCCTATCGCAGTTACATGCTCCCCAGACATATTGAGTAGCTGAAACTTCAATGAGGAACTTCCAGCGTTAATCGCCAAAATATTTGACATTAAAAGCACCTCTTTTCAACTAAAATCAATTTATAATTATTCTTTCACCCACATATCAATCTTTTGAAAAAATAAGGCCATTGCTTGCTTGTTTTTCATATCCGGTACTTTTGCTAGTAGTACTTCTGGTGTCGCTTTCATCTCCCCATATGGTTTTTGGAGGATAAGAATGCTTTTTACATGCGATGCGTTTTTAAATAAAGAATCGGGCAGTTGGATGACCGCACGAATAAACGTCTCTTTTTTTAAATATGGTTGTAAATTTGCCGATTGTTCGGAGTCAAATAAGTTGGCGGGAACGATAAATATAGCGTGACCACCAGGCTTTGTGTGATTCATGGATTGCTCGATGAATAGATGATGAGCATACGCGTGCCCTTCTACAGGCATTAGCCTATAGTCCGATGCGTTGTCATCGTCAGGGTAAAATCCTACAGGTAAATCACTTATCGTTAAGTCCACTGGATCGATTAGTAGTGGTCTAAGTGCATCTTGCACGTAAAAGGACACTGGATGCTCCAGCAACTCCGCAGTGACCGCGGAAAGTCTTACTAGTAGCTCATCTATTTCGACTGCGCTTGCTTTAACGTCTTTTCCAATCGTGTTCATTACTGTGTAAAGTAAGTTACCAGTTCCAGCCGCCGGATCAAGAAGCGTGACGCCCGGTTCACCTTCAACAAGCTTCCCCGCAATATGGCCAATGAGCATACCAATCGAATCGGGTGTCATTTGATGGTGTGATTGCGCAGATTGTTGCATTCCTTTTAAAATAGCGAGCTGTATCCCACGGCGAATTTCCTCTTTCGTTACACCTTCTTCAATTTTTGGACTTTGCTCTCCAGAAAGCCATTGTTCACAAGCAGTAATTACTGCTTCAAGATAAAGTGTTTCAGCAGATTCCGCATACGTATCAATAAATGTAAAGATCTTCTCAGTATTTGTTTGCATTTTCATCCCTCAGTCAACAAAACCCACCCGTTTCCGAGTGGGTTTCAATTATATTATTTAGTCAATTCTTTTACTGCTTGGATTGCCTGATCGTAATCAGGATGATCTGTTACTTCCGGAACATATTCGACGTATGTAACGTTGTCGTCCTTATCAATGACAAACACCGCACGAGTAAGAAGACGAAGTTCTTGTATTACTGCGCCGTACGCTTCACCGAATGACAAATCACGATGATCCGATAATGTTTGAACATTTTCAATTCCTTCAGCCGCACACCATCTGCCTTGTGCGAATGGTAGATCTACTGAAACCGTAAGTATTTGAACATCGTCCCCTAGTGCTGCTGCTTCTTCATTGAACTTCCGAGTTTGTGTAGAGCAAACACCCGTATCAATTGAAGGTACAACACTAATTAGACGTACTTTACCTTTTGAATCCACGAGAGTCACTTCGCTTAAATCATTTGCAAGCACGGTAAAATTAGGGGCTTTGTCCCCCACTGTAATTTCTTTACCTAACAATGTAACAGGATCGTTGTGAAATGTAACTTTAGCCATTAAAAAACGCCTCCCCTTCTCTTTTAATCTTACTAAATTAGTGTACTCTCATGCAAATTATCGGCTTTTTTCGTGTGAATTATATGAAATTCTTTTTCGTACGTATCTTCATGGACTACATATGTGTCCGCGAATAAGTCGTGAAGCGCTTCTTTCTTAGGCATGAAAATAGTGAGTAAATATGGAATTACAAGCGTTTTCGATATAAATCTGCCAAAGACTTCTCTGAAAATAATCGTTCCCCACGTAAGACTTTTCCCAGCTTTAGGCACAACTTTAATGCCCAAAATCATCTTTCCAATTGTTTGCTGAAAAAACTTTGTCATCAAAGCAAAGTAAACAAGAAGCACGATTAAGGTCGTAATTTTATAGGAATTAAACAATAAAAATATGGGGCTCGACACCGAAAGATCAACGGCTCTAAATAACGGTTTAATAAGAATTCCGCTAATCGCATATACAACGATAAGATCGATGGAATAAGCCCAAAAACGTGTCCAAAAACCTGCAAACTTGGGACGAAAATGCTCTGTTTGAACGGTATCATACGCCGGTGTACGACCCATTACAGGAGGATCTTGCACATGAGTAGACTGCTCTTCAATATGTTCCGACATGGTTAACCCCTCCTTATTTTTCACCGTATAGATACATCATCCGCGGTGAGCTGTAATCAGACAATAGCTTACCAATGAGTTCTGATTCAACGTTTCCACCCAAAAGATTTCCCGCCTTGACACGATATAGCGATAACCAACTATCTTTTGCCGCATACTCGAATACTTGAGCAGTACCAAGATCATAATCTTCTTTCATTGCCGAAATAACATCTGCAGGTTTTCCATAATCATCTGCAAGACCCGCTTCAATTGCTTGGCGTCCGTTCATTATGCGTCCATCAGCAACATTTTTTACTTCTTCTTTAGTCATACCGCGACCTTCCGCTATAATTTCCACGAAGCGCTCATACGAATCATTAATCATTTCCTGAAGCATTTCACGTTCTACATCTGTCATTTCACGTGAGCCACTCATAATATCTTTATATGGTCCTGTTTTAATTGTATTAAAATCAATTCCATACTTTTCTGCCAGTTTCGCGTAGTTCATACTTTCCATTATGACACCAATTGAACCTGTAATCGTTTCTCTGTTAACGAAGATTTTTTCTGCTGGTGCTGAAACATAATAGCCACCCGAAGCCGCCATTCCCCCCATTGAAACATAGACGGGAATCTCTTTTTCAAGTTGAATCATTCGGATGGCGTCGTAAATATCTGCCGACTCGACAACACCTCCACCAGGAGTATTCACTTTGAGCACAACGCCTTTCACCGTTTCATCTTCCAATATAAGTTCCAATTGGTTCATGAAAAATTGATGATCATACCCCGCAGACTGAAATATAGAAGTAGCTCCACCAAGATCTTGAATAACTCCGTCTAGCGTGACGACCGCTATTTTCTCTTTTGTACTTCCATCTTCAATAATCGTCTCTCCATATTCCGAAGTCGTAGCCAGTACATCTTCAAATAAACTATTGAAGTCCCTTGTAAATATGTACGATAACGAATTCACACCTACCGAAACAAAAATAAGTGCTGCCGCCACGATGACCGCAATCCACCGTTTCATTGTCATTTTAACTTCCTCCTTTTAATCCCTACCTTATTCTATACGTTTGTACTCCCGAAATGTTTCATTGCATGTTAAAATATACTTAACTCATTGGAAAGGGGTGCACAATTTGACAGAACGGATGAATATTTATATTTATAGTAAACATGATGAAGATTCGCTCGATAAAAAGGCTAAAGTCGAAGATGCGCTTATTCATGAAGGGTTCACAATGACAAATAATAGTAAAGAGGCAAATATTATTATTAGTATCGGTGGCGATGGTTCTTTTTTACAAGCTGTCCGAAAAACTGGTTTTCGTCAAAATTGTCTTTATGCCGGAATTTCATTAACAGGCAAGCACGGATTATATTGTGATTTCAATTATAATAATCTTTACGAAATGACCCAGTCTATCCGTCGGTCCGAAATTGAAGTGCGCCGTTATCCGCTTATCGAAGTAACAATTGATGATCATCGTCCATTCTATTGTTTGAATGAATTCAGTATTCGTTCAAATATTATTAGAACCTTTATCTTGGACGTCATTATTGATGACTTGTTATTCGAAACGTTCCTAGGTGATGGACTTATCATTTCCACGCCAACAGGAAGCACTGCATATAACAAATCTGTTAAAGGCGCTGTCGTCGATCCACTGCTTTCCTGTTTTCAAGTAACTGAACTTGCTTCAGTAAATAATAATAAGTACAGAACATTGGGCTCTTCTTTCATTATGGGCGGCGAACGTAAACTTCGTCTTCGTGTTCACCAAGACGGTAATGATTTTCCATTAATGGCGGCAGACAACGAAGCTCTCGGTATTCGAAAAGTAGAAAACATTGACATCGTTCTTAGTAAAAAAACAATCAAAACCGTTAAGCTTAAAAATAATTCATTTTGGGAAAAAGTACAACGAATTTATTTATGATCATAAAGGCCTCTTCACTCTTCACGTGAAGAGACCTTTTTACAATTTAGATTTAAGCTTCCTGCGTTCCTTTACTTTTTATAGCTTCTATAACTTTTGACACTGTAAATAATAAAAGTGCAGACCAGATAAATGCGAATGACAACAAATCGATTTTACCGAACGTCTCATCATAAATAACCACTCCAATAAAAAGCATCATCGTTGGTGCAATATATTGAAGAAATCCTGCCATATAGAGTGGAATTTTTTGAACAGCTTTTGCATACATCACAAGCGGTAGTGCAGTTGCTGCTCCTGTTAATATAAGTAATATATCCGTTTTTAAATCAATATGTAAAAAGGCCGCGTGTCCATCTTTGAACAGCCAAATATAATAAATAACAGCAACTGGTACAATAAATAAAGTTTCAATTGTTAATCCGCGTAGCGGGTCGAGCTTAATTTGCTTCTTAATAAGTCCATACACTGCGAAAGTGATCGCAAGTGTAAATGCCAACCATGGAAATTCACCATAGGAAACCGTTAAAATTATGACGCCAATCGTTGCAAGTACAAATGCGATTTGTTGCGCTTTTGCTAGTTTCTCCTTCAGAAAAAAAACGCCGAGTAATACCGAAATTAGAGGGTTTATGTAATAACCCAAACTTGTTTGAACAATAAAGTTATGATTCACAGCCCATATATAAATAAACCAGTTGCTTGACACAAGAACCGACGCAAAAAACAAAGACCAAAAATCACGTTGTGAACTCCAAAGTATTTTTATATCGTTTTTAAAATGATGCCCATTTTTTATTAATAGAACTACGATTAACGTTAGTACAAACGCCCATACAATACGCCCCACTAATATTTCCGCACTTGCGACATGTTCAAGACTTTTCCAATACATAGGCATAAGTCCCCAAATAAGATAGGCACCAATCGCCCAAAAGATGCCACTTTTTTCTGTCTGCATTACAAATCCCCTAACTATTTAGCTTATCAAAATATAGATTAAAAAAGTAGACCACTATTGTAAGAAGAAACATCCTCTTCATACAATAGCGGTCGTTGCATTTAACTTATTATTGTTCTTTTTTTCGAAGTTCAACTCGCATTATTTTTCCTGATGCTGTTTTTGGTAACTCTTCAATAAATTCAATTTCACGCGGATATTTATAAGGTGCAGTTAATTTTTTCACATGGTCTTGCAATTCTTTAATAAGTCCTTCTTCGTTTTTGCTCTCCGAATTTCTAAGAACTACGAATGCTTTTACGATGCTTCCACGCACTTTATCAGGGCTTCCCACAACCGCACATTCCCTTACTGCGGGATGTTTAACCAATGCATCTTCTACTTCAAACGGTCCGATTGTGTATCCAGAACTGATAATAATATCATCTCCGCGACCTTCAAACCAAAAATACCCGTCTTCATCTTTTTTCGCACGGTCACCTGTTATATAGTATTCCCCACGGAATTGCATTGCCGTCCGCTCTGGATCCTCTAGGTATTCCTTAAATAAGGCAGGTGTGGAGATGTGTACCGCAATATCTCCCATCTCTCCTGTTGGGCTTGGATTTCCAAAATCATCAATAACTTCTACTCGATTTCCCGGGGTCGGTTTCCCCATTGAACCAGGTCTAGCTTCCATACCTAACATCGTTCCGACTAGGAGCGTATTTTCAGTTTGTCCGTAGCCATCCCTAACTGGCAATGAAAACAATTTATCGAAAACTTCAATTACTTCGCGGTTAAGTGGTTCTCCGGCGGATACGGCACTGCGGATTGAAGATAAGTCATACTCTCCTAGCCGCTCATCGGCTGCCATGAAGCGATATTCTGTTGGTGTACAACAAAGAACGTCCACTTGATAGTTTTTGATCAGATTTAAATACGTTCCCACATCAAACTTACCGTCATATACTAAACCTGTTGCTCCGCTTCCTAATACAGAAAGAAACGGTGTCCATATCCATTTTTGCCATCCCGGTGCGGCTGTTGCCCAGACAACATCCCCTTGTTCTATGCCAAGCCAATTTGCACTAGTCGTTCGTAAATGTGCATAAGCCCAAGCATGTGTATGGACGACTCCTTTTGGCGCTCCGGTTGTCCCCGATGTATATGAAAGGAATGCCATATCAGAACTCTTCGTTTCCGATGATGAAAACTCGGTCGATTCACTTTCCATTAACTCCGTTAACGATAGCTGTCCTTCTTTAGCGTCTCCAACGATAAACAGTTGGATATTATCCATCGTTTTAACTTCTTCAAATTGGCTTGAATAAGCCCCATAAGCTACAATCGCTTTGGCTCCACTATGCTTCAATCGATAATCGATGTCAGTTGGCCTAAGCATTTCAGAACTTGGAATAACAACAAGCCCCGCTTTAAGTGCTCCTATGTATGTTACATATGCCTCGATAAGACGTGGCACCATTACTAAAATGACGTCCCCTTTTTCGAGTCCATTAGCACGAAATACATTTGCCGCCTTGTTTGATAAGTTCATTAGATCATCATATGTAATTTCTTTTTCCTCACCTTTTGCATTTACATAAATGAGTGCTTTTGTTCCGGAACCCGTTGCATATTGTTCAAACTCACTTACAAGGTTATAGTTTTCAGGTGCTATTAGCTGTTCGCGTTTCATAAGTATTCCCCCTTCTCTTTATTATTCTATTATACAGAATTTAATCAATAACTCAAAATTTTTTATTTTTTCATAAAGTAAATATATAAATCCAATGAAAAAAACTGTTTCGGAGTGAACCCCGAAACAGTTTTTCATCCATTTGTTATTGATTATTTTGGTATCCTTTCATTTGTTGCTGGGCCTGTTGCACTAATCGCTTTGTAATTTCTCCGCCGACGGATCCGTTGGCACGCGATGAAGCATCTGGTCCCATTTGCACTCCAAATTCAGAAGCAATTTCATTTTTCATTTGATCGAGTGCCTGTCTTACGCCAGGAACAACGAGCTTATTTGAGTTTGGCATGAATAACACCTCCTTGTATAGATAGAATGCACCGTTTCAGAAAAATCATGCAAAATTTTATTAATAAGTTTTGACAACTTTAAAATTTAATATTCCTTTTCGGAAAGTTTCATAAGAAAAGCCGTTCCGAAATATTATCGGAACAGCTTTTCTTATTCATTTATTATTGATTGTTTTGGTTTCCATTCATTTGTTGCTGGGCTTGTCGCACTAAGCGCTTTGTAATTTCTCCGCCGACGGATCCGTTGGCACGCGCTGTTGCATCTGGTCCCATTTGCACTCCAAATTCAGAAGCAATTTCATTTTTCATTTGATCAAGAGCTTGTTGTACACCGGGCACTAGAAGTTGATTTGAGTTTCGACTATTATTGCTTGGCATGAATAACACCTCCTTGTACAGATAGATTGCTCTATTTTGAAAAAATCATGCGAAAGTTTTGATGGTTAAGTTTTACCTCTTTTTCCAGTACGTATACTTCTTTTCCAAATGAAACAAAAAAGAGCTGAAGTCTAGACAAGAAGAAAAGCTGTTCCGAATAAATCATCGGAACAGCTTTTCAGTCGATTTGTTATTTATTGTTTTGGTAACCACTCATTTGTTGCTGGGCTTGTCGCACTAATCGCTTTGTAATTTCTCCGCCGACGGATCCGTTGGCACGCGATGTTGCGTCTGGTCCCATTTGTACTCCAAATTCAGAAGCAATTTCGTTTTTCATTTGATTGAGCGCTTGTTGCACACCCGGAACTAGAAGTTGATTTGAGTTTCCACTGTTTGGCATTTTCAACACCTCCTTGTGCACATAGAATGTCCCGTTTGGGAACATTCATGCACAGGTGTGAACTGGTAATTTTTTCATCAGTTATAGAAAAGCGTCAAAATCATCTTTCTTTTTAAGTGGTAAATCATAAACGACTCGTTC
The DNA here is from genome assembly GCF_026931025.1 of Sporosarcina sp. G11-34. Classification (NCBI taxonomy): domain Bacteria; kingdom Bacillati; phylum Bacillota; class Bacilli; order Caryophanales; family Caryophanaceae; genus Sporosarcina; species Sporosarcina sp. G11-34. The sequence goes on along the minus strand of NZ_JAHNZW010000003.1, from coordinate 297,448 downwards.
TTTGACCGCTTCTTCAATTAGTGAATCAAAGTCCGTAAAGCTCTCATAATAAGTAATCTTTTCGAGTTTTGGTTTCGTTTTTGGTTTTGCAGGCGTGAATATCGTACAACAATCCTCGTACGGTCGGATTGAAATATCATATGTCCCAATTTGTTGGGCTATATCAATAATATCAAGTTTATCTAATGCAATTAGTGGACGTAAAACAGGAGTCGACGTAACCGCATTAATCGCCGTTAAGCTTTCTAATGTTTGGCTCGCTACTTGCCCCAAGCTTTCACCCGTCACAATGGCCAATGCTTCTGTTTCTATTCGAACCTTATCTGCAATTTGCATCATAATTCTACGTGTCGTTGTCATCGAGGCACTATCGGGCACTTTGTGGACAATCGTTTGCTGTAATTCAGTAAATGGAATGACATGAAGTCGAACAGTCGATCCAAATGAACTTAACTTTTCCGCAAGGTCAATTACTTTCTGTTTAGCCAATTCACTTGTAAAAGGCGGACTTTCAAAATGAATGGCATCTATAGAAACACCACGCTTCATCATAAGATAACCTGCAACTGGGCTATCAATACCACCAGAAAGCATAAGTAATGTTTTCCCATTCGACCCAATCGGCATTCCTTTTGCACCTTCAAATACTTTTGCTGTAAGAAAAGCGCCTTCACTTCTAATTTCTACATTCAATGTAATTTCCGGTTTTTTCACTTGCACAATAAGTTCGGAGAAATTACTAAGAACATGGGAACCAATCATTTGTTGCAACTCATGCGTGACATATGGAAATGATTTGTCCGTACGTCTGATTTCAACTTTAAATGTTTTTCCTTCTGTCTCAACCGATTCCATTACTTCTAATGCTTTACTATAAATCGCTTCCATTGTAGCGTCACATTTTGCAACTGGACTAAAAGATTGAATTCCAAAAATATATGGTAAACGTTTAATTGCTTCTTCCATATCATAGTCGTCATTTGCAATAAGAAACATACGGTCACGTTCGGCTTTTATTTCAACTGAAGGCAGATCTCTCATTGCAGCAGCAATGTTGTTTTTTAACCTTCTTACAAAGAAACTACGATTTCGACCCTTTAATGATAATTCTCCGTATCGAATTAATAATTCATTCCACTTCATATTTCTTTCCCCTTCCAAGCAAATCTATAAATTGTGTAAACGCTTTTTCAAATTGTTCGATATGCTGCTTTTCAGTATTGCTACCAAAACTAACCCGAATTACACCGTGTTTATAATTCTCTGGTAAACGAATTGCCTCAATAACATGTCCCGCGCGGCCACTTTTAGACGAACAGGCACTTGATGTCGAAACGATAATTCCATTTTCTTGAAAGTGATTCACTGCAATTTCGCCTTTTATTTTATAAAACGCAATTGATAATATATGTGGTGCACCTGCTTCTTCAGCAAGAACTACAACGTCGTTAAATTCGTTTATAAAATTCACTAAACGCTTTCTCCAAAGTTTATAGTTCTCGTTATCGTTTTTCGAAACACTAAGTCTCATCGCTTTTGCAATGGCGACTGCATTGGGTACAGAAACAGTTCCACTGCGCAACCCTTTTTCTTGTCCACCACCGAAATTGACTGCTTCTATTTTTATTCCTTTTTTCATCGCAAGTATGCCTGACCCTTTTAAACCATTGATTTTATGTGCTGAAATAGTAATTACATCAGGTCCGTCACTTGATAATGAAATAGGTAATTTTCCAAAACTTTGAACTGCATCCGAATGAAAAACTGCACGTGATTTCTCTTTAATGATTTCTGCACACTTTGCAATTGGTTGCACAGTACCGATTTCATTATTCACATGCATAATACTTACAAGAATTGTGTTTTCTTGAATTTTTCCAGCCAATTCTTTTGGGTCTACCAACCCTTGTTTGTCAACAGAAAGATAATCTATTTCAAAACCTTCTTTTTCAAGATAGTTTATCGCTCGAAGGACCGAGGGATGTTCAATCGGTGTCGTTATAATATGTTGGCCTCTTGAACGAAGCGCCCGGGCCAATCCAACAATTGCTAAATTATTTGCTTCTGTGCCCCCAGACATAAATATTACTTCCCCATCAGCCGCTCCAAGAATCGACAAAATTTGCTCTCTTGAACGTTCAAGAAGAGTTTCTGCTTCTTTTCCAGGGAGATGAAGCGATGCTGGATTCGCAAAATATCTTCGATTCACTTCCATGAATGAAGAAAGCACCTCTTCATCGGGTGCCGTCGTTGCACTGTTATCTAAATAAATCATTTATACCATCCTTTTCTTACAATTCGCCTTAAAAGCGTAACAAAGCCACCTGCACTCAATATGCCGGTGGCCAATAATAACTTAATTCACTAAACATTTTCGTGTGCAAACTCTTCAATTTTTTTCATCGCGCCCGGCTCTACCTCTTCAACCGCAGTCGCCGCTTCTTCCAATGCTTTGGCATACCTAAATTGTCTAAACGATTCCTCTGCTTCAAGAAGACGGGCATGCATAGCGGGATTTGTCGCGCGGTATCGATTTCCATATTGAATAATCCATTCAATTAGCATAACATTTTCGAGTAACTCTTCAACCTTTTCAGTCACATCCGCAACGGACTTCTCAGCGTTCTCTAAATAGGAATTCACAAGATTCATGTTTAATGGTACTTCTTGCAAACTTTGAGTAACTACATATATCTGTTCCTCGGCTTCTTCGAGTCGTGCATCCACCTCATCAGGAATACCTGGGATATTCCCTTTATACAGTTTGCGTTCCGTATTTTGCAACTTTTTTGCTAGTTCTTCGAGTTTTATTCGGACACTATTTTCGTCAATTCGTAAATTTTTCATTCGACGGGCAAATTCCTCTTGCTCTTCAGCAATGAGATCTAATTCTTCATTCATTCTTCGAAGTTCATCTTCAAGACTGGAATAGGCGGATTCGTTATTCTCTACTCTTAATGAGAGCACTTCAAACCGTTTACTAAGTGCATCCAACTTTTTCATCGCATCTATTGGTATTTGCGCTTCCTCATCATTCATTCTGTAACTTTGTTGTACAAACGCCGCTTCATCTGACGTTTCTCTTGTCAACAATCTTATAGATGATAGTTTTTCGAATGTATATTCGTAATGATCATCGACATATCTTTTCGCATGAACTTCATTTTCAAGCGCATCATAAAATGAATCGATGCGAATATTTATTTCATTTGTACGCTGTTGAATCGATTCCATTTGTAATTCCGTCATTTCTGACAACATGTCCTGAATTTCTTCTTCAATGCCATCAAGATGTTCAGTAAGTTGTAGATGGTGTAAGTAATAGAACTGATCTTCCATTTCCATGATTCCGTTCCTAAGATTACGGATGGATGATGGTATTTTGTTTTGCAATTCTGTAAGGAGTGAAGGGATTTCATCAATAAGCGAAAAAACATGCTCACCTTTTTCGGAAAGGTAAATAACTACTTCCCTTGCTTGCAAATAGTTGCCATTGGACGTGAGTTCTTCATATTCCGCAAATTTCGGATTGAATAACTCCAGCTCTTTTTCCAACGGTTCAGCAGTCATTCCAAAAGAATGTTGATAAGCAAGAATTGTTTTACGTGCCGCCCGGTGTTCGTCTTGAAGTTTTTCCATTTCAATTCGATTCTTTTCTTCACTACCGACAAGTTCATTCAATTCCTGTAAGATATCATTCATTTTTGTATCACAGAAGTGAGTTTTTTCCCGTATTTCACTTTCTATTTGGGTTGCTTTTTTAAAACGCAAACGGCCTATTACATCTTCGGCGTCAAATAGTAACGTGTCGATGCCGGGTAAATGTACATCCATTACTTCTGTCCATTCACTTCTCCAACGCTCAAATTTCTTTTCGGTTTCACCTGTCATATTTAACTGTTTAATTTTTGTCATTTCTTCAAGTATCGGTCTATTTTGAATTTGGAGTTTTTCTTGTTCTAACCTTCCGATTTCACTAATATGTTTACGTCTGTATGAAAAGACGATTATCGTTATGATTAGTAGTACGATAAGTGCGGTGACTATGTATAGCATCGTGGTCCTCCCATCATGGTATCGCCGTATCATTATATCATCATATATAATACCACGTTTTCAGACAATAAGTTGCTAAAATGAAAGTTTTTTAGGGATTTATGTGTCTTTTTATCGAATCAATCTGCGATAGTTGAATTAAACGAATTGTACATATATAATTTGGTCATACAAAATTTAAATACGGGGTGTTGTCTTTGTTCACAAAAATGGATTACGCGAATGAAACGAGCGAAAAATATGTGCAACTTGCCAATCAATTAAATGCACTTTTAACAGGCGAGACCAATCTTTATGCAAACTTGAGCAATGCTTCAGCTTTACTGAACCAATTTTTCGATCGAATTAATTGGGTTGGGTTTTATTTAATAGAAGATAGTGAGCTTGTTCTTGGACCGTTTCAAGGTCTCCCGGCATGTATTCGTATTCCACTTGGTAAAGGGGTTTGTGGAACAGCGGCAAAAACGAAAGAGTCTATCATCGTACCTGACGTGAATGCTTTCCCAGGTCATATCGCCTGCGACGCCGCATCACAATCTGAAATTGTCATACCAATCGTTAAGAACGGGAACATTTTCGGTGTTCTCGATGTCGATAGCCCTGAATTAGATCGTTTCTCTGAAGAGGATCGTATTGGGTTAGAGAAAATCGTCGAAGTACTTATTTCACATATTAAATAATAAAAATGCCTTGGTAACCAGTATGGCTGGTCACCAAGGCATTTATTATTTTGCTGATGCTTCGGTTAATGATTTTTCCAATAACGAAAATGCACGGTCTAAATCGTTAATTAGATCTTCTGCATGTTCCAAACCTACTGCTAATCGAAGTAAAGAATCTGTAATCCCCATTGACAGCCGTTCGTTTTCCGGAACAATTGAATGTGTCATCGTTGCCGGGTGTTGTATCAGTGTTTCCGCATCGCCAAGACTAACCGCTATCCTAATAAGCTCAAGACTGTCTATTAGTAGTTGCGCCTCTTCCTTACCACCTTTCACGGTGAACGAAATAAGTCCGCCCCCTGCTTTCATCTGGTTTTTAGCTATTTCAAATTGAGGGTTATTTTCATCAAATGGATAATAAACTTCTTCCACAAGCTTTTGCCCTTTTAAATATTCCATTATCTTTTCTGCATTGGATGTATGACGCTCCATCCGGACCGGTAATGTTTTCAATCCTCGGATGAGAAGCCACGCATCGAATGGTGAAATGATTCCACCATAATCTTTTTGAACGGTCATACGAATTTTTTCCATCTCTTCTTTATCATTACCGACGAGTAGCCCCGCAATGACATCACCGTGCCCGTTTATATATTTCGTTGCACTGTGCAAAACAAAATCAGCCCCGATATCGAGTGGGTTTTGTAAATATGGTGACGAAAAAGTATTATCAACGACAACACGAAGCCCGTGCTTTTTCGCCACGTTCACAATAGCATGCAAATCAACAAGTTCCATTGTTGGATTAATAGGTGTTTCAACGTATATGCAAACCGTTTCGGGTTTAATCGCGCGCTCAATTTCTTCTTCGGTTCTCATTTGAACTAAATCATGTGTAATCTTATACTTCTCGTCCAATATTCCAAGTAGACCAAACGTACACCCGTAAATTCCACGTGAGCATAAAATATGATCCCCCGATTTCGTTAAGTGAACAAGAACAGTACTTACCGCGGCCATGCCTGAACCAAATGCAAGCGCTCCCGCACCATTTTCTAGCGCCGCCATTCGCTCTTCTAGAACACGTACTGTAGGGTTACCTAATCGCGAATAGATATTGCCTTCTTCAACTCCTGAAAATCGATTCTCTCCTTGTTTTGCACTTTCAAAAGAAAAAGTTGACGTTTGGTAAAGCGGAACTGCCAGACTTCCCTGATGTTCTTGATCATTATACCCCTCGTGTATAACCGTTGTATCCTTGTGCAGTTGTTGTTTTTTCTCCATTATAAAAACACCCCATTCATGAATTGAATACTATTATTCATATAGTTCCATAATACACCTTATTCAGAAAAGTGAAAGAGGTGTCTATTTTTCATTTTCCCTATCAAAAGATTCCCTGTTTCCAAGAATCTAACTTCTTGACTCCCTCATTTAAAATTGCTATGATTGACGTTGTGTAAAATATTTGCAGCAGTTGTGTGTTTCGGTATGTCCAGTCTATTCCTTTTATAAGGTGCACCGCGTAACTTCCTGGCTGCGGAGGCGAAGATGCAAGATAATAGAATGGCTTTCGAATTGAACGCATCTGGTTCTTATTTTACAACAAAATAAAACCAATTTAGAGGAGGAGTCATTCATGGCTCGTTATACAGGTCCAGCATGGAAACTATCCCGTCGTCTTGGTATTTCACTAAGCGGCACAGGTAAAGAAATTGAAAAACGCCCTTACGCACCAGGACAACACGGTCCTAACCAACGTAAAAAACTTTCCGAGTACGGAATGCAATTACAAGAAAAACAAAAACTTCGTTTCATGTTCGGTGTGAATGAACGCCAATTTAAAACGATGTTCGACAAAGCAGGTAAAATGCCTGGTAAACACGGTGAAAATTTCATGGTTCTTCTTGAAACTCGCCTTGATAACATCGTATACCGTATGGGCCTTGCACGCACACGTCGTGCGGCTCGTCAAATCGTTAACCACGGCCATATTTTGGTCGACGGCAAACGCGTTGATATCCCTTCATTCAGCGTTAAACCTGGTCAAGAAATTTCACTACGTGAAAAATCTCAAAACCTTGACGTTGTAAATGAAGCACTTTCAGTGAACAACTTCGTTCCTGAATATGTTACTTTCAACGAAGAAACAAAAGTAGGTCAATTTGTTCGTATGCCTGAGCGTAGCGAACTTGCAGCAGAAATTAACGAAGCACTTATCGTTGAGTTCTACTCACGTTAATATCGTTTTTGAAAAAGAGCCCTTTTACGGGGCTCTTTTTTTCGCATATTTTTCACCAAAAGAAAAAGGACGTCTTGGTAGACAGCCCCCTCCTCACTAAATTATATAAATTTAATCATTTTATAATTTTTCTTCCCACGTCGGACAATTGTAAACGCATCTTCCAACCGATCAGCAGTGCTTACTTCATATGCCGTATCGGTCACACGTTCTCCGTTCAGCGAAATCGCGCCGTTCGTTACATCTTCACGTGCTTGTCTCTTTGACGGTGACACGCCTGCCTCTACGATAAAGTCAATAATATTTTTAGCTTCCCGCACCATTTCAAATGAAGGAACATCTTTAAACGCATCTTTCATTTCATCCACAGCTAATGCCTTCAAATCGCCACTGAACAATGCTTTTGAAATTCGGATTGCTTGATCCAACGCTTCCTGTCCATGAATCAAACGCGTCATTTCCTGGGCGAGTACTTGTTGCGCTTTACGCAAATGTGGTTCATCTTGCACCGTAACTTCCAGCGCCTCGATTTCTTCACGTTCCATAAACGTAAAGATTTTCATGTATTTAATAACATCTGCGTCCGCTGTGTTAATCCAAAACTGGTAAAATTCATACGGTGATGTTTTTGCAGCATCAAGCCAAACTGCACCGCCCGCACTTTTACCAAACTTTGTACCGTCTGCTTTTGTAACAAGTGGAATTGTAATCCCAAACGCTTTTGTTTCTTCTTCATGTGTTTTCCGAATTACTTCAAGACCCGTCGTAATATTTCCCCATTGATCGGATCCACCAATTTGTACACGACAACCATAGTTATTATACAAATGATTAAAGTCGATTCCTTGAATAAGCATATAAGAGAACTCCGTGAATGAAATGCCATCTTCAAGACGTGATGCGACGTTGTCTTTCGCAAGCATATAGTTTACACCCAACAACTTTCCGTAATCTCGTAAAAATTCAATAATACTTAGTGATCCAATCCAGTCGTTATTATTCACCATTTGTGCGCCATTTTCCGTATCAAAATCAAATATTTGTTCCATTTGTTTTTTAATACCTGCTACGTTTTTGTCGATTTGTTCTGTCGTTTGGAGTTGCCTTTCTTCCAATCGACCAGATGGATCCCCAATCATACCCGTTGCGCCGCCAACTAATAATATAGGGCGATGTCCATGTTGTTGAAATCTACGAAGAGTTAATAGCGGAACAATATGACCGATGTGCATACTATCTGCTGTTGGATCGACTCCGCAGTATAATGAAATTTTTTCTTTATTCAAGTGTTCTTCAAGGCCCTTTTCATCTGTTTGTTGATAGAGTAAACCTCTCCATTTTAAATCTTCCAGCAATGCATTTTTCATCCCATTTCCTCCTCAAATAAATCAAATTCGCCTTGGCGTATTTGCGTCCAGATTTTGCACCTAGCAAGACTAGATAAAATTAAAAAAGCCCCTGCACGATTTTAAAAAATCATGCAGGGACGCTAATTAATAAATTAACGCGGTACCACCCAGCTTGAGAATAAATTCTCCGCTCGAACGCAATAACGCTGCGCAAACGATACACTCCAAAGTTGTAATTCATAAACGATTCCCCGAACAGTTTCCACCACCCACTGTCTCTCTATACGGCACTATCGCTACTACTTCGACTTTTTCAACGTGTCAAAAGATATATATTCTTATACTATATGAAAATCATAAGTTGTCAATGATTATCGATTGTCTTTCCGATAAATATGCTATAATAGTAAAGATTTAAGGAGGTCATTTGACTTGAGTGAACAGAAAAAAAATCCAATTAAAATTATGGAAGAAATGATTGATAAATTCACGGAAACTAAATGGGCAAGAGGATTGCGCATTACGTCCGGTGTCGCATGGAATTTACTTTTAGTTTTTATCATCATCGGGATTACAATGTCAGTCTTTGCGGCTTCAGTTGGGGCGGGCTATTTCGCATCTTTAGTCGCGAAAGAACCACTGCGTTCAAAAGAAGAAATGCGCACAAACGTCTTTACATATGAAGAAACCTCTGAATTGTATGCGGGCGATGTCTATCTCGGTCAAGTAAATTCAGATCTCGAGCGAAAAGAAGTGAAACTCGAAGATGTCTCACAATACGTCATTGACGCGGTACTTGCTACCGAAGATGAATATTTTGAGACACATAACGGAATTGTTCCTAAAGCCATTTTTCGTGGACTGCTTCAAGACGTTACGAACTCCGATAGCCAAACCGGCGGATCGACATTAACCCAACAACTCATAAAGAACCAAATCTTAACGAATGAAGTATCCTATGAAAGAAAAGCGAAAGAAATTTTACTAGCGATGCGACTTGAACACTTCATGAGCAAAGATGAGATTCTCGAGGCATATTTGAATATTATTCCATACGGTCGTAATGTCGTTGGTCAAAACATCGCCGGAATCGAAACAGCGGCTGAAGGTCTTTTTAACGTAAAAGCAAAGGATTTAACACTACCACAAGCGGCTTATATCGCGGGTATTCCTCAAGCACCTTTTGCTTACACACCTTTTTACAGCCAAAACCAAGGGCTAAAAGAACCTGAAAATTTAAAGCCAGGCATTAATCGAATGAAAACAGTTCTTTTCCGTATGAAAGAAACAAATTACATTACAGAACAAGAATATAACGAAGCAATCGCTTATGATATCGTACAAGATTTCCGAAAACCTTCTCTACGCGCAAATGAAAGATATCCTTATTTAACGCAAGAAATCCAAAATAGAACTATTGAAGTTCTCACAAAAGTACTTGCAGAAAAAGATGGAATTGATCCTGAACGACTTAATAACGAAAAGAAAATCAAAGAAAAATATACAATTTTAGCCGAACGTTCAATGAGAATTGATGGGTATCGTATTTATTCGACAATTGATTTGGCTTTATATGACGAATGGCAAAAAATTAAAGATAATTTCCAGAACTACGGTCACACATATGTTTCAACAAAAATAGATCCTGATACAAAAGAAGATAAAGAAGTTTTAGATCCCGTACAAGTAGGTAGTATAGCGATTGAAAATAGTACCGGGAAAATCCTTGCATTTGTAGGTGGACGAGACCCTAAAATTGAGGCGATGAATCACTCAACACAATCGTTCCGCCAAAATGCATCTACGATGAAACCACTACTCGTCTACGCCCCCGCAATTGAATATGGGGTCATTGGAGCAGGAAGTCCTGTGGCAGACGTCTGGTTTGAAACGTATAAATACGGAGGTAAATACTCGCCCGTAAACTTTTTAAACAGACAACAGCTCGGCGTTATACCAGCACGAGAAGCGTTAGCGAGGTCCCAAAACGTTGCAACGACGAGATTATATGAAAAAATCATTGATAAAAGACCTGCAGACTTCTTGAAGAAGATGGATTTCTCAAGACTTATTCCGAAAGATTACGGAACTCTTACATTATCTTTAGGTTCAATTACAAATGGAGTATCCGTAGAAGAAAACACAAACGCATTTGCTACTTTCGCTAATGGCGGAAAGTTTATCGATGCGCATATGATTGACAGAATTGAAGATATGAATGGAAATATTGTTTTCCAACATGAATCCGTGCCAGTTGATGTATTTAGTCCACAAACATCTTATATCATTACAGATATGATGCGTGATGTACTCTCAAGGGGTACTGCACAAATTGCGAAACGCAACTTAAATTTCAATATTGATTTGGCAGCAAAAACCGGAACATCCCAAGGTGCCCGTGATGCTTGGCTCGTTGGATATAATCCAAACATCTCAGTTGGCGTATGGCTCGGTTATAAAGACCAAACAATGGGACTTGACGTCTATTCAAATCACTATGGGACACCAAGTGCACGAGTAAATACATTATTCGCCAAACTTATGAATGGGCTTAATGCCACATCTCCTGATGTTGTCAATGCCCAAGATAAATTCATAAGGCCAGAAGGTGTTGTAAACCGATCGTTTTGTGGTATTTCAGGTTTAGCTCCTTCAAAAGCATGTTCGGCTGCTGGACTTGTAAGGTCCGATCTTTTCAACGCAAATGCGTTCTTACCAAACAAAGCAGATGATAGTATCATTTCATCTTCGTTTGTCTCAATGAATGGCGCGAAATACCAAGCACTTCCTTCGACACCATCTGAATTCGTAGGCTCTGGTGGAGTTGGAATTAGCCAAAAGTATATCGATAGAATTCTTGCACCATTTGGCGGTAATCCAGCCTATTTATTCCCTGAAAACTCATCCTTTTCGAGAAATGTTGTTGCGGGCAGAGCATTCAATGCAGATAATGTTGCACCTGAAGCTGTTCAAGCATCGATAACGAACTCGACGATGACATGGAGTAAATCAGCATCCAATGACGTTATCGGTTATTATGTCTATACAGGAAACGGTAAAAAAGTTGCTACAATTCGAGACGGTCAATCAAATTCCTTTACGATTGGCGCTGGTTCATACTTTGTACGAGCTGTTGACATTACTGGTTTACAATCAGCACCATCGAACACAATTACGATTGAAAAAGCAGTAGAAAAAGAAGAGGACGTTAAAGAGGAAGTTACACCACCTGATTCCGAAACGCCCGTTGCTCCACCATCTGTTACACCTACACCACCCGTTACACCGCCTGTCACTCCACCCGTTGCACCAGCTCCTGGTGGCGATGATAGTGGGGATAAAACTCCACCAGACAGCGATGATAGCGACAAAGAAGATAAGGAATAAAGAAAAGAGCTTGTCCCCACACTATAAAGTGTGGGGACAAGCTCTTTTTCGCGCCTAAGCGCTTATGTTGTTTTTAGTCGTTATCCATTGTCGACAAGTCTCCCGATGGCAAGTTCAATTCCCACGCTTTTAAAACACGTCTCATGATTTTCCCGCTTCGGGTTTTAGGTAATTTATCTTTGAATTCGATTTCTCTTGGTGCTGCATGTGCAGCGAGCCCTTTCTTAACGAACTGTCGAATATCTTCTTTCAATTCGTCTGATGGCTCATACCCTTCATGCAGTGCAACAAAAGCTTTTATAATTTCTCCACGTACCGGATCTGGTTTCCCTATAACCCCGGCCTCAACAATTGCAGGATGCTCAAGAAGCTTACTTTCAACTTCAAATGGCCCTACTCTTTCACCACTTGTCATAATGACATCGTCGACACGACCTTGGAACCAATAGTACCCTTCCTCATCTACATAGCCGGAATCCCCCGTAATATACCACTCATCATTCATGAATGATGACTCATACTTTTCAGGGCTATTCCAGATTTTCCGCATCATTGCCGGCCATCCTTTTTTAATGGCGAAGTTCCCCATTTCATTTGGTGGCAATATATTTCCCTGATTGTCGATAATTGCCGCTTCAATACCCGGGACGGCTTTACCCATGGATCCTGGCTTTATCGGTAATGATTGGAAGTTACAAATCATATGCGCCCCTGTTTCAGTCATCCACCATGTGTCGTGGATTCTAAGTTTGAATGTATCAGATCCCCAACGAATGACTTCCGGATTTAACGGTTCGCCTACAGAAAGAATATGTCGCAGTGAAGACACATCAAATTTTTCAAGTTGTCCAGCTCCTGCACCCATCAACATACGGAATGCCGTCGGCGCGCTATACCAAACGGTTACGCTATACTCTTCTATAGCTTCGTACCAATTGTCTGCCGAGAATCTTCCACCAAGAACGAGAATCGTTGTCCCTACCAACATAGGGCCAAATATTCCGTATACTGTTCCCGTAACCCACCCCGGGTCTGCAGTACACCAAAAAACATCTTCGTCATTTAAATCGAGTACCCATTTTGTCGTTTGAAGTTGTTGTACCATTGCCTCTTGCACAAGTACAATGCCTTTCGGTTTTCCAGTTGAGCCAGACGTATAGTGAAGAAGTGTCGGATCTTCCCTCTCCATCCATTCAATATCGAAATGCTGTGAAGCACTAGCTAAATGCTTATTGAAATCTAATGTAGTCGAATTTTCTTCAATATCTTCGCCCACAAGGAAGATGGTTTCAAGATGTGGTAATTTTTCAACGGGAACCCGTTTTAATAGTTCAGGTGTTGTCACAATCGCTTTTGCCTCACTATCAAACAAACGATCAAAAACGGCACCTTCCATGAACGCCTCAAAAAGCGGGCCTACAATGACACCTAATTTTAAAGCGCCGAGTAATGAAAAATATAATTCTGGAGAACGTGGCATGAAAATGAACAGCCGATCCCCTTTTTCGAGTGTCGATTGGTTTTTCAAAACATTCGCTGCTTTATTCGTCATTTTTTTCATTTCATTATACGTATATGCTTCTTTTCGATTCGCATCTTTATAATAAAGTGCAACTTTGTTTTTTCGGAATGATTCTGCATGGCGATCTACCGCTTCATAAGCAATATTTACTTTTCCTGTTTCAAACCAACTGAATTCTTTTTCAACGTCTTCCCATTTAAATTGAGACGCTGTACGATCATAATCTTTCAACTGATAATTCCCTTTAACAACCGGTAACGTTCTTAATTCCATTCCTATCACCCTTTCAAAACTGCTACAAATTCTATTCTACAATATTAGAAGCTAGTTTTGTCAATTATTTTATTTTTCCAATAGATTTAAATTTGTAATAATCAATACACTTCTCCACATCCTTTTTGTTGTATACTAAAGCTATTAACACTTACTTTAAAGGCGGTGTATTATTGGAACATTCTAAAACGTATAACGCAATGGAAATTAAGCACAGAAATGGAAACATTATCGTTGAAGGACCTGTTTCACAAGAAGAGTTAAAAAAGCTGGACTTTCATGAAGATTTAATAGCGTTTAGACCTTCACCCCAACAACATAAAGCACTTATAGAAATTTCCGGGCTTCCAGAGGCAAGGATTATTATCGTGCGCGAATTAAACGAGATTGTCGGCTACGCTACATACTTATACCCGGATCCGCTTGAACGATGGTCTGAAGGTAAAATGAAAAATCTAATTGAACTTGGTGCAATCGAAATCATTCCGAAATTTCGTGGGGGCGGAGTTGGAAAAACAGTATTACAAGTTTCAATGATGGACGATGCAGTAGAGGATTATATTATTTTAACTACTGAGTATTACTGGCACTGGGATTTAAAAGGTACTAAGCTAAACGTATGGGAATATCGAAAAATGATGGAAAAAATGATGCAGGCTGGCGGGCTCGAATACTACGCAACAGATGATCCGGAAATAAGTTCACATCCAGCAAATTGCCTAATGGCAAGAATCGGAAGTAGAGTAGATCCAGAATCCATTCAACAATTTGATAGCCTGCGTTTTATGAATCGATTTATGTACTAAATTGATAGGGGGAGTTTTATATGTTAATCGAAGAAATCATGATTCGAGATGTTATTACACTTTCACCTGAAAATAGTGTAAAAGATGCACTTCAAGTAATGAGAGATAAAAAGATTCGGCATTTACCCATCGTTTCAAAAAGCGGAGAAGTTGTAGGGATTGTAACCGATCGCGATATGAAAGAAGCTGTTCCATCGGTATTTGCGGACAATGTTGATCATAATGTATATGCGATTCCTCTATCCGATGTTATGACAAAAAATCCAATACTGGGGCACCCAATGGATTTCGTCGAAGAATCGGCGGTCACTTTTTATGACAACCAAATTGGCTCGTTACCAATTGTTTCAAACAACAAACTTGTTGGTATCATTACAGAAACAGACCTTTTATACAAATATATTGAACTAACGGGTGCACACCAACCCGGCTCACAAATTGAAGTGCGGGTCCCCGATGTCCCAGGTATTCTTTTCGAAGTTTCCAAAGTTTTTCACGAACAAAAGACCAATGTCTTAAGCGTTCTTGTTTATCCCGATAAAGAAAAAAAAGCAAGTAAAATACTCGTTCTTCGAATAAAGACGATGAATCCACTTAATGTTATTGCTGGTCTAAAAGATAGTGGCTTTGATGTCTTATGGCCAAATGTACCAGGAATAGACATATGAAAAAAGATGCCGTCTTCATTTATTCAAAAGAGCAGCTAGATTATTCGTTTTCAGACACCCATCCATTTAATCAAAAAAGAATTGTTCTTACTTTAGATCTTTTGAAAAAAATAGGCGCGATAAACGAAAATAATATTATAGCCCCGCGAATGGCAACTGATGAAGAATTACTCCTTGCTCATGATTCCAAGTTTATTGAGATTGTGAAGAAGGCTGGAAAAGGAGAAATCACTTCAGATGTCGGAGAAGTTTACGGCATTGGTACGGAGGATACGCCTATTTTTGAAAATATGCACGAAGCAAGCGCCATGCTTGTCGGTGGAACCCTTACAGCCGTAGACGAAGTGATGCAAGGTCGTTCAAAATATGCGCTCAATTTAGGCGGCGGTCTTCATCATGGCTTTAAAGGACGTGCATCCGGATTTTGTGTATATAATGACAGTTCCGTTGCCATTAGATATATGCAGGAAAAGTATGGTGCGCGCGTACTTTACGTTGATACAGACGCCCATCACGGGGACGGGGTCCAATGGAGTTTTTATGATGATCCGACAGTTTGCACGCTTTCTATTCACGAAACTGGCCGCTACTTATTCCCTGGTACGGGAAGCATAACGGAACGCGGAAATGGCCAAGGTTATGGCACATCATTCAACTTCCCTATTGATGCATTTACCGAAGATGAATCATTTCTTGATGTTTATAAAAGCTCGATGACAGAAGTAGCTAATTTTTTCAAACCCGACGTTATTTTAACTCAAAATGGCGCGGATGCACATTATTTCGATCCACTTACTCATCTGTACGGAACGATGAATATTTTCGAACAAATACCACGCATTGCACGGGAAATCGCCGAGAAGCATTGCAATGGCCGCTGGATTGCCGTTGGTGGTGGTGGCTATGACATATGGCGTGTCGTTCCAAGAGCATGGGCACATATTTGGTTAACAATGACAGGGCATTCTAAGCCTTCTGGACGCCTGCCGGAAGAGTGGTTAACAAAGTGGCAAGAGCAGTCCCCTGTCCCTTTAATAGAAACGTGGCAAGACCCGGAACCGCTGTATGAATCCATCCCAAGAAAAGATGAAATTACGGAGAAGAATGCCCAAATGTTAAGCCGCGCTTTGCATTTAATAAGAAACGAACACAGTGCGAACTAAGCAAAGGCATCCCCAAGCGTCAAGCAAATTTTAGCAGGATTTTTTAACATATGTATGTAATAATAAAAATGGTACTGCCCTTTTGAATCGGGCAGTACCGTTTTTGTTATTTTACTGAATCTCGATTTTCAAATCTAAATGGCAGTATAACTTCTTCTTCTTCAACATCTTCATCATTCATTAACTTCGTTAGTAAACGCATGGCAACTGCCCCGAGGTCATAAAGAGGAACAACTACCGACGTAAGTTGTGGTCGAACAATTCTCGTTAAAATTGTATGCTCAAAACAAATAAGTTCAAAATCATCAGGTACAGAAAAACCGTCGTCTTTAATACCATTTAATACGCCAACGGCAAGATCGTCATTCCCCGCAAAAATTGCAGTAGGTCTATCGGAAAGTTGTCGAATCTGCTTCCAACTTTCATATGCACTGTCATATGTCGTCTCAATTTCAAAAACAAGATCCTCATCGATAGGAAGATTCGCTTCTTTCAACGCCCGTTCGTAACCAACTTTTTTACATTCGCGGTTAATGTCTTTCGATAATGTACCCGTGAGGAAAATAATTCGCTTATGACCATTTGAAACGAGTTTTTTTACAGCTTGATATGAAGCTTCTTCATAATCAATATTTACTGTTGCAAATTCATCTTCTTTATCCAACGTGCCAGCAAGTACGACAGGAACATCTGCTATCGACATTTCCTTTCTTGCTTCTTCAGAAATTGAGTCGCTCATAAAAATAAGGCCATCAACTTGTTTTCCAAAAAGGTCAATAAGTAACTCTACTTCCCTCTCTGCCCTTTTATCGGAATTCGACAAAATAATGTTATATTCATACATCGTTGCGACGTCGGCAATTCCACGAGAAAGTTCCGAATAAAATCTATTTGATATATCGGGAACGATAACTCCAATTGTCGTCGTTTTTTTACTTGCCAATCCCCTTGCAACCGCATTCGGTCTATAGCCAAGTCGTTCAATACAATCCATAACTCGTTTCCTCGTTGCAGGTTTCACATTCTGATTGCCGTTAACAACCCGGGACACTGTCGCCATTGAGACATTTGCTTCTCTTGCGACGTCGTAGATAGTTATAGCCATAACGCTTCCTCCTTTACTAAAGATTAAATCAATTACTAAACGATATAAAACGACGCCGGAACCATAAAAGGTCCGGCGTCGAAATCATCAGTTAGTAACGTGAGTATTCATGAATTTTAACATCTCTGCATAAAATTCGTCAAACTCTTTGAAATTCATTTGTTGCGCGGAATCAGAAAGAGCAACTGCTGGATCCGGATGTACTTCCGCCATAACACCATCTGCTCCAACTGCAATTGCAGCTTTTGCCGTAGGAATTAGTAAATCTTTTCTACCTGTTGAGTGAGTAACATCAACATAGACAGGTAGATGCGTTTCTTGTTTCAAAATCGGAACGGCTGAGATATCTAATGTATTACGAGTTGCTTTTTCGTATGTACGAATACCGCGTTCGCATAAGATAATTTGGCTATTTCCTTTTGAAATAACATACTCAGCAGCATGGATGAATTCATCAATTGTTGCTGCTAGTCCACGTTTTAATAGGACTGGCTTGTCAATTGAACCAGCCTCTTTCAATAGTTCAAAGTTTTGCATATTACGAGCGCCGATTTGAACGACATCGATATATTCAAGAGCTTCCTCGAGATGCCCTGGTGTAACAATTTCCGTTACAACCGAGAGCCCTGTTTCATTAGCTACTCGCTTCAATATTTTCAAACCTTCTAAACCAAGGCCTTGGAAATCATATGGTGAAGTACGAGGTTTGTACGCCCCGCCCCTAATCATTGTAAGTCCTTTTGCTTTAATCTCTTTAGCAACTGCTAATACTTGCTCATACGATTCAACCGCACATGGACCAAATATAAAAGATGGGTTACCATCACCTATTTTTAAACCATTAACATTCACAATTGTATCTTCTGCTTTTCTCTTACGGGAAACGAGCAATGCATTTCGCTGATCGTCTTCCTGTATTTCAAGGGCAGACATGAAAATTCCTTTAAAAATCTGTTCTAAAACGCCATTGGGAACTGGACCTTTATTCGATTCTTTTAAGAAATTAAGCATTTCTCGTTCGCGAATAGGGTCGTATCTGTTAACACCTTGCTTTTCTTTCACTTTACCAATTTCTTGAACAAGTGAAGTTCTTTCATTGATCAAATCCAATACCTTCATGTTTAAATCATCTACACGGCCACGTAACTTATCAAGATCATGCTGTTTCATTGTCCGTCTCCTCTCCTGTCCATATCATTCCTTTTCAATAGATTGGAATGTATAGTACATTTTTAGATAATAGACTCATTATAAGGATAACAATTTGAAAAGTCACGCATTACCGCACAAATTGTTTAAAATAATTCAATTCCGTCTGTAAAAACAAAAAAACATACTTCTTAGGGTCATATTTAGCATGTCGACTGAATAATTATTCGTCCCATTCCTTAACTATTATAATATAAAAGTAAAAAAGCTTGGCCGCTTATATTGAGTAGCCAAGCTTCAGTAAGCTGTATTGCGCTCTTATATAATAATTAGTTTTTTTCGTTTGTTACTGCATCTTTTAGCGCTTCCGCCGTGGCGGTTACATTTTCTTCACCATCTTCAAGAATATCTTGGGCTTTATCGGCAACTTTGTCTATAAATTCAGTAGCTTCCTCACCTTCAGAGGATGCCGTACCGTCATCCATCGGCATAGATGTTTTCGATGTCATCGATTTTACTTTATCGACAAGTTGCTCCGATTGTTCTTGGATTACTTTTGTCACTTCATCTGTTTTTCCTTTCGCCGCCACACCAAATTCTGTTGCTTTTTCTTTTGCCACAGTCGTATACTCTGTCGCTTTTCCTTTCGCCGCGGATGTATATTCCGTTGCTTTCTCTTTTGCGACGGTACTAATTTCAATCCCTTTATCTTTTAGATGCACGGCCTGTTCAGATAAGTCATCCCGCATTTCTTTCCCAGTTTTAGGAGCTAGGAAAAGTGCAGCTGCAGCCCCGATCACACCACCAACTAGTGCGCCTGCAAGGAAGCTACCTGCGCTTGAACTTTCATACTCATCGTAAAATGAATCCGTGTATCCTCGATTGACATCATAGTTATTCACATACTCTGCTTCTGTATAATTGGATTTACCATTTCGGTTTTCACTCATATTATGTTCCTCCTATTTTTTAAACATACATTTTAGTTAACATTAGTTTTAAAGTTATATTTTATCGTCCAGTTACTTTACTGGGCGATAAACGGTCCACCCAGAACTGTCCGTTTTACGTTCTTTCACCTTGTCCAAAATTCCAATAACAACGCTACTCCACTGAATTGCTTGAGCAATTTTTTCGCTATTCTTCTCTGCCTCAGTCGTTATTGAATTTGTAACGCGGTGAACAGAAGTGTTTAGTCCACTCATTGAATTGCCAACATCTTTTACAGCATCGACAACTGAATTGAGTTTTTCTGATTTTAACTGGATATCTTCTGCCAAGCTATTCGTTTTGTTCAGAAGTTCAGCCGTTTCAGTCGTTACTCCTTCAAGTTGCACAGCTAAGCCGTCCATCGTTCCTGAAACAGTTTGCAAAGTTTTCTTCACAGAGAACAAAGTCATCGACAAACTTACGCATAATATTAAAAATGCGATCGCAGCAACAATCGCCGCTATATACAACAAATTCTCCAAAACATATCCTCCTTTACAAACTAACCATAACTATTATTTACCTTATTTCTGATAAAATAAACGTTATGCTTATAGATTGTATTCGACACTATTGCACAATATCCTTCTCTATTATAAATGTTTTTTAACAAAACAGCCTAACCCGTAAAGGGTTAGGCTGTTTCATTTTCATCCAAAAATAAATTAAAAGCAATTAGATACTTTTGGATATCTCCCGCCCCCATGAACAAATAGGCCGCGCGTCCATGTTTTTCTAATAGTTCAATATTTTCAAGTTGAAGATACTTAGTATTAGGTATTTTCTGCCCCAATTCTTCAATCGTCGTGCTTCCGGCTTGTTCACGTGCTGAACTAAAAATATCACATAAATAAACGTGATCGGCTGATTTCAAGCTTGCCGCAAATTCCTCGAGCAATGCAGCCGTTCGAGTAAACGTGTGAGGTTGAAAAATCGCTACGATTTCTCGATCAGGATATTTCTGTTTTGCCGTTTGAAGCGTTGCTTTAATTTCGGTTGGATGGTGTGCATAGTCGTCCACAATAATACGATCACCGTTTTCCATAATTGAAAATCTTCTTTTCACACCATTGAAAGTTAAAAGTCGTTCCTCAACAACAGTTGCTGACACACCTTCATAATGACAAAGTGCAATTACACCAAGTGCATTCAATATTGCATGATCACCAGCAAGTAGAATTGTAAAGGTATGATAAAATTCATTGCGAACAAATACGTCAAAAGTCGTTCCTTCAGACTTTTTCACAATATTCTTTGCGGCAAAATCATTTGATTCATCAAAACCATAATAAACAATAGGTACGTTTGCTTGGATTTTCTGCAAATTGATATCATCACCACAAGCAATAATTCCTTTTTTTACACGAAGTGCCATATCACCGAAGGCATCTAGCACATCATTTAAGTCTTTAAAATAATCGGGATGATCAAAGTCAGCATTTGTCATAATTAAGTAATCCGGTTCATAAGCCAGAAAATGCCTTTTATATTCACACGCTTCAAAAACAAAATACTCCGCGTCTTCCGTCCCTTTGCCGGTACCATCACCTATTAAATAGGATGATGGTGCATGCCCCGATAATACATGTGCAAGCAATCCCGTTGTCGATGTCTTACCATGAGTGCCTGTTACTCCAACTGAAATGAAATCCTGCATATACTTCCCTAAGAAGTCATGATAGCGAACCACATTCACTCCAAGTTCTCGTGCTTTTTCAAGTTCAAGATGACTGTCAGGGAATGCATTTCCCGCAATTACTGTCATACCTGGTTTAATATTATTTTCATCAAATGGAATTACTTTTATTTCTCTTTCGTGTAAAGGGTCTTCAGTAAAAAAGTATTTTTCTACGTCTGATCCTTGTACATCATTGGCGGAATCATGCAAGATTTGTGCAAGTGAACTCATTCCTGCTCCTTTAATTCCCGTAAAATGAAACAATGTCATAATGCAACCTCCTGGGACCTTTTTGGTTCCATTTCTTCAATTCTTTAATATTCATACCCTATTATATCATCAAATATGCATTACTGAAATCAGATTAGAACAATGTAATTGTATAGTATTTATACGTTCAATTCCAACGATTCTGTAAGCCGTCCAAGATCTTTTTCAGTTAGGTACACATCTCTTGCTTTACTACCCCTTTGACCTGAAATAAATCCTTTCTTCTCCATCCGATCCATCAATTTTGCAGCACGATTATAACCTATGCTGAAATTTCGTTGCAACAGGGATGTTGAAGCGCTGTCTTGTTCGTAAATAAACAGACATGCATCTTCAAAAAGTGGATCTGAATCTTCTTCTACAACACTTGCCAATAATTCTTCTTGGCCAAATAAGTACGTGGGCGTAGCTTCACTTTGAACATGTTCTATTATACGTTCTATTTCATCATCCGTGACAAATGTCCCTTGCAATCGAACAGCAGAGGACTTCCCGTTGCCAATGTATAACATATCACCTTTTCCAAGGAGTCGTTCCGCTCCTTGGGTATCAATAATTGTACGGGAATCGATTTGCGAAGACACAGAAAAAGCAATCCGTGTCGGTATGTTCGCTTTGATCGTTCCTGTAATTACATCAACGGAAGGTCGCTGCGTTGCAATAATAAGATGGATACCACAGGCTCTAGCTTTTTGTGCGATTCGACTAATCGATACTTCGACGTCTGCGGGTGCCATCATCATTAAATCTGCAAGCTCATCAATGACAATTAAAAGATAGGGCATCTTCATTGAAAAGCGTCTACTTTCAATAGCCGCCTTATTATATCGCTCGATATCTCTAACACCAGCATGTGCAAGCAACTCGTAACGACGTTCCATTTCCCCAACCGCCCATTTCAATGCCGCAGTTGCTGCCTTTACGTCTGTAATCACTGGACTAATGAGATGTGGAATTCCATTAAACGGCGCAAGTTCTACCATTTTAGGGTCAATAAGCATCATTTTTAAGTCCGACGGCGATGCTTTATAGAGAAGGCTAACAAGTATTGAATTAATGCACACAGATTTACCAGAACCAGTTGCACCAGCAATCATTCCATGTGGCATTTTTCGAAGATCCAAAGTTAGCGGTGTTCCCGTTAAACTTAGCCCAAGTACCGCTTCAAGCGGTGAAGTGGAGTCTTGGAACTTTTTTGTCGAAATGACTTCCGAAATTCGAACGGGTCTAGTCGTTCGATTTGGAATTTCGATGCCTATCGAACTTTTCCCCGGTATTGGAGCCTGTATTCGTATATCTTCGGCAGCCAAAGCAAGTTTTAAATCATCTGTTAAGTTCCTAATTTTACTTACTTTCGTCCCTTGCCCCACTGTCAATTCAAAACGGGTTACTGTTGGTCCTTGCATCGCCTCTATAATATTCGCTTTTACAGCAAAGTGGGATAGCGCCTCTACCAATTTAGTAGACTGTGATTCCAACCATTCCGTATCTTCAATTTGAGTTTCCGGCGGAATTAGAAAGTCGATAGAAGGTAAGACGTAATGTGGTAGTTCTTCATCCATTACATCATTTTCTTTTGGAACTTTTTTTTTGACATCCACTTTTTTCTCAATCGGTTTAGGCATTTGGTTCATAATCTTTTCTTTATCAGATTTCAACATCAATACGTTAAACGGAACCGTTTTCTCTTTTTTCTTTTCGACAACTACTTCCTCAGTTAGTTGCTCATCTTCTTCGACTACTATAACTGGTTCAGTAGCAGGTATATCTCTCACTTTATCCGAGTCGCTATCTACTGCCGTAAACTCTTCTTCCACTGAATCCTCTACTAATGCTTCTAGTAACGGCTCCTCACTTTTTATCTCTTCATCAATTGATTGTATACTTTCTTCTACTGGTTGATTGAATTTAACGGGTTCAACTTGTTCCTCTTCACGGATAATCACTGGTTCAGCAACCTCTTCAGCCAATGAATAATTTTCCAACAGTTCTTGTTCAGTTTTATTCACCACAACTGGTTCATCTTTTTCAGATAAACTTACCTTTTCAACTTCTTCAATAGACGGTTTTTCACTAGGAACATTAAATCCATGAATGGGTGATGGAACAGCAGTTGGTGTAAATGGTCTGTTTGAACGCTTTTGAATAACAGTTTTCTTAGTCAGCGGCGACTCCGGTTTGACAACTTTTCTATCTGTTGAAGTTGGACCTTTCGGAAGTGCGATATCCACTCTGTATTTCGGTTCTGCACCCGCCCTAAATACTCTACCGCCTGACTGCTCACTAGGCCATCTTTCATTTTCATATAAAGGTGTTGGTTTATACAAATCTGGGTCTGTTTCTAAAACGTTTATAAGATTTTCTGGATGTTCTTTTTCAATTGTCGGCTCATTTTCATCCCAGCCATATATTTCCGAGTCAGTAATAATCGGGAAACGAAATGCTGGTTTTTCAATTCGGATTTTTTCATCTTCAATTTCATTGAAATTTGTTTCGTAGTCATCAATCTCATTATTTTCATTTTCATCTACATCATTATCAAAAAAACGGTTTAGTAATTTTTTATACCACTTCAAAACAATCACTCTTTCTACTATCAATCTTTTCATTTTAACAGTAATAAGATGATGAAATCAAATGATTACATCAAAAAGAAAAACGCACCACAAATGGCACGTTTACTTTTCGTACTTTTGAAGAATCAATCCATTCCAGTAAATGCTTCACCGATAAGTGCATTATCTTCTAATACGAGTATTCCTTGTCCTTTTTCTGCTTTTGGTAAATTAAGCTCTGTCGCTGAACAAATCATTCCAGATGAAGCAACGCCGCGTAGTTCCGCGTCACGAATTGCCATTCCAGACGGCATGACAGCCCCGACTTTTGCCACGACCACTTTCTGTCCCGCGTCAATGTTTGAAGCACCACAAACAATTTGTAATACTTCGCTTCCTACGTCGACTGTGCATACAGATAATTTATCTGCATTTGGGTGACTTTCCTTCTTCACTACATGACCAATAACGAACTTCGGCGTCAAATCTACGTCAAATTCGATGTCTACATTATTTTTAATAAGCGTTTCTTTTATTTCTGTAACAAGTGTTTCAGTCAAAGTAACTTGTCCTTCTGCATCCAATTTCATGTACGAAGACGCTTTAAATATATTAAAAGCAACTAGTTCGCTTGATGATTCATCTTGAATTAATGTGACATCTCCAATAGATTCTGTCTTAATGTCTTTCGGTCGTGCCGTCGCAAGTTGTACAAGAAGCACATCCCCAACACCATTTTCATTGTAAAATATATTCATTTTTTTCTTTCCCTTCTTGCTACACGATTTTTAGCCATAATAAAGATTGGCTCTAAGTTTCCATCTTCATAAATAAATGACAATGACGTTACTGGTACAGTCCCTGTCGTAAAGAAATGCATAGTCATTTGTGCAAGTACATCATAACCCGTGTCGTTTCTAATATCACCAATAATAAGGACATCTTGATGCGGAACGGAAACCGTCATATGACCTTCAACTTTAGCTTCCATTTCTTTCAAAAAGGAGTTATTTAAAATTCTACTTGCATCATAGCCGTCATTATTATTAACAAAATAATAGAAGTTACCGTCTACTTCGTCTTTCTTCGTCGCTGTCGGTAATGATCTTACACGGAAAAGTGCTGATTCCATAAGTTCTATTTCCGTTAAGCCCATCTTCTCTAACATGCTTTTATCAATTAAGCGGTATGTAGTACCCAAATCAAGCGCATAATAAATACGTGTTTCAACCGTATGATCTTTCATAACAAATCGATGCCCATTAGATGTTTCTTCTGGAAATGAAGTAGATCGAATAACAGGATAAATAACCGTGTCACCTTCAAAACCTTCATTATGCTCCCGCTCCATCGCCTTAAATGTCTCATCAATTGTATAAACTATTTCATCGATTGCAGCATCTTTTTTCCTCTCATATCTTGCGATTATTTCAGGAAGTGAAATATCCATTCCATTCCTCAATACTTTATGTTCGAGACGTACTTTATCCGCTCTTCTGTCAAAGTCCCACTTAAATTTTTCTGAAGGGAGACGTTTTTTCAACAATTCTACTAGTTGGCTAGAATTCATTTATTCATTTCCTCCATTCAATAATCGTACCTTATTCATTCAGAACGTTGTTTTATCGAACGGACGACTTCTACCATTCGCACTAAATTATCTTCGATTTTACTTTTTTGGGCGATTGTAGTCATTTTGACTCCACCGATACTTGCAATAAGCTCCACTTTCTCTTTATCGGCATCGTTTTTAACGACCGCTACAAAACCAAAAACACCATTTTCGTCGATTACTTCCATTTGAATGATTTCTTTACTTATATCGTCTACTAGTAATTCATAAAATAATCGACTGTCATCGGACTCATTTGGATTTACAAATAAAATAAATGTCTCGTTGTTTCGATTAAAAACGATATTTTGTGCATCCGATTTATCATTCACTTTAAATCCAGTTGGTTTATATAATTCGAGGCCTTCAATCTCTGCAGTACGATTTTTAGGTTCTGAAAGAAACTTTTCTTTTGCCGCTTTCACACCAGCTATCGACGCGTCCTCTAGCGATGCTGTACATCCTACTAATAGGAAAACAGACATCATTGATAGGAATATGAATTTCCAAGTACGGAACATTCGATTTCCCCCATTCGATAAATTTAACTCCTTTATCATTTTAATGAAGTTAAGGAGTAGTTGCAACTGTTGCGGTCTTAAGACCTTTGTTGAAAGTACTTGAATTGGCCGATAAGCAGGTTGCAAACATGCTTAAATAATTCATCTCTATCTACCGCTCCGGCAGTCAACATACCAATGGCACCTTCTTTGTTTCGAATGCCTGTCGCTTTAAAATAGTGATCGATTACAGGTCCAAGCTCTTTTCCAGCAAGCAATTCTTTCGCTATTTGTTCTGGCAATGGAATTTGTGCACCACTCGCTGTAAATTTTGTTCCATCTGGCAAGTAAATTGCTCCCCAATTACAAAGATACATCTGCCCTTCAAAAATGCGGACGCCGCCTTCCAAACCTATACCAATTGCTCCTTTTTTCATAGTACTTGCGCGCAGCGCTCGATTAATCGCACCTAGCCTCGTTTCTTCTTCACCAAATGGTTGCTCAGCAACACCAGAACCAACTTCTGAGGTCAGTATCTTTGCTTCCGGAAAATGAATAGCAAGTGTATCTTTAGCTGCTTTTATTTTCGCTTTGTTTTGCGACCCTACGATAAATTCCATTCGTATTCCCCCTCGTACTTAATAGTCAAAAACCGTCCGGCACACCAATCAGGGGTAAGGACGGTTTTTGAATTATACGTTGCTTTTAATTGTGGTCACAGTTGTTTTATCGCAAGCCTTAACTAATTTCACAAGTAATTCTTTTGCTGCCGCGTAATCATCTGTATGAATAATTGAACCCGACGTATGAATATAACGAGAACAAATTCCGACAACCGCACTTGGTACACCTTCATTCGACATATGGACTCGTCCAGCATCTGTACCACCTGGCGAAATAAAATATTGATAAGGTATATTATTTGTTTCTGCCATATCAAGGATAAATTCACGCATGCCACGATGGGTTACCATTGTCCGGTCCAAAATACGAAGTAATGTTCCCTTCCCTAGTTGGCCAAATTCATTTTTATCACCCGAAGCATCATTGGCTGGACTTGCGTCGAGCGCAAAAAACAAATCAGGGTTAATCATAGTGGCGGCCGCTTGAGCTCCACGTAAACCGACTTCTTCAAGAACATTCGCACCCGAGTATAGTGTGTTCGGGAGTTCTTCGCCATGGACTTCTTTTAACAAATCAATCGCGAGTCCACACCCATATCGGTTATCCCATGCTTTGGCTAATATTTTTTTGTCGTTTGCCATTGGTGTAAATGGACAAATAGGTACGATTTGTTGCCCCGGACGAATGCCGATTTTAACGGCGTCTTCTTTGTTATCCGCACCAATATCAATTAGCATATTTTTAATGTCCATTGGCTTATTTCTAACTTCATCACTTAATAGATGCGGCGGTATCGAACCGATCACACCAATGACAGGGCCATGAGCCGTTATAATTTCAATGCGTTGTGCCAGAAGCACTTGGCTCCACCAGCCACCTAGAGGTTGAAAACGAATCATTCCGTTGTCCGTAATCGCACTTACCATGAAACCGACTTCGTCCATATGTCCTGCCACCATAATACGAGGTCCATCAATAGGTCCGTTTCTCACGCCGAAAATACCACCGAGATTATCTTGAATGACGTCGTCCGAATACTTCTCAATTTCACTTCTCATATATTTTCGAACCGCATGCTCATTACCCGGTGCCCCAGGAAGTTCTGTCAACGTTTTAAACATCGCTAATGTTTCATTATTCATGGATTTCTCCTCCTAAAATTATCAATATCCACAAGTCACAATAAAAATCTTCACTAAAAAAGTAGGTGAAACAGCTCCCTTTCGGCGGGATCTTCGGATCACGCCATTCCCCCACAGAAGTGTCGCCTTATTCAACAATTTTCCGGGCGTGCTAAAATAAAGTGTCCCTGTTTAAAAGCCAATCCAGCGAGAGGCACCTCTCCTAGTGCCGAAACGAGCTCCAATGGGATTCTTTATTTAAACGCTATATAGTAAACAGTGTAGACGAGTTTTTTGAAATTTTCCATCTTTTTTATTTCGTTAATCTAATTATTAAATTGTCTACCTACTGTAATGTGGATTTTCATTGGGGTGTGGTACACTAAAATAAAGATAGATTTGGAGGTTGATTACGAATGGATTTGAAAAACTTTATTGCCGGTGTTCTTACTGGGGTCGCTACTGGTATTGTTGTCAGCGAATGCATTAGCCGAATGGATCGAAACGTTGCTCCAGATTCGGTTTTAGCGAATGTAAAAGATGCCTTTAAAAAAGAAGGACCTATCGATGGCTCTTGGATTGTTATGAAAACAGAACCATTTTCAAACGAAGTGATTACGATGGATGTTTATCGCGGAGGAATTTCACGCATTAAAAATGGTGAAGTTGAACAATATGAGTTCGCGGCCGATGCGTCGACTGGTACTGTCGTTGAACTTTCAAAAGCATAAATTAAAAGTCGTTCCAATGCATTTTAGCATTGGAACGACTTTTTTATTTTTCGGAACTTGTACGTTTCACGTATTCCAACATTTCTTTGCCACTCTCGTCCCATTTTACGATTCGATAAAAAGCGTCGTGATAGAAGCTAAAAAAGTAACCATTTGAAAGTGCTTCTTTCATCAGCTTTTCTTTCGCAAAAATTGAGTCCATTGGATAATCATCATAGGCAAGTACCCAAAGTGGATTTGTATGCGCATGAGTTGGCATAATATCGCCCATATGAAGTATCGTGTCACCATTGCTCGTTAGTTTAATGACGCTGTGCCCATTGCTATGGCCGCCTGTATGAATCATTTCAATACCCGGAAGGACGATTTCACTTCCTTCAAACGTTTTGATTTGATGTTCCACGGGCTCCCAGTTCTCTTTCCAATACGTATTTCTCGAACGGATATTCGGATTACGCATTTCATACCATTCCACTTGTGACACATGAATTTCAGCATTTCCGAAAACCGAAATAAGTTTCCCATCTTGCCATTTTGTTAAACCAGCCGCATGATCATTATGTAAATGCGTCATCAAAATCACATGAATATCGGCGGGTGCAAGTCCTAGTTTTTCTAGACTTTCTTCCACCATCGACTCTTCTACTACTCCAAGGTTACGCTTCATTTTATCGTCCAGCTTCCCTTTACCAATTCCAGTATCAATTAGGATGTTTTTACCCTCGTATTGAATTAAAATCGGTTCTGTAGCTAGCTCGATTAAATTTTGTTCATTTGGCTCATATTTCCTAGACCAAAGCGCTTTAGGTACAACACCGAACATTGTACCGCCATCTAGAAAAGTTACCCCACCTTTAAGCCAAGTTAATTGCATATTATGAAATTTAAATTCATCCATTTTACTTCCCCCTTTTGGAAATAATGAATTACTGTTCCCCGTATTGCGCCTCTAATCGGTAAATCGGATATCCTTTCGAAGAAAACTTCTCTTCATATTCTGTCATAATATTGTCTTCAAGATTTTCCTTATGCAAATCAAGTGATACGTAGTTTAATTTCATATTGTATTGGGACATCGTAACGAGAGAATACTCAAACAATGAACGGTTATCTGTTTTAAAATGGATTTCTCCGCCCGGTCGCAATACTGATTCATATAATTCAAGGAACATTTCCGATGTTAATCTGCGCTTTTCATGCCTTGTTTTAGGCCATGGATCAGAAAAGTTCAAATAAACACGGTCGATTTCTCCCTTATGAAAAATATTTAAAAGATCTACTCCGTTTGCACGAAAGAGCTTTAAGTTAGATGGTTTGTCCGCTTCAATTGCTTTTTCCAATGCAACGACGATTACATTGTCAAAGTGTTCAATACCGATATAATTGACATCGGGATTAGCAATCGCCATTCCGATAATAAACTGACCCATTCCTGTTCCAACTTCGATATGGATTGGATTATCATTTCCAAACAGTTTATTCCATCCGTTATTCATTTTTTCAGGTTCTGCCACGAGGACATCGGGATGTTCTGACATGTAATCCCGTGCCCATGGTTTGTTGCGAAGACGCATTCTATACACTCTTTTCTCTTCAATTTATTTCTTGTTTATTTTGTTGCAGTTACTGGAATCTTCTTATTAAATGCTTTTTGCAAACTTTTTGTGATAAGGCCTGGCGTTCCGTCCCCAATGGTATGCTCGTCTATTGTTAGTACAGGCATCACTTCTGCAGTAGTAGACGTGTAGAAAAACTCATCCATCTCCAATGCTTGTTCAAGCGTAAACTCTTTTTCACTCACCGGGATTTGTAACTCCTTGCACAAACCAAGAACTACTTGCCTTGTGATCCCGTTTAAAATAAGATTTGTGACCGGATGTGTATGAACCACACCATCTTTTATGCCAAACATATTTGTCGAAGCGCCTTCCGTTACAACCCCGTTGCGGTGAAGGATTGCCTCCGCATAACCGCCTTCATGAGCCTCCTGCTTTGCCAATACACTACCGAGCAAGTTAAGGCTTTTAATATCACAGCGGAGCCAGCGTATATCTTCGATTGACTTAATGGCTACACCTTTTTCTATATTTCCTAAAGGTCTTGGGGCTTCCACAGCATATGCAGTTACAATTGCGGGTACTGTTGGATCTGGGAATTGATGTTGCCTCGGGGAATCGCCTCGTGTTACTTGCATATAAATATGACCTACTGAAATGCTATTTTGTGCAACCAATTCCTTTGAGATATTTATTAGTTGTTCTTCAGTAAAAGGAATCGACAATTTAATTTTCATCGCGCTTTCGAATAATCGGCTTATATGCTCGCGCACGGTAAATAGTTCGCCGTTATATACTTTCACAACTTCATAAACACCGTCACCGAAGTAATACCCTCTATCATCAATAGAAATATTCAAACCATCACGTTTAGTAAATCGTCCATCCATAAAATAAAGCGTCATTGTCATTCTTCCTCCATTACTTTTTATATTCACTTACTTATAGCATATGATTATTATCTTCTTTAATCCTGTACAGTACATAGTATATCTTAACTAAATGCTTCTATGTAGGTTGACCATATGAATACATCCACAAAGTGCCGAAACAGATTCGACAGGATTCTTTATTTCAATTATATACTTTTTAATCTCTCCCTATTTTTACATGTTCACGCGCGAAAATAAAGGATAATTCATTATTTAATTTTTTCGCGTGCAAAAATTATCCATATAAGCTATAATGGAATTATCGGAATACTCAATCCGGTAATTCTGCTATTCGGGAAGGATGTGCAGCATCAGGAATAGTTTCAAAGTGCTTACGGCACCATTCATAAGTCTCATGCCCATGACTTTTTTGGAATATGACGATGAAGGAGTGATTCCACACTTGAAAGCGACCACTGATCGTATGCTTACCCGCATAAAAGGTATTTACATGTATATCCTCGAAAACGGTGTTGTAACTACCGAAAACTTAGCTAAAGAATTTGATATTACGCATCGCACTGTACAAAGGGATTTAAATGTTCTTGAGTACAACGAGCTCATTACAAGTCCCGTACGCGGTAAATGGACAACAACAACTAAAAAAGTCAAAGTACCTACGTAATAAAAAAAGAGCTGAGCCGCTCCCAGCGACTTCAGCCCTTTTTTATGCTCCCGATGTTTCAATAAGCAAATCTAATTCTTCCGTAGTCAATTCCCGGTATTCCCCTAAAGCAATCTCCTCGTCTAGAACAAGTGGACCCATCGATAGCCGTTTTAAGTAAACAACTTTTTTATCGACAGCTTCAAACATTCTTTTCACTTGATGAAATTTCCCTTCCGTAATTGTCAGTTCGATTTCAGATAGCTCAGCCGATTTAAGTATGCGAAGCTGACCGGGTTTCGTGACATATCCATCATCAAGCATAACTCCTTCAGCAAAACTAATCGCATCTTCTTCTGTCACAACTCCTGATATATGAGCGTAATACGTTTTAGGAACACCTTTTTTCGGTGACAATAAATTATGCGCAAGTTTTCCGTCATTCGTCAAGAGTAGGAAACCTTCTGTATCTTTATCCAAACGACCTACTGGGAACGGCTTAAAATGCTGTGCTTCCCCATCAAGTA
This sequence comes from Sporosarcina sp. G11-34, assembly GCF_026931025.1. NCBI lineage: Bacteria > Bacillati > Bacillota > Bacilli > Caryophanales > Caryophanaceae > Sporosarcina > Sporosarcina sp. G11-34. The sequence continues at coordinate 265,366 of NZ_JAHNZW010000003.1, read as the reverse complement.
AATCAATAACGGTTTGGTCTTTCGAATCTTCTGTCGCAGAAATCACACCTTGCGATTTGTTCATCATTAAGTAAATAAACTCTTTGTAAATAACCGGTTCACCTAGAATTGTTACTTTATCAACATCAGTGTTGATATGTATAGCAGGCGATTTTATCGTTTCGTCATTCACTCGTACGGCACCTTTTTTTAATAGCACTCGCACTTCTTTGCGGGTACCAAAACCCATATTGGACAATAATTTATCTAAACGCATAATACATCTCCTTAAAAACCAAGTTTACTCGTATATTTTGTTAATCGTTCGCCGAACATTTTTTGGGCAAGGCCTGTTTTCAAAGATAAATACCCGTAAACTACCGCACCAACAAATGCACATATTGCAATATATAAAAATGCATGTGCTTTGCCGTCAACTACGCTGATTGCAGTCAATCCTTTTAATGTAACAAAAACAGCAACAAGCATGACCAAATTCAATAAGCCAATGAGAATAATTCTTCTGATTACCATTTCCGATTTGTAATTCAAGGCCTTCTTAATAACTACGATATTCAACCCTACTGCAATTGTATAACCAATTGTAGTTGCTAAAATGGCACCATTTGTTTCAAACAATTTAATAAGCGGTATATTAAGCGCAAGTTTACATAATAGCCCAAGCATTGAACTAAGGACAATCCATTTATGTCGGTTAATACCTTGAAGAATGGCGGCCGTTATCGTGTATAAACCAAATAAAATTGCAACTGGTGCATAGTTTGCAAGTACTTCTGCACCCATTGCACTTTTCTCATATAGCAATTCATAAAATTCGTCCGCAAGTACAATTAGTCCAATTACAATTGGAGCCGTTAAAAAAATCATAATTTGGTAAGTCTGATCCAAAGAACGAGTAATTCCTTGTTGATCGTTTTTTGTATGATAACTTGTGATAAAAGGAATTAGTGCCATCGAAAAACCCGTCGCAATCATCACTGGAATCATCACAAGCTTATGTGTCGTAAAGTTAAGCATTGTAAAATATACATCCGTTACTTTTGCTAGCCCCATAGATCCCATCGTATCGTTAAATGTCATCATATCGACAAATTGATAGATTGGGTTAATGACCCCAACAAGAACAAATGGGAAAATATAAACAAGTAACTCCTTATATATTTCACGATATGAAATCTCCCCCGCGGGTGGACTTTTCATCAGATAACTATCGAATTCCGGCTTATACTTCCTCCAATACCAATACAGAACACCACAACTCGCAAGCGCACCTATAAACGCCGCAAATACTGCAAAGTTCACTGCGACTCTTGGAGATTCTTTCATGAAATTCACAACAACATAAGCTCCAACTAGCACGACAATAATTCGAACGATTTGTTCAATTAATTGCGAAACCGAAGTCGGCATCATTTTTTGATACCCTTGGAGGAATCCACGAACTAAACTCATAACAGGTACGACGAGTAAAGCAAAACTCACCCAACGAATGACACCCGCTATTTCCTCAATTGTAAAGATTTGCTCATCCTTTGTTCGTACACGATGGGCAATCGGTTCAGCTAAAAAGTATAAGGCTAGGAATGATAGAACACCCGTGATAGCCATAATTAGCATTCCAGATTTCATTAACTTTCGCCCGGTCGCATAATCTCCGAGCGTATTATATTTCGACACATATTTAGAAAATGCAAGTGGCAATCCCGAGATTGCGACAGATAACGCAATATTGTATGGGATGTACGCATATTGGTATAAACCAATGTTCTCTTCTCCGACAATTGCGTAAAAAGGAATTACATATAAAAGTCCAAGCGCTTTCGATAAAAATAACCCAATTGTAAGTATGGCAGTACCTTTAATAAGATTCGATGACATTTTAATCCTTCCATTCTCAATAAATCTACTTATTAGTTTAACCTCGCACGCCACTTTTCACAACGAATAACAGCCACTTGTGTATAATGAAAGAAAAATGAAAGCGTGGGTTCCAAAAATGTATGACGTAATCGTAATCGGAGCGGGTCCATCTGGATTGATGGCGTCTATCGCTGCCGCAGAGAACGGTAGAAAAGTTCTACTGCTTGAAAAAGGAAAAAAACCTGGTAACAAACTTGCCATTTCTGGAGGCGGCAGATGTAACGTAACCAATCGGTTGCCGCAAGAAGAGATCATTAAAAACATCCCTGGAAATGGTCGATTCCTTTACGGACCTTTTTCTGTATTTAATAATGAACACATTATTAACTTCTTCGAAGGTCTTGGTGTCGCCTTGAAAGAAGAAGACCACGGACGAATGTTTCCCGTATCAAACAAAGCAAAAGATGTGGTCAACGCTTTACTTACCGAAATGGATCGCCTCCATGTCGACATGAAACTTGAGACACGTGTTCAAAAACTTCTTATGAATGATGAAAAAATACTCGGTGTACGATTAGAGTCCGGTGAAGAAATTCTATCGGGTGCTGTCGTCCTTGCGGTTGGTGGAAAAGCAGTTCCCCAAACAGGTTCTACCGGTGACGGGTACCCATGGGCGGAGAAAGCTGGCCATACAATTACGGTATTATATCCGACGGAAGTACCTCTTTTGTCAAACGAACAATTCATCCTTTCAAAAGAGTTGCAAGGTCTCGCACTTCGGGATGTTGCGGTCTCTGTATTAAACGCAAAAGGAAAAATACTAATTACCCATCAAATGGACATGCTCTTTACCCATTTCGGGCTTAGCGGTCCCGCTATCTTACGCTGTAGCCAGTTTGTCGTCAAAGAGCGCATGAAAAATAAGAACCAACCTGTTGATATGCGAATCGATTCCATGCCTGATATGCATGAAGAAAAAGTTTACCAAATGCTGAATGCGAAAATAAAAGAAGATCCAAAAAAAGCAGTGAAAAATGCTTTAAAAGGAATCGTACAAGAACGATGGCTCCTTTTTTTATTCGACAGAGCTGAAATTGATCCCGCTGAAACAGGGGCGACTATGCTAGCGGAAAAAGTTCGAGCATTAGCCAAATTACTAAAAGCCTTCCCGATGACAGTAAACGGAACACAACCAATCGAAAAAGCATTCGTCACTGGCGGTGGTGTATCTGTAAAAGAAATCGTTCCAAAAACGATGGCTTCCCGTAAAAAAGACGGGCTTTACTTTTGCGGCGAAATTTTGGACATTCACGGATATACAGGCGGTTATAATATTACGTCTGCACTTGTTACAGGTAGAATTGCCGGGATGAATGCCGGCGCGTATGCGACTGACAGAAAACCAAACGGTGAATGAAAAATCCGCGGGGAGATTAATTCTAATCTCTTCCGCGGATTTTTAATTAACCAACTGCTACAATATTGACGAGTCTTCCTGGAATTCCAATAACTTTCTTCACTTCTTTTCCTTCAAGGAACTCCTTCACTCGCTCGTCATTCAATGCGACTGTTTCAAGATCTTCTTTCGAAGCATCTTTTGCCACAACGATTTTCGTACGCACTTTCCCATTAATCTGTACTGCAATTTCAACCGTTTCATCGACAAGTTTCGATTCATCGTATGTTGGCCATGATTCATATGTGATCGTATCTGTATGACCTAACATTTCCCATAACTCTTCAGACAAATGAGGAGTAACCGGCGATAGCATCTTAACAAAACCTTCAACATACTCTGTAGGAATTGAATCCACTTTGTACCCTTCATTAATGAAAACCATCAGTTGAGAGATTGCTGTATTATTACGCATTCCTTCAAAGTCTTCTGTCACTTTCTTCACAGTTTGATGATACACTTTTTCCAGTTCTCCACCAGCTTCTCCGCCGACTTTTGAACTTAACGTACCATCTTCGTTAGCAAATAGGCGCCATACTCGGTCTAAGAAACGACGAGCCCCGTCAAGACCATTTGTTGACCACGCTTTCGATGATTCTAGTGGCCCCATGAACATCTCGTAAATGCGAAGTGTATCAGCACCATGTGAGTGAACAATATCATCTGGATTGACAACATTACCTTTTGACTTCGACATTTTTTCATTGCCTTCTCCGAGGATCATCCCTTGGTTAAATAACTTCTGGAATGGTTCTTTTGTTGCAACAACGCCAATATCATAAAGTACTTTATGCCAAAATCTTGCATATAGAAGATGAAGAACCGCATGTTCTGCGCCGCCGACATATATGTCCACTGGTAACCAACGTTTCGCAAGCTCCGGATCAATAAGCATTTCATCGTTATTCGGATCTATGTAGCGAAGGTAATACCAACAGCTACCCGCCCATTGTGGCATCGTATTCGTCTCGCGGCGACCTTTCATACCCGTTTCAGGATGAACGACGTTAATCCACTCTTCGATGTTGGCAAGAGGCGATTCACCTGTTCCACTCGGTTTAATATTATCTGTAACCGGAAGTACAAGTGGTAAATCTGATTCTTCAACAGGTGTCATTGTGCCATCTTCCCAATGAATAATTGGAATCGGTTCGCCCCAATAACGCTGTCTAGAAAATAACCAATCGCGAAGACGGAACGTAACTTTCTTCTCGCCTTTTCCTTTTTCTACAAACCATTCAATCGATTTTTCGATAGCTTCATCTGTTTCAAGACCGTCTAAAAATCCGGAATTAATATGTTTTCCGTCGCCAACATAAGCTTCTTTTGAAACATCCCCACCTGCAACGACTTCGATAATTGGAAGGTTGAATTCCGTCGCAAACTCATAGTCCCGCACATCATGAGCAGGAACCGCCATAATGGCTCCAGTTCCGTATGTAGCAAGAACATAATCTGCAATCCATATTGGCATTTTATCGCCACTTGCCGGGTTAATTGCGTAAGCACCTGTAAATACGCCCGTCTTCTCTTTTGCAAGATCCGTTCGTTCCAAGTCACTCTTCATTTTCACTTCATCGAGATATTTCGCAACCGCATCTTTTTGCTCCGTTGTCGTAATTTCTTGAACAAGGCTATGTTCTGGCGCAAGAACTGCATACGTTGCACCGAAAATTGTATCTGGACGTGTTGTGAATCCATCAAATGATAAATCTGTTCCATCTATTTCGAATGTAAGCTGCGCACCTTCTGAACGACCAATCCAGTTGCGTTGCATGTCTTTCAAGCTCTCCGGCCAGTCAAGGTCATCCAAGTCTTCAAGAAGTCGATCTGCGTAATTTGTAATGCGTAGAACCCACTGGCGCATCGGACGGCGCTCAACTGGGTGCCCACCACGCTCAGACAACCCGTCAATCACTTCTTCGTTTGCAAGCACTGTACCAAGTGCGGGGCACCAGTTTACTGCAACTTCATCCACATACGCTAACCCTTTATTGTACAGCTGGATGAAAATCCATTGTGTCCATTTATAATAGCTTGGATCGGTTGTATTGATTTCACGATCCCAATCATATGAAAATCCGAGGTCATTCATTTGACGTTTAAATGTCTCGATATTTTTCGCTGTAAATTCAGCAGGATCATTTCCTGTATCCAGTGCATACTGTTCTGCTGGTAGACCAAACGCATCCCAGCCCATTGGATGAAGAACATTATATCCTTGCTTCCGTTTAAACGAACTTAAAATATCAGTTGCTATGTAGCCAAGGGGATGTCCAACATGAAGCCCAGCCCCCGACGGATATGGGAACATATCTAGTGCGTAAAATTTGGGTTTCGACGGATCATCCGTCATCTTGAACGTTTTCTCTTCTTTCCAATATTGTTGCCATTTCTTCTCAATTTGTCCGTGATTATAACTCATTACCTATTCCTCCTCATTCAAATGAAAAACTCCCGTCCCTTAACAAACTAAGGGACGAGAGTTCTATGTACTTCCCGCGGTGCCACCCAAATTGACGGTAAACCGCCCAACTTGATTCCTTAACGCGGAAAACGGCACCGGCTACTAGTTTTCACCATTGCAGACTCAAAGGCGAGTTCAATTCATCGCATCATCGGCTCCCACCCAAATACCGACTCTCTGTAGACACATTGTAATTTACTATTCCTTCTCTTCGTCAATTGCTATTATGTAATCATTTTAAGCGAACCTTTCAGAAATGACAAGCTTTTAGTGATTAATCAAAAAGAATAGAAGCCACATTCGAGTGGCTTCTGTATTTTCTTATTAGCTTACATTTTCCTTAATGTCTTTAACAATTAAATTGGCTTCTGTCGAATCAATAACATCCTGTACCGTAAAACCTTCAAACACTTCTTTTAGTTCAAGTCCTTCAGGAGTCACTTCGATAAGTGCACGTTCTGTAATAATTTTGTGTACGACATTTTTCCCTGTTAGTGGAAGTTCACATTCTTTTTTAATTTTAGCAGAACCGTCATGAGCGACGTGATCCATAATGACGATGATTTTTTTCGCACCGTGCACGAGGTCCATTGCGCCGCCCATTCCTTTTATCATCTTACCAGGAATCATCCAGTTAGCGAGATCCCCTTTTTCCGAAACTTCCATCGCTCCAAGGATAGCAACGTCAACATGCCCGCCACGAATCATTGCAAACGACTCCGCGCTCGTGAAATAAGCCGAACCGGGAATTGAAGTAACCGTTTCTTTCCCCGCATTAATCAAATCAGGATCGACTTCATCTGCCGTTGGATAAGGCCCGATTCCAAGAAGTCCATTTTCGGACTGTAATACAACTGTTTTATCTTCTGAAATATAATTCGCTACAAGCGTCGGCATACCAATACCAAGGTTTACATAGTTCCCATTTTCAATCTCTTTTTCAGCACGTTTTGCAATACGCTCTCTATAATTAACTTTTCCCACTGTAAACATTCCCCTTCCTAATTTCTTACTGAGTTGTCAAACGCTCGATTCGTTTTTCTTGTTTTGCCTGTAAAAGGCCTTGTACATAAATGCTCGGCGTGTGGATCGTTTGCGGATCAAGATCCCCTGTTTCAACGATTTCTTCTACTTCCGCAATCGTAAACTTACCTGCAGCTGCAATCATCGGATTGAAGTTCTGAGCCGTTTTATTATAAATAAGGTTCCCGAATTTATCTGCCTTCGCTGCGCGAATAAGTGAAAAGTCCGCCTGTAACGCTTCTTCAAGAACATATTCTTTCCCGTTAAATATACGAATCTCTTTGCCATCCGCAACCGTTGTACCGACACCAGCCGGCGTATAAAACGCTGGAATTCCCGCTCCACCTGCACGAATTTTCTCTGCAAGCGTCCCTTGTGGTGTCAGTTCTACTTCGATTTCACCAGAAAGTACTTGGCGTTCGAATTCTTTATTCTCACCTACATATGATCCGATCATTTTTTTAATTTGCTTTTCTTTCAATAAAAGTCCAAGTCCCCACTCGTCAACTCCGCAGTTATTTGAAATAACCGTTAAATCTTTTACCCCTTTTTCTACAAGTGCCAAAATGAGCTGTTCTGGAATCCCAACAAGCCCAAACCCTCCAACCATCAATGTTGCACCGTCTTGAATATTCGCAACTGCCTCTTTCGCAGATGAATAAATTGGTTTCATAATACATCCCCCTCTGAATCATTTGAATTTTTCTGTAATAGCTGTTCTATTCAATTAAATCAAACATAACAGAATGTTGCAATGAAATGAATGAATTATTTAAAAACCACTACATAGATTGGACTTATGTTTTCCACATAATCTTCAGCGAAGGCGCCCCCCAAGCGTCGTTAGTAGCACTCTTTAGTTCAACCTATATAATCATTACTTTCCCCGTCATAACTTATTTTTCTAAGCGGTCGGTCATAAAGAAATGTTGTGATGAATGCGAAGCTAACTACTCCTAATAATATAAAGACCATCATTTTCATGCCATATAAATCAACTAGTACGCCGCCAGCAAATGGGCCAATCATTTTACCTATCGCCGCGGCACTGTTGACAATCCCTTGATAAAAACCTTCTCTTCCTTTCGGTGCAAGTTGACTTGCTATTGTTGGAATTACAGGCCACAGGAAAATCTCGCCAAACGTTACGATAATCATCGCCACAATAAACATTTTGTGCAAGATAAATTGCGTTAAATGCTTTTCTTCCACCTTCTGGCCATAGCGTTCCAACCATTGCGTACATACTTGGAAAGACAATCCCTCCACTAAAACCAAGAAATGTTAAAAACAACACATAGTGAGGCCATCCGTGCCAAAAAACAAGACATGTTAATGCAACAAGCGAAACAACAATTCCCCAAATGATTGATTTGTACCCACCGATTCGGTCAAATAGAAATCCACCAAGTAAATTTCCAACGACACCCGCAGCGGCATTCGCCATAAGTACTAGACCAGCAACTGACAGGGATTTCCCTAGATAATCATGTATATAAATCGTATTTAAAGGCCATAAAAATGAGTTTCCGGTAACGTTGACAAGCATTCCAATAATAAGCAACCAAACCGCTTTAGGCATGCGCTCCCCCCAATCAAGTAATTAAGCCGATTGTATGCCTTTCCCTATAATCCGACAAGACTTTTGTGTGATACACCACCGACTAAACGTGGTATAATACACCTTTAGAGGAGTGAAATAGTGGACAAATTAACATTTCCATTCCCAACTGAAGGGAAACGATATTATACATGGTCTCGCCATTTGAAAGATGAGTTCGGATTCAAAGTATTTAAAGTGGCGCTTGATGCAGGGTTTGATTGCCCAAATAGGGACGGGACGGTCGCATTCGGTGGTTGTACATTTTGTAGCGTCGCTGGATCCGGTGACTTTGCGGGTGACCGTGTGGATCCGATTGATGTACAATTTGCAGAAATCAAAGCGAAAATGCAGAAAAAGTGGAAAGACGGCAAACCGATGGCTTATTTCCAAGCGTATACAAATACGCATGCGCCCCTTGCCAAGTTAAAAGAAAAATTTGAAGCGGCGCTTGCACAAGAAGGTGTGATGGGCATATCCATTGCAACCCGGCCCGATTGTCTACCCGATGATGTCGTTGAATATTTAGCAGAACTCAATGAACGTACATATTTATGGGTTGAACTTGGCCTACAAACGGTTCATGAAAAAACAGCAAATCTCGTTAACCGCGCACATGATTACCAAACGTATGTAGAAGGTGTCAACAAGCTTCGTAAACACGGAATCCGAGTATGCGCACATATTATTAACGGATTACCTCTTGAAGATCACGACATGATGATGGAGACTGCTCGGGAAGTTGCAAAACTCGATGTGCAAGGGATTAAAATCCATCTGCTCCACTTATTAAAAGGAACCCCAATGGTTAAACAATACGAAAAAGGTCATCTTGAATTTCTAAAAAAAGATGAATACATCAGCCTTGTCGCCGACCAACTTGAAATCCTCCCACCAGAAATGATTATCCACCGCATTACAGGCGACGGTCCGATTGAACTAATGATTGGCCCGATGTGGAGCGTCACAAAATGGGAAGTATTGAACGGCATCGACAAAGAGCTTGAACGTCGTGGCAGTTACCAAGGGAAACATTATGTAAAGGCGGGTCAACTAATATGAAACTACTACGCGTCCTTCCTTTTGCAAGACGTTTACTTGAGCGCACCATAGTTCCCGGCGAGATTGTTGTCGACGCAACCGCTGGAAATGGTAACGATACACAATTTTTAGCAAAGCATGTTGGCGAACACGGGCACGTCTACGCATTTGATATTCAACAAGCTGCCCTAGATTCAACTGCCCAAAGACTTGGCGAACTAAATAACCGAGTATCCCTTATTTTAGATAGTCATGATAAGGTCGAACAATACGTCAACGAAAAAATTGGCGGTGCGGTTTTCAATCTTGGCTATTTGCCGCATAGTGAAGATTTGTCAATTGTCACTAAACCAGATACGACCATTAAAGCCATCCATACACTACTTGGTATGTTAAAAAAGGGTGGTATTATCGCCATTTCTGTCTACGACGGACATGAAGGCGGCGCAGAAGAACGGGATGCACTTCTTGATTTCGTAATGAATCTTCATCAAGCAGACGTCCATGTTGTCCGTTACGAACTCATTAACCAGAAAAACAATCCCCCATTTCTCATTGCGCTTGAAAAAATGAAAGATTTCAACACACTTGACTGAAATACGATAAAAGATAAAAAAGGTGCCCAACTGAATATATTCAGTTGGGCACCTTTTTTAATGAATGTTGTATAAAATTAAAAGTTACGAATATCTGCAATCGGGCCTACTGATTTAAAGTCTTCGTTTTCCATAAACGCAATTAGTTTTTCCGCTGTTTGCTCCGCACTGCTTAATAAACCTTGCTCCTTATAATGAATGAATTGATCTAGGAGCGGAAATGCGCCTTCCCCACTTGCCCGAATCGTTTCCTGCATGCCCGTATCAATAATTCCGGGGGCAATCGAGACGATGTCTACGGGATTTGTAGAGTTCGCCTGTTCAAGTGCAACAACCCGCGAAAAGTGATCCAGCCCAGCTTTCGTCGTACAATACGTTCCCCATCCTTCATATGCATTCCGACCTGCTCCAGATGAGATGTTAACGATACGTTTCTTTCCATCAAAATCCTTTATTTTAGAAATAAATGCATTCGATAAAATCATTGGAGCAGTCAAATTAACAGCAATCGCTTGTGCGATTGCTTCCCCTTCCACTTCCCCTATCAACCCAATAGGATCGACCATTCCCGCGTTATTAATAAGTGTAAACGAAGTTGTACCTTCGCTATTTTCCTCAATCAAATTCCCAATAAGCGTAGTAAGTTTGTCCGTCTCCGCAAGATCCGTAATTACGAACTTTTCAGCACCTTCGGGTGAAGTCCTCGCAATTCCAACCACTTTCTTACCCTTTACTTGTAGTTGTTTCAACAGTTCAAACCCAATCCCTTTCGAAGCACCCGTCACAATATACAATTCCATTTAGTTTCCCCCTCCAATATACGCATCGAACCACTCAGTAAGGCGTTCTTTTTTTATAATCGGTTGTTGTACTTTTTCTTCAAATACCAGCTCATCGTTAAATGTAGAAACATCCTCATCGAACCATTCATTCACCCGCTTACGAGTCACTGTATATATATCATCTACAAATGAAAATTCAACGATTTCCATGTTTTCAATAAGAGTAAAAATCGCCGTCGCATTATACAAAATTGATTTTTCAACACGCTCTTTCCCGACACCTTCGACAGTTTCGTCATAGTTTATCCTGAATGTAAATTCGTCGGGATTCTGTTCATATAAACGAAAAACATCGCTCATAGGTAAATTATTAACTAGGTTCGTGTTGTTTCCAGAATTCCCCATATACAGATTTGCATACTCAAGCATCGAGCTAAAGTGATGTGTCTCAGGCTCAAGTTGTTCCAACTGCTTTTGTTCGGCCAATGCATCAATCTTCGGTAAATAATATACCTGCACCCATCCAAACAACAGCAATCCAACGATTAACAAACCAATACTAATCTTAAGCTTCAATCATTTTAGCCTCGCTTTCTTCAACTTAGTAATCATTCCCCAGGAAATAGACTCGGAATAGTATGAATACGGTTGATAAACTCCTATGAATATATTATATCCTACTATTAGTTACTCGGAAAGATATCCATAAAAAAACCAACTTTCCCGAAAGAAAGTTGGCAACTTATTATTCTAGTATTTTAATCTTCACGTTCTTACGGCCCCATTGGTATGCCGCACTTTTCGTTGGGATGAATACGTCAATCTTATTGCCTTTAATCGCTCCGCCTATATCCCCCGCAACTGCATATCCATATCCTTCAACATGCACTTTCGTACCAAGCTTGATCACTTTTGGGTCTACAGCGATTACTTTTAGTCCAGGATTCTTCTTTAAATTGATCCCGGTTTTCGTTATTCCTGAACATCCGTTACAATAAGCTGTATAAGCTGTTGCTGAAACTATAAATTCTTTCTGAACTTTATCAGCATCCGATCTAGATGGCGTTGTTGTTGCCGGTTTCTTAACTGGATTCTTAACCGCTTGGCCTCCAGAAGTGACTACCAATTTTTGGTTCGGATGAATTAAGTCCGATTTCAAATTATTCCAGACTTTCAAATTTGCTACTGTAGTATTATGCATTCTTGAAATTTTGTATAAACTATCACCTTTTTTAATAGTGTAAGTTGAAGAAGCTGAACTTTCATTTGCTAAACTGAAAACTAGGGCAATTGTCAAAGTTAATGTTACTAGAAATTTTTTCAATTACTCATCTCCTCATTTTTTATCTATCTCTACAATAACTGCAAATTATTACAGGAACATTACAATGAAACTTCTTTTTGTTACAATACGTCACACTATATTACAAGGAATGGAATGGGAGCTATGATTATTCGGCAAGCAACTATAAAAGATGCACACGCAGTACAAGATGTACTCATAACAAGTCAATGGTTCACCTATGAATCGCTATATTCCAAAGAATATATTCAACAATTAATCGATCAGTATTATAACTTTCATAGAATCGCAGATGAAATCCAGTTCATGAATACAAGTTGGCATGGCTACTATGTTGCGGAAATGCCCGGAAAAATTGTTGGTGTAATCGGCGGAGGGATGATTGGCGAAACCGCTGGCGAAGTATATGTCTTCTATATGAACCCAACAGTAAGAGGAATGGGAATTGGCACACGACTGCTTAACTTTTTTACCAAAATACAAAAACATACGTACGGGGCAACTGAACAATGGGTTGCTGTTGCAAAAGGAAATAATTACGCCATTCCATTTTACAAAGCACGCGGATTCATCTTTCAATGCGAAGAACCAACTTACGGATCATCCGAAACCGATTTGGACATTGCACTTAAATTCAAAAGAAAAATTTAAGAAAAGAGTGATTTAGTTGATTGAAATCCAAGGGAAATACAATAAGGCCATTGTTTTTACTGATGTAATTGAAGAAACTGCAAAACAACAAGTATATGATCTATGCAATCAGGAATTTCTTGAAAACGCCAAAATCCGTATGATGCCAGATTTACATGCCGGAAAAGGATGTACGATTGGAACGACGATGACGATTACAGATAAGATTGTTCCAAATTTCGTCGGTGTGGATCTAGGTTGTGGAATGATTTGCGTTCAGCTAGATGTAAAAAAAGAACAAATTGATTTCAAAAATCTAGATCAAGTGATTCGTAAAAACATTCCAAACGGCATGAACGTTCGGCAAAAAGCACATATAAATGCATCCGAAATCCCTTTCTCAGAAGTGCTGGCCCCTATTAATGAAGGAAGAGCCCGTGTGAGCGTCGGGACGCTTGGAGGTGGCAACCATTTTATTGAAATGAATGAAAGTAAAGATGGTAGTGTATATCTCGTTATTCATTCGGGAAGCCGGAACCTCGGCAAACAAATTTCCGAGCATTATCAACGAGTTGCCGTGGAATCATTATTAGATAATCGTAGTGAAGTCAATCGACGGATTGCCGAACTGAAAGCAGCAAATAAGCATGATGAAATTAGTAATACAATTAGAGAAATACAAAGTCAACGGCCTTCTATTTCAAAAGACATGGCCTACGTAGAAGGTGAAAATATGGAAAACTATTTACACGATGTCCATATCGCACAAAAGTTTGCGGCTATGAATCGCCAAACGATGGCTGAAGTAATTTGTAGGGAAATGGATTGGGACACTCTTTCTATTTTTGACACAATCCACAACTATGTTGATATTGAAAATATGATTCTACGAAAAGGTGCTATTTCCGCGCAAGCAGGTGAAATTGTTATTATTCCAATGAATATGCGCGATGGTTCTCTTATTTGTCGTGGTAAAGGAAATCCGGAATGGAACTATTCCGGTCCTCACGGCGCAGGTAGAATTATGAGTAGAACCCAAGCGAAACGTGAAGTAGATATTACTGAATTCGAGGATACGATGAAAAACGTCTGGAGTACTTCCGTTACGAAATCGACTGTCGATGAATCCCCATTTGCCTACAAAAAGATGGAAGACATCTTAAAACATATCGGCGAAACCGTAGATGTCCTAGACATCATTAAACCGCTTTACAATTTTAAAGCAAGCTAAGAAATAATTCAGATGAAGCAAGGTGAACTACTTGATAGCTATACTCGGTTATATTAGTACAATGCTTCCCTTCATGATCATTGCTTTGCCAATAATTATCGTCATTCGATTCACTTACTATAAAATCCGTAAAATTAAGCCATTCAATTTGGTACATGAAATCGGAGTTATCGCTTTTTCATTATTTATGATTGCGTTATTTTCACAAACGATTATGTCTTTTACGTATACAGGACCAAAAGTTACACGTTCATTTACCAATGTAAATCTCATTCCATTCCAAGTTTTCATTGATAATTACTATGCCATAACCGAATTGAACTTTTGGCAACCTTTCATCATTAACTTTTTAGGAAATATATGTATTTTTATACTTATTGGTTTTATGATTCCATTGTTATGGGGAAAATTCAATCGTTTTTGGAAAGTCGTCCTTAGCGGATTTTGCATTTCTTTTTTTATCGAAACGGTGCAACTCGGCCAGCCAAGAAGCAGCGATATTGACGATCTTTGGCTAAATACATTGGGAAGCATGGTCGGCTACGGCTTCTATTTTCTTTCAAACAAGTTCTTCACAAAATATACACGTATATTTAAAAGGGAATAAAGTATCCCACTAAAAATGCTTGGCGCTAAGGGATGCCTTCTGGAGTAGTTTTCTTAACAGGAATACCTTATTTCAGCACACCCGAAAATCGTTGAACAAGGCGACACTTCTGCGAGAATAGCGTTAGTCTCAGACCCCGCAGCGTAGCGAGAAGGCTGAGGCAACGCCCGCGGAAAGGGAGCCGGTTCAACGATTTTCTTTTTCAGTGAGAATCTTCATTTCAAGGTAAACACCATTCTCAACATGCAATATATTGCATATCATTAAAACCCATTTTCCTGTATACTAATAATAATGACATATTCAGGATGTGATAAGTAATGCCCGTACCTACCGATCATATAAAAACGAAACGAAAAACAGCAAAAGAAACCGCATTCAACCAACTTCAACAGTGGATAATCGACGGCACGCTATATCCCGGTGAAAAATTGAATGATTTAGAGCTTGCTAAGGTGTTAGGTGTAAGCAGAACTCCAATTCGCGAATCATTACAACTTCTTGAAGTGCAAGGTTTTGTCGAAATGTTCCCCGGAAAAGCGACGCAAGTAACAGGCATTGAGCGAGATTCAATTACTGACTTACTCCCTCCACTTGCTGCTTTGCAAGCTTTATCGGCTGAGCTTGCGATTCCACGACTTACCGAAGAAACGATTGCACTACTTGAAACTACAAATGAGCGATTCGCAATCGCCGTACAAACGAGAAACTACTTTTCCGCTTTAAAAATTGATGAAGAATTCCACCAGATCATCGTTGATGTGGCTAATAATCCATACATTCTATCGATGGTAGAATCGCTTCAAGCACATGTTCGAAGATTGTTTTTCCATAATTCGATTGTACTAACGAAGGAATCAATCGAAGAACATAACAAAATGATTCAATTAATGAAAGAACGTAACGGTCTAAAAGTTTCCGCAATTATGCGAGATAATTGGCTACGTGCGATTGACGAATTTCATAATTTAAAAGATGAAAAGTAAAGAAAAGCCGAATCCCTTCTTTGAAGGAATTCGGCTTTTCATATGGATTCGTTATGACCTTAATGGTACTTGATTTTTCGCAAAACCTTTGTGACGAATAATCTGTCGTACATAAAGTACAGCTACACCCGCGGTCAAAATGGACCCGATAATGAGTGATATCGAATAGTCCATATTAAAACCTTCAGGTGCATAGAAAATATACGTACAAACTACACCCGTCATGAAGAGAGCCGGAATGCCGGCAATGTAATGGGATTTCTTCGCTTTTAGTAAAAACGAAACAGCTACCCATAGCATAATTGTGGCCGATAGTTGGTTCGTCCATCCGACATAACGCCATAAAAACGTGTAGTCAATTGTTGAAAGTAAAAACATCGGCACACCCAATGCAATTGTAGCTCCAAGAACAATAATTTTTTTATCTGGATCCACCCATTTGGAAATCGATTCAGTTACAATCATTCGCGAAGAACGAAGCGCCGTGTCCCCTGTTGTAATTGGCAAGATAATTACAGATAATATCGCAAGGATTCCTCCGACTGTACCTAAAAGTGACGTTGAAATTTCGTTCACAACACCAGCTGGTCCGCCAGCTGCAAGAGCTGTTTGTAAACCGCCTGTCCCACCAAAGAACGTCATTCCAGCAGCAGCCCAAATGAGCGCAATAACGCCTTCTGCAATCATTGCACCGTAGAAGATTTTACGTCCTTCTGATTCTTTTTTCATCGTACGCGAAACGATGGGACTTTGAGTTGAATGGAAACCTGAAATTGCACCACATGAAACCGTCACCATAAGCAGTGGCCAAATCGGCAAGTCACCTGGATGCAAGTTCTCCAATGTTAAGTTCGGAATTGGTTGCCCACCAAAAAGAAGTGCAATAGCAATCGCAACCGCCATGAAAATAAGAACCGCTCCAAAAACGGGATAGATTCTCCCTATGATTTTATTGATAGGTAAAATTGCAGCTAATATAAAATAACCAAACACAAGTATAAGCGCACCCATAAAACCAATCGGTGTAATTTGTGCAATCAATTGGGCTGGTCCCGCAGTGAAGGCAGCAGCAACAAGAACCATCAACACAATGGAAATGATTGTGATTGATTTTTCAGCAAAGTTCCCTAAATACTTTCCTACAATCTTCGGGAATTGCGCACCGCCGTGTTTCAAAGACAGCATGCCTGAGAAATAGTCATGTACGCCTCCCGCAAAAATAGATCCGATAACAATCCAAATGAATGCGACCGGCCCGTACAGCGCCCCAGCAACTGCTCCGAAAACTGGACCTAGTCCCGCAATATTTAATAATTGGATAAGCCAGCCTTTCCACCAACTCATCGGTACATAATCCATTCCATCATTCACCGTGTAAGCCGGTGTTTCACGAGAATCGTTCACACCAAATGCTTTTTCAACAACTTTCGAATAAATTGCGTATCCGGCGAAAAGTAAAATCAAAGATGCTAAAAACGTTACCATTTACGCTTCCTCCTCTATGTATAAAGCAAGTCCACTGATTATTATATATTATTGGACTTATAAAACAAGTGGAACTTAATAATATATCTAAATATACAGTTCTTTATATTATTAAAAGAGTATTCCGTCTAGTATACATGTATGGAAATAAAGAATCCCGCCAAAAACAATTGGCATGTTGTTTATTTTTTTTCGAAATTCAAAAAGGACCTTCATCACTGTTTTAAAGTGATAAAGGTCCGAATTAGCGTTTTATTGAGCATGAGCTGTGGATAGTTTTTGCAAGCGAGCCACTATGCCTGTAATGAGCATGACTAGAAGAACAGGTAACAGCCATCCAATTCCCTCATTATAAAATGGCAAGAAGCGTTCATAAAATGAAATAACTGGTGACATCCAACCGAAATACGAAATCTCCAATGAATCACAAAGAGTTTTCAAACCATCGATTGTACTAATCATAAATGCAACGACTGTTGCCCCAACATATACAATTCTCGAGTGATTGAAGATTGGCGACAAAAATGTCAGTAGCATTAGTACAACTGCAAGTGGATACAAGAACATCAATACGGGAATTGAATAAGTAATGATATTCGACAATCCGAAATTCGCAACAACAAAACAAAATGTTGTAAAAAATATAACGAATACTTTATAGCTAATTTTCGGCATAATCGTATGGAAATACTCCCCACAAGCCATCATCAGACCGATACTTGTTGTCAAACACGCAAGGAGAATAATAACCGCAAGCATGACAGATCCGAACGTTCCGAAATAGTACGATGATGCACCACTTAGAACAGGTCCACCAGTCTTAAAAAGACCCATTGCCTGTGTACTCGTAGCCCCTAAGTAAGCAATTCCAACATAAAGTATCGCAAGGAATGCCGTTGCAACAGCGCCGGATTTTGCAGTAGCAACTAAAATACCTCGTTTATTTGTCACACCCATTGAACGGATTACGTTAATGACAATGATTCCGAATACGAGTGAAGCAAGTGCATCCATCGTGTTATATCCTTCTGTAAATCCTTTCATAAAGGCGCCACTAGCATAGGCTTCTTCCGGTGCCCCAATAGCTCCCATCGGTTTGATAACGACAGCTGCTAGTAAAACAAGAAGTAAAATAATAATTGCCGGTGATAGCACCTTTCCTACACGGTCCACAAGTTTTGCTGGATTTAACGATAACCATAATGTGATACCAAAAAACAGTAAAGTGAAAATAATTAACCCGACTTGCATGAAATCTTCAGAAATAAATGGTGCAATCCCGACATCAAACGCAACTGCACCTGTTCGTGGTGCCGCGAAGAATGGTCCGATTGTTAAATAAAGTAAAGATGTAAAAATAACTGCGTATACTGGATGGATACGACTTGCCAAGTCTTGTAAGTTATTACTTCCGGAAATACCTATTGCTAGAATTCCAAGAAACGGTAGGCCAACACCCGTAATTAAAAATCCAATAATAGCTGGTATAAGGTTAGTACCCGAATATTGTCCTAGTTGCGCCGGAAAAATTAAATTCCCTGCACCAAAAAATAATGCGAATAACATAGTTCCAATTATAAGATATGACTTAAACGGTAATTTCGTTTCCATAATTCCAGTTCCCCCTATGATGTTCGAAGCGTTTACGATGTGCTATATGCAATATATCGCTGAAAATAATAATACTCTTATAACATCCAAAATGCAATATATTACTCATTTTTCTATTTACTAATGTATTCAGAAAATTACCCACTCCTAGACTACTGAAAGTCGGAACGGGTAACTCATCTGTTTATTTAACTACAAACTTTGTGTGACTATGACCTTCTTTTGATTTTATCACTTCAAGAATAGCGGGAAAAGCGGCTTTTAGCTCTTCAACGTGGGAAATAACACCAATCATTCGACCCGATTTTTGAAGCTCAATGAGTGTATCGATTGCTTTATTCAATGATTCTTCATCCAATGAACCAAAACCTTCGTCGATGAACATCGTGTCTATTGAAACGCTACCTTGAAAGCTTTGGATAACATCTGCCATTCCAAGCGCAAGACAAAGCGACGTATTAAACTTCTCGCCGCCCGACAATGTTTTCACATCGCGCGTTTGACCGGTGTACGCATCATATACATCAAGACCTAATCCACTTTGCCTACCACGGACTTCTTGTCGATCACTTCGTATTAATTCAAACTGACCATTCGACATTCCTCTAAGCCGTTCGTTTGCTGATTGAATAATCCTTTCTAAATACTCGATTTGAATATATCGCTCGAATGATAACTTCAAGCCGTTTTGACCTCTGACAATGTCATAAAGATCTGTGACTTTTCCATAAGTCCGTTCAAGCCCAAGTACGTTCTCCGATGATTGGACAATTTTCTTTTTCAGTCCCAATACAGATTTTTCAAGTTCTAATGATTCATTATAATTTGCAAGGGACGACTCATACTCTTTTTTCAGTTCATTCACTGCTGCCTCAAGACCAACCAAGTCTAAAACTTCTTTACCTTCGAGCATTTTTCTAAGTTCAACTACGGCTTCGCGCAGTGAATGAAGTTGTTGTTTGAAATTAAAAATCACTTCTTTTAATGTCATCCGATCTGCTTCCGGCATTTTGGCTGCAAGATACGCTTCTTCCGTCGGAAAGGCAGATTTATGCAACGCTTCCTTGAATCGTTCTTCTGCATTGTTTCTCTTTTTTTCCGCCTCCTTAAGCGAACTTTCTGCATGCATTTTGGCCGAAGTTGACAGTATCAGTTTGCCTCTTGCTTCTTCCCGGGATTTTTGCACAATGTCCCAGTTTCGATCTAACTCAATTTTCTTCATTTCCGTTTCTGCAATCCTTTCCTGAAGGACAGCAAGTACTTGGACATCTTTTGGAATTGCTTGCAGAGTCAATCCAACAAGCGCAAGCTCTTTATCATATAAAGACTTCCGTTCGAATAACGATTGTTCCATTTCCGTTTTCTTTTTCACAAGTTCGGCCACAAGTCCAGCCTGCACTTTCAATTGATTTTTCAATTCGTTAAGTACTTTACGTGCTTTGCGAAGTTCGACTACTTCCACTTCCAGTTGCTTTTTCATCTCATATAAGGAAACACTTTCAATTTCGATTTGCAGACGTTCGATTTCTTTTAACTGATCATTCGCCTGTTCGACTGCACTGTGAAATTTTACAGCCGCCATACGATATCCACTTTCCACTTCCGCCAGTGAATCTTTTTCAACGTCCAATTGTTCCCTTGTAATGACTGTTTCCATATGATTATCCGATTTAGTAGGATGATCCATACTTCCGCATACCGGGCAGGCTTCTCCGTCGTGAAGGGATGCTGCCAACATCGCAGCTTGATTATTCAGCCACTTTTTCTCCAGTCCAACGTATTCCATTTTATGTTTTTCATAACGTTTTTCATGATCCACTTTCTCTTGTTCAAAAGTAGCCACCTTGTTTTGCATACGAATAAATCCATCGAGAACTTTACATTTTTCATTCGTTTCATTTAACAGATCTACACGCTCGTCAAATGGAATCAGTTGTTCTTCTAGATTATCAATACCCATTTTTAATGTATCAAGCTTTTCTGTTTCGATTACCGTTTCCTCGACTGTCTCAACAAATTTCGTATTCAGTCTATCGATCTCTTTTTTCATCGAATCTAGCATCGCTTCTTTTGATGCTAATTCTGAAACAGCAGGCAAGTGGTCTTTTAGTCGAATCAAGTTTTCCGCCAGTCGTTCGCGGTCCCCTTTCCGCCCTTCTTCCACTTTAAAGAGGAGTTCAGTTTCTTCCATCGTATCAGTTGCTGCCTGTAGTGCGACTGTAGCTTTTTCTAAAGAACCTGCTTTGGCAGCAACCTCTTTCTTCAACTCGCTAAACTGCATTTCAACTTCCTCAATCGCGGCTGCCCGTTCCGCCCCGGCTAACTGTTGTTCTTTTCCGTTAATAAGAGGTAGTTGTTCGGATAGTTCCGTGACAGCCGACTCTTTTTGTTCTTTTTCCTCAAATCGCTCATTCATACTTTTAGCTGCATGATAGAATTCAAGCATCTCTGCATGTTTTTTTACAATCTCTTCGTAGCTCTTTCTATCATTCACTGTTTTTTCCGCGTAATAAAGGAACTCCTCTTCCAACCCTTGAACAACTTGATTGATATTACGATGTTCATTGGAAAGCACTTCAAAAATCGATGACTCCCGCTCAGGCAATACGGATGAAACTTGACGAATATATCCTTCACTTAGCTGCATTTCACTCGTCAATTCCGCTTGTGCCGCCTCCTTTTTCACTTTCAGCTTTTCAACAATTTCACGATACGGTTCTGTTCTAAATATTTTCCGTAAAATCGCTTCTTTGTTTTCTGTATCAGACGTAAGGAATTTCTGGAACTCTCCTTGCGGCAACATAACAATTTGACTAAATTGGGCCTGTGTAAAGCCAATTAACTCTTCCGCTTTCTTGTTGATTTCCGAAATGATTTGCCGATCTACAAGAGGTATTTCGCCGTCTTCCGTTTGTTCATAAAATTCACAGCGTGCCGTTGTTTCCCTTTTGTTTCCTATTTTCACGTATGGTATTTGCCGCATGATTCGGTACATTCGGTTATGTATTTCGAACGTTAATTCAACCGCAGTCGGTGTTTCATTGTCCGCAAAATCGCTGCGCATTGCTCGAATGTCTGTCCGGTCTTCTCCGCTTGCTTGTCCGTATAATGCAAAACAAATACCGTCAAAAATCGTCGTTTTCCCCGAACCTGTCGCACCTGAAATGGCAAATAATCGATTATCCTTAAGCTCTCTGAAATCGACTGTTTCTGTTCCCTTATAAGGTCCGAATCCGGTCATCGAAAGAAGTATCGGTCTCAATTCGCATCCCTCTCTCTATGCATGACTTCATGAAGCACTTCAGCAAATAAGTTTTTCGTTTCATCGTCCGCCGCCTCACCCTTCATCTCTTCATAAAACGACTTAAATAATGTCATGTCATCTTGTTTCGCATGCTTCAACTGCCGTTCATCCTCGACAATTGAAATTGGCTTAAACAACTTCCGTTCAACATGCATGGCATTTGGATATACAGACCGAATTTTTTCCATCGGGAATAAAACCGGTGTTTCATCCAATAGTTTCACGAAGACATAATCCTCGTTTACTGCGTGAAGCAAAATGTCTTCCATTGTTCCTTCGACCGTTCGCATATCGTGCTTCGGCTTTAGTTCCCGTCTTTCAACAGTAATTTGTCCTTCGCTGTCCATTTCGACGATAAAAAAACCTTTGTTATGACGTTCCTCGGAAATCGAATACTTAAGCGGAGAGCCCGCATATCTTATTTTTTCATTCAACACATAATGTGCTTGATGTAAATGGCCAAGCGCCGTGTAATGGAATGGTTCAAAAAGATGAGCCGACACATATTCTGCTCCACCAATAGCGAGTGGACGTTCAGAATCACTTGTATTGTTTTCACTTTCCCCGTGCGGTGTTACGAATGCATGTCCGACAAAGACATGACGAGCATTTTTGTCCATCGACTTTTGAATACCATCTATTACTTTTTTCATCGCATCATTATGATTTGAAATGGTTTCGTCTTCATGGAGATGTTTCACAACAGAAGGATCTGCAAATGGAACGAGATGGAAATGGACTTCTCCGTATGCATCGCTTAATACAATTGGCTTCGTATCTTTTTGTAGTTGTCCTACGACATGGTATCCTTTTCCTTTCATTAAGCCACTTCCAAAATGAAGACGTCCGGGACTGTCATGGTTTCCTCCGATTGCAAGAATCGGTGTTTTTAATTCCATAATGATTTTTTCTAATGTTTCATCTAATAACGCCACTGCTTCTGTTGGTGGTACTGCTCGGTCATACAAGTCACCCGCAATAATTACTACGTCTGGTTTTTCTATTTTAATTGCTTCAATAAATTGTTCAAGAACAAAACGTTGATTCTCTGTCATATACACACCTTGAACGAGTTTGCCTAGATGCCAATCCGCTGTATGAAAAAATTTCAAAACGATGTCCCCTTTCGTAACGCTTTCTACTTACAATACATGACATTGCGGAAAAAATGAAACAGCTGATAGCCACTTAAATAAACGGTGGCTATCAGCTGTTTTTTATTTTTCATAAAGAAAAGCCGATTGCATAAAGCAGTCGGCCGTTTTACTTCATTCGAAAAATACTTTGTCTACGTTATATTTCGCACGTTCCGTGTTAATAATATACGTTTCATAGATTTCTCTTTCCATCGGGTCTTCAACGATAATGACGGAAATTTTATTTACTTCGTCGCGGTAATTTTTGATTGGAGATACAGTGTCTTCAAAGTGTTTTTTAACACGTTGACGCGCTTTTCGGGCTTTCCCAACAAATAATAGTTCATTTCTTTTGTTATAAAACAAAATAATGCCGCCTTTATCGCGTGGTATCTCATGAAGATCAACGAATCCGAAAAATGGTTTGATAGGTGCTACGTTTGCACTCATTTTCTGTTCACGTTGTTCAATTGTTATATCAGGAGTTGGCACTTTAATTGTAATCAATTCAACTTCACGTCCTCTTCTATTCTAAAGCTAAATAGTAACACAAAACGCGATAAAAAGCGAAGAATCGTATAGGAATTATTAGTTGCTTTCCTCTTAACGTTCCCTACGTATATTTGCTATCGTAAAAATAGTTTTTTCGAAATTCCTTGCCCTTTCAACGAGTAAGAACTTATTCGAGTTAACTTGTTATTCCGTAATTTCAGTTTCCTTAAACCCTATTCCTATCGGGTTTAGATGGAATTGAATTATTTAATTATTGTATTTCCTACTTCTATTTGTTATGTTATACTTCTCATAATTATTGGATAGTTCTCGAACCTTTAGTTTCAAACAATTGGCTATTCAATAAAATAGATAAGGAGTTTTTGAATGATGAGCATAATAAATAAAGCAAGAAAGATTCGAAGGGCTTTACATGAAAATCCCGAATTGGGTGGGAAAGAGTGGGAAACTTCAAAACGAATACAGGAAGAATTAACACAAGTCGGAATCCCATTCAAAACTGGATTTGCTAAAACCGGAGTGCTTGGAATTATTGAAGGTGGACAACCAGGTGGGACAGTTGCACTTCGTGCGGATATTGATGCACTACCAATAATGGAAAAAACGAATGTCCCATTCAAGTCAAAAGTCGACGATATCATGCACGCTTGTGGACATGATGCACATACCGCGATGCTTATCGGAACCGGTTTGAAATTACAAGAAATGAAGGATTCACTAAAAGGTAGGGTACTTCTTGTATTCCAACCAAATGAGGAATCATCACCAATTGGTGGCGCAAGACCAATGATGGACGACGGCGTATTCGCTGAATACAAACCCGATGTTATTTTCGGTCAACATGTGTGGCCGAACCTTCCTGTTGGACAAATTGGCATACGAGACAAAGAAATGATGGGTGCATCTGACACAATCTCTTTTACAATTAAAGGAGCCGGTGGCCATGCAAGTATGCCTCATCAAGGGAAAGACTCGATTGTTATTGCCGCTGAATTTATCTCTTCATTGCAATCCATTGTAAGCCGTAATACGAACCCTATTGAGTCTGCTGTCGTTACAATTGGCACAATCAATGGAGGATATCGATACAATGTCATTGCAGATGAAGTACAACTAAATGGAACCGTTCGAACATATAGCAAAGAAGTAAAAGATACGGTTAAAAGAAGAATGGCTAACTTAGTCAAAGGTTTCGAAATTGCTTATGAAGTTGAAATAGACTTTGTCTATCGAGATGGCTATGAAGCGACAGTAAACACGCCTGAATGGGCGCAGCTTGTCCGTAACCGAGTTGTTCATACATACGGAAAAGAAGCAGTTCCTGACGTAGATGCATCTATGGCCGGTGAAGACTTCTCAAGATTCCTTGAAGAAATTCCTGGGGCATTTTACTGGCTTGGTTGCGCAAAAGAAGGAACCGGCGTTCAAAAGCCCCTTCATGATCCCGAGTTTTACTTCAATGAAGATGCTTTAGAAATAGGAATTAACACAATGACAGACGTTGCAGTAAGCGCACTTCAAAAGCTTCAACAATCATAACATTTATAATTCTGGAGGTATAAAATGAATAAGAATAATAAAGAAAAACAAGGTTGGTTTATGCGGGCAATGAATTGGGTTGAAAAAGTCGGTAATAAACTGCCGGATCCATTCATGCTATTCGTATATCTAGCTGTCGCCGTCATGGTGGCATCGTTCATTTTCGCGATGTTTGACGCATCTGTAATCCACCCGGGTACACAAGAAGAATTACCGATTAAGAACTTACTATCAGGTGAAGGACTCCAATATATTCTATCGTCCATGCTTAGCAACTTCACCGGCTTTGCACCACTCGGCCTTGTTCTTGCAATGATGCTTGGTATGGGTCTTGCTGAAAAAGTCGGATTGCTAGAAACAGCTATTAAACGATCAATCATGCGTGCTCCAAAATCTATGGTCACGTATGCAATTGTTTTCACTGGAATTATGGGTAATATTGCATCAGATGCAGCAACAATACTTATCCCGCCCCTAGCGGCGATGGTTTTCTATAAATTAGGACGTCACCCAATTGCCGGGCTTTCTGCTGGATTTGCGGCTGCTGGAGCAGGATTTACCGCTAACTTATTAGTCGTTGGTACGGATGCCCTTCTTGCAGGTATTTCTACAGAAGCGGCAAAAATTATCGATCCAACATTAATCGTCACACCTGTTGACAACTGGTACTTCAATATTGTATCTGTTTTCGTCCTTACACTTGTTGGTGGACTCATTACAGAAAAAATTATTGAACCGAAGCTCGGAAAATATACTGGGAAAGCTGCCATCAATGAAATGGAAGAAGAACATCCCGCTGCGGGCAGAGGTCTACGAAATGCCGGCCTAGCTGGACTTGCCTATCTTGTTGGACTTGCCGCACTTATTTTCATGCCTGCTTCACCACTTAGAAATGAAGATGGAGGGATGATTCCTTCTCCATTCCTGACAGGAATTGTACCAATCATCATTTTCTTCTTTATTGTAATGGCTGTTGCATATGGCCGTACAGTTGGTAATATTAAAGAGTCGAAAGACATTTCCAAATATATGTCGGAATCAATGCGTGATATGTCCGGATATATCGTACTTATTTTCGCGGCTTCTCAGTTCATTGCTTACTTCAACTGGTCGAACATCGGTACTTGGATTGCAGTAAACGGTTCTGGGTTCCTTAAAGAAATCAATTTAACGGGTGTTTGGGTCATTGTTGGTTATGTAATCTTTACAGCACTTCTGAACTTCTTGATTACATCAGGTTCGGCCAAGTGGGCACTCGAAGCACCTGTATTTATCCCATTATTCATGCAACTAGGCTATCACCCAGCATTTACACAAGCGGCGTATCGTATTGCGGATTCATCGACGAATATCATTACACCATTAAATCCTTATTTCATTGTTATCTTGTCATTTATGCGAGAATACGATAAAAAAGCGGGTATGGGTACGTTGATTTCGCTGATGATCCCCTATTCACTTATATTCCTTGGAACTTGGATTATCATGCTTCTCGTATTCTTCTATGCGGGCATTCCATTTGGGCCTGGAATCACACCATTTTGGCAACCATCTTAAAAAGGAGATGAATGAATTAATTGTTTATCAAACAGTCAGTAGATAATTTGCAACACCAGTTACAACAATGGCGACGAGATTTTCACAAACATGCGGAATCTGGATTTCTAGAATTAAGAACGGCAAGCATCGTCGCAACAACTCTTGAACAACTTGGTTATGCGGTTTCTGTAGGTAAAGAGGTTATGAGTCGCGAGGATCGAATGGGGGTTCCTGCTACGGATATACTGGAACGCCATGAAAAGTGGGCGCTTGAACACGGCGCCGAGACCCGTTGGGTTGAAAAGATGACCGGTGGAATGACCGGTGTTGTCGGTATTCTTGACACAGGTAGACCCGGACCCATAGTCGCTTTCCGGGTAGACATGGACGCACTCGATATCCAAGAAGACTTGACGGATGCTCACCTTCCCTTCAAAGAAGGATTTGCTTCCGTCAACGACAATATGATGCATGCATGTGGGCATGATGGACATACGTCAATAGGGCTTGGTCTTGCAACAATACTTATGCAAGAAAAAGAAAACCTAAAGGGAACGATTAAACTTATTTTCCAACCTGCTGAAGAAGGAACTCGTGGTGCAAAATCTATGACTGAAGCTGGAGTGGTCGATGATGTTGATTACTTCATTGCGACGCATATTGGCTTAGGGATTCCTCTTGGTGAAATTGTTGCAGGTGATGGTGGGTTCCTTGCCACTACTAAATTAGATGTTGAATTTAAAGGACTTGCTTCCCATGCAGGTGGCAAACCAAACGAAGGTAAAAATGCTTTAATGGCTGCATCGACTGCTGTTTTGGGATTATACGGCATTCCACGCCATAGCGAAGGTGCTTCACGAGTCAACGTAGGTGTTTTGAACGCGGGCAGCGGACGTAATATTATTGCACCGAATGCTTTCATGAAAGTTGAAACGCGCGGTGTAACATCTGAAATTAATGACTATATACGTGAACAAGCATTTCAAGTGATCCATGGGGCAGCTGCAATGTACGGCACAACGGCAACCATCGACATTGTCGGTGAAGCAATGAGCAGTATGCCAAGCGAAGAACTTGTAAAGATTGTGGCAAATGCTGCGCGGAAATCGGAGGCTATTTCGAACGTTACCGAAATGAACTTGCAACCCTCTGGTTCAGAAGATGCAACGTATTTTATGGAACGCGTGAAAAATCGTGGTGGTCTCGCAACATATACAATCATCGGGTCTCCACTCGCGGCTGGACATCATAATGAACGATTCGATTATGATGAAAAAGTACTTTCGATTGCTGTAGACGTACTTGCACGAACCGCATTTGAACTTAGTAATAAATAACAAAAGATCCACGTCCAATTAATGGATGTGGATCTTTTTTAGCTTTATTTTTTTAAAGCTGACGGTTTTACGCCCGCCGGTATTGGGCATATATATGGTGTTTTAGCTAATTTCTTTTCATGCTCTTCTTTAATTGGTACAAGAGCCTCTGGATTATCAAGAATATGAACCGCAGTCAATGCCATTGCTTCCCCTGCACGTAGCATACCTGAATGTGCAAATGAGTTAATACCTTGTGTTGTCATCTGCCATGTATGAAGTGCTGTGCCAAGTGCCGACGTCGCCGCAGTACATTGTGCAGTAGGAACAACCCAACTGACATCGGAAACATCAGTTGACCCTGCAAGTACTTTATCAGACGCGATATATGGTGATATCGATTCACTTAAATACTTGCCTTCAAATTCATCTTCGTCACCTACATATCCGAATCCGCTCACTAAATCCAGGTGGTTATTACGCTCACCGTCCGTTAAGGAATCCCATATGTTTTTAGCATACTCTTTGTCTTCCTCTGTAGGTTCGCCGGCTCCAGCTTCCACAAGTTTTTCATATAAAACTTCTTCAAGTGCACGGTTCGGAATATAATTTGAACATGCTTTATCGAATACGATTGTCAATTCCGTTTCAGTCATTAAAGCCGCACCTTCTGCCACTTTACATACACGTTTATAAATTTCATCGACTTGACTAACTTTCGGAGCACGGATTAAATACAGCACTTCAGCATCTGCTTGTACAACATTTGGTGAATAACCGCCCGTATTCGTCACCGCATAATGCATGCGTGCGTCTGTAATCACATGCTCCCGTAAGTAGTTTACGCCAACGTTCATCAACTCAACTGCATCTAATGCACTTCGGCCTAGATGAGGTGAATTCGCAGCATGGGAAGTAATTCCTTTGAAGCGGAAATAGATTTGATAGTTCGCTAGTGACGACAAACTCATGATTGCGTTTACTGGCGAAGGATGCCATGTCAAGGCGATATCAAGGTGATTGAATACCCCTTCTCTGGTCATAAATGTTTTTCCGGATCCACCTTCTTCACCCGGACAACCGAAAAATTGCACCGTTCCAGTAATATTATGTTCTTCCATATACGCTTTCACAGCAAATGCAGAAGATAGCGCACCCGTTCCTAACAAGTTATGGCCACATCCATGCCCAACATTATCGCCTTCAAGAGGTTCAAATTCCGTCGCATTTGCTTTTTGGCTAAGGCCAGATAATGCATCAAATTCACCTAAAAAACCGATGTATGGGGCACCTTCTCCGAACGTACCGACAAATGCAGTTTCAATTCCTGCAACATTTCTATCAACTTTGAACCCTTCCGCTTCTAGCTTATCCGCTAAATAAGTTGCAGACTCAAATTCTTCAAATCTTGTTTCTGGGTGTTCCCAAATATATTTACTAATTTCTTCGAATTTCCCTCTATTTTCTTCGAGATACGTTTTAACAAATGATTTCTGCACCATAAATCTGTTCACTCCTCCAGATATTCTTACAATCTAATTGTACATGAACTTCGCAGACAATTTAAACGTTTTGCATTTATAGTTTTCTGAAAAATATTTCATCCAAGAATTTTTTAATTTCGCGACTAAATCCCCTGCCACTTCATATGCTTTTCGTCGGTATTCATTTATTAATCCCATCATTCCTTTATTGATTGGGCTTGTTTATTCCCTCATTTTCATAAGGGTAAAATCCGAATAACAGCTCGAATCTTCCGGGTTAACCCGAATATCATTATATTCAAAAGCATTTGACTTTTACTTTAGAATCATGTAAATTGTTCTATAATACTTAAAAGCGTTGAAGAGAAAAGTAAAATGTTCGGGGTTCTTAACAGAAAGCTTCAGTAGCTGAGAAGAAGCAGAAAACCTTCATTTGAAAAATGGCCTCTAAGCTCTGTGTTGAACGTGCAGCTTACTTGCATCAGTAGATATCAGCGGGAATTGGTGCCCGTTATCTATACCACAGTCTAGAATCTATCATGACAGGATTCTGTGCTTGCTGAGGTCACTTATGCAAATAAGTGATGAATAAAGGTGGTAACACGAGAAATCATCTCGTCCTTTCAATCCATTGATTGATTTGGGCGGGATTTTTCGTGTAAAAAAGTAAAATAGTAAGGAGTCGATATTCAATGACAAACGGTTTATTAGTTTTTCAATCGGATTTTGGGAAAGGGGACGGGGCAGTTAGTGCCATGCACGGAGTAGCAAACTCAGTTCAACTCGGAATTCCTATGTTTGAAATTACGCATCAAATCCCACAATACAATATTAGAGAAGCATCTTACCGCCTTTTGCAAACAGTCAGTTATTGGCCGAGCGGAACGGTATTCGTCTCGATTGTTGACCCCGGCGTCGGATCTGATCGACGTGGTGTTGTAGCGAAAACAATCGACAATCACTATATCATTACACCCGATAACGGAACTTTAACGCACTTAAAGCAGTTTATCGAAATCACGGATGTACGGGTAATTGATGAATCAAAAAATCGTCTTCCAAATTCCGGAGAATCGCATACATTCCACGGACGCGATATTTTTGCTTATACAGGAGCCCGCCTAGCGGTCGGTAAAACAACATTTGAAGACATCGGCCCTTTAGTAGATCCAGCTACAATCGTTGAGCTTCCTTTGAAAACTTCAACAATCGTCGATGAAGTCATTACGGGTATTATCGAAATTATCGATAGTCCTTTCGGCAACCTGTGGACAAATATTAGCCGGGTACAGTTCAGAGAGCTTGCAAAAAACTTTGGCGATTCCTTCGAGGTATCCATTACGCGAGATGGTCGAACAATTTACAACAGCATTTTGAAATATGGTCGTTCATTCGCGGATTCACACATCGGTGAACCTCTCGTCTATATCAATTCGCTCGACAATATCGGAATCGCTATTAACCAAGGATCTTTCGCAGATGCATACCGCGTACGTACAGGCACGAGCTGGGAAGTTGTCATTCGCAAAGCGCCGCTAAACTAACTATATAAGTTGAACTAAAGAATCCTTCTTACAACAAGGAAAGAGTGGATTTCCTTTCTTCCCTTCGGCGCTAGGGGATGCCTTCGGCTGGAGATTACGTGGAAATCATAAATTCAACCTATAATAGACATGAAAAACACCCGTAAAGTTTCTATTTACGGGTGTTTTTCATGTCTATTATAACTATCTATATATGTTGAATTAAAGATTCTGACCTGAAGCCGAATGATGATTGCTTTCCCGCTGGGTCGCCGCTCTTCACTAAAATCAACTAGGTGGCACATTCTTCAGTTCAACCCACATAGCGCTATAATAAAAAATCCACTGAATCCGCTTTGATGCTCTCGCTCAGTTTACTGGATATTCACGGCTGCAACTTATAAACCAAATAATTTCTTCGTCCGATTTTTCGCTTGCTCTTTCACTCCGTCGTCTATATGCGAAACGACTTTATACACAGCTGCCGCGATGACTGACGCATCATCCGCCAACCCAACAACCGGAACGAAATCGGGAATAAGATCCACCGGTAAAACGAGATAACTTAGCGCGCCGATAATAATCATTTTTGTAGACTTCGGAACAGCTGGATTTTTAGCCGTATAAAACAATAACAAACTAGAATAAACTGTTTGCTCCCCTATCTTTTTCCCGTACTTCATAAGCTTGTCCCAAAACTTCTCATCCGAATAGCTTTTTTCAGCCATTTCAACACCTCTTTTCGCCGACTCATTAGTTTAATTTTACACATTTTCTAGGAATCCGTCATTTTTAATGCACACTAGATTTATATCTTTCACCCTGCATAGTGATAAATTAATTCTTTCGTCAGCTCAAATCTTGGATTGGTTGTATCATCATTATCGTCGCTTGCTCCAACAACAACCGTAATCACTCTTCTTCCATTGAATATTCCAGTGCTCGCAAAACATGAACCCGCTTCGCCTGTATAACCCGTTTTCAAACCATCCAGTCCCGCCAATTCATAGGGCATGCCTTCAAGCATCAGATTCGTATTCGGCTTTTCTCCGTCCTTCGTATTTACAGATGCAAGGCTCGAAAAATCCAATATTTCGGGATGCTTGCCAATTAACTTACTCGCAATCACCGCGACATCGCGCGCAGATGACTTATTTGTTTCATTGCTCGTTTTTCCTACATGCGGCCCATCAAGTCCTGTTGAATTAAAGAAATACGTTTGTTCCAACTTAAAATAATTCGCCTGTTCATTCATAATACGAACGAAATTCTCTTCACTTCCCGCAACAATTTCGGCTAATGCAACTGCTGCATCATTCGCGGATATAACAGATGCCGCCGTAAATAATTCCCGAACCGTGTAATGTCTGCCCCTTTCCAACCGTAAATTTGCAAGTCCTGGTTTAGATGCAATCGAAAGTACAGCTTCATTTGGAGAATATAAATCATCCCAACTAATTCTTCCGTTCCTAATCGCATTTAAAGTAATATACTGCGTCATCATTTTCGTCATACTTGCAATCGCCACCGACTCGTCCCCATTTTTTTCATAAAGAACTTTTCCTGTTTCAAAATCGACCATATAAATCGATTTCGCCTCAATATCGGAATGAAACGCATCTGCCGATGACTCTTTTTCATTCAGGTCATAAATCGTTACAGCAAGTACTGCTATTAAAATTATTGCAATAATTTTTTTCATATGAATATCCTACTTTCTTGTTCATTCGTTATCTTAGCACAAGTATAGGATAAGTTTCTGAAGACTTAACAAGTGAATTTATGAAGAATTTATGAAGAATGTTAAGCATATGATTGACTAACCCTTACTATGGAAAGGAAGTTGTTGATGAATCTTCCGGTATCGATTCGAACTAAAATGCTCCCTCATGCTTCTACTGAAGTAAAGGTGTATTACCCCGTCGTTTTTAATTTACCCAATCATGGGATTCAACAAAAAATCAATCAAGCAATCGTAACGACTTTGAATAAAATACTAATTGAGCAAAGCTATTATGAGACAAGTCTAGTGGAATTACTCGCTTATTATGAACTGAAAACAAATCAGCGTGGAATTCTTAGTTTAAATTTGATTGTCTATTCGTTTACTGGTGGTGCACATGGAATGACTATTATTAAATCACTCACATTTGATACGACAACAGGAAAACAATATACGTTAAAAGAATTATTTAAACCAGAAGCTGATTACGAAAAAGAGTTATCATCCATTATTAATAAAAAGATTGTAGATTGGAATATTCAGCTGTTGGGAAAATTCGAAGGAATACGAAGTGATCAAGATTTTTATATCGCGGACACGGTTCTCGTTATCTATTTCCAACTTTATGAAATTACACCTTATGTATGGGGTTTCCCGTACTTCCCCATTCCAATTTTAGATATTGCGGATATTATTCAACCAGATGGCCCACTAGACCGGATGATGGCGTTTACTTAATTGATTTAAAAATAGCCTATCGCCAAAACGATTTTTGTTTTGGCGATAGGCTATTTTTTCATTTCGCATTTCTATTAATCCAGTACCATCTAAAAATACCTAGCAATCCGGCGACGAACACAATGCCGCCAACAATTAAGAAAGCAGTACTTTTATTTTCTACGGTCTTTGGGGCTTCAACAGGAACTTGGCCTTGACCTAGAATCGTAATATCTTCAGTACCCTTTTCAAACTCAGTCGTGCGGTCGCATATTGTACTTGAAAGCGATTGGTCACCGTACATATCAGATGCGTTGGCGTACACCAAATACTCTTTTCCTACAACAAATTCAATGCCACAACCTGCCGAATCGCTTCCCGTTGCTATCGAAACTTCTGTTTCACTTACACCTTTCCACGTTTCATTTACAGTGAAATTGACTATCTTACTGTTTGTGCCCTTGTTTTTTATTTTCGTTACTTCCCCGCTGAAAACTTCTTCTGCATTCACTAACGCTTCACGAGGAGGCGGTGGCTCTGCACATGAACAAGCCGCGACAGGTAAAGGTTTTAAAAATATGAGTAGTAAAACTAGACAGAATGGAATCAGACCAATTTTCAATTTCACGAAAACGCTCCTCTGCTTTCTTTTTACTATTAGTTCGTTAAGCAGAAGAGAAAGTTTCAGTGAAAGTATTAATTCGGAAAATACATACGATTTACTTCCGCTAACACTTCTCCAATTTTACGGTTATTTATGACAAGGTCTGCATATCGGTCAAACTGCGTTGGCTCCATATTGACGATGACAAGTTTTGCTCCTTGTTCTTTTGCAAGAAGTGGGAATTGATTTGCAGGCGTGACGGTAAGTGAGGAGCCTAAAACGATAAATAAATCTGCTTTCTCACTTTCTAAAACCGCCTTCTTAAACGGTCCTTCAGGAAGCCCTTCTCCAAATAAAATAACGGATGGACGGAGTTTCCCTCCGCAAGTACAATAGAAGCTTGCCGTTTCATACATTTCACTTCCATACTTTTTTCCGCAAGATTGGCAATGAACTGTTTGCAATGTACCGTGAAGTTCCATGACATTTTTAGATCCGGCGACGGAATGAAAACCGTCGACGTTTTGTGTAATAATCCCATTAATTAGCCCTGCTCTTTCCCATTCCGCTAAGATGTCATGCCCTTTATGTGGGATACAATCTTTCAAACCGAGAACACGTTTGCGGTAAAACTCGAAAAAATTTTCAACGTCTTTGTTCAATGCTTCAGTACTTGCAACCTGTGTAGGATCTTCTGTTTCCCAAAGCCCTGTTTTGGCTGAACGAAAATCTGGGAGTCCACTCTCCGTAGACATTCCTGCTCCTGTATAAATAATCGTACGCTTCGAATTTTGAAGTAAATTTATAAGCATATCTCATTCCCCTTTCACATCCTATATCATCAACCATATCATTCGCAGGGAATTGATTCACTTGAAGTGACACCGCGTTAATATGTTAAATGGTATACTGAATGCACTACTAACTTATAGGAGTGATATAGGTGGAAAATAAAAATTACGGTGAACTTATTCCCAATCGGATTTTCACGGGCGGCATAGATGCGATTGATGAACTTCTTGCGAACGAAAAAATCGATGTTATTTACGACTTACGTGCGGAAGTAAAAGGCCCACTCTCTAGTGATATAAGTGTACATCAAC
Organism: Sporosarcina sp. G11-34; assembly: GCF_026931025.1. NCBI lineage: Bacteria > Bacillati > Bacillota > Bacilli > Caryophanales > Caryophanaceae > Sporosarcina > Sporosarcina sp. G11-34. The sequence goes on along the minus strand of NZ_JAHNZW010000003.1, from coordinate 230,187 downwards.
CGATTGTCGACGATGCAAAACACCAGGACGAATCTATTAAAATCGTAGTTTCAAAAGTAATCGAAGCATATAATGCAGGTAAAAATGTATATTTCCATTGCAATACAGGACGCGGACGGGCAGGAACGATTGCAACAGCAACACTCTTAGAACTTGGGCATGCACATTCAATCGATGAAGCTGAGCTGCGGGCAAAAGAAATCCGTTCAAACATCAATGTAAAACCCCAATTCAAAGAAGCGTTGAAACGGATTTATGAGTACGAAAAAAAGTAAATTAAACATTAAAAATGCCAGTCTCCAATAAATAATGGAGACTGGCATTTGTCTATTATTCCGGTTTTTTATTTCTTCTTTTTCTTCTTTTAGAAGAAGATGTTTCCGATTCCTCTAGCTCAATTTTCTTCTTCACTTCATGTTCAATTTTTTCAAACCTACTAATATCAGTAGGTCGGACAGTTATCGGTTCTTTTTTCAATAACTTTGCCATAGAAAATATAAGTAGTAGTAAAAGAACGGTGAACGGCAAAGCAGAGACGAGTGAAGCCGATTGCAATGCATCTAAACCACCTGCATAAAGTAAAACCCCAGCGATTGCTGACATAAGGAAGCCCCAAGTCATCTTAACAATCATCGGCGGGAATAAACTTCCCCTTGTCGTCATACTTGCCAATATATACGTCGCAGAATCCGCTGAAGTCACAAGAAACGTAAATATTAATAGAATTGCCAATGCGGAAGTAAATCCAGTAAACGGCATATGTTTAAACGTTTCAAAGATGGCTGAAGTAACGTCAGCATCGACTGCTTCTGCTATTTTAGTTCCATTATTTAAATCACTATAAAGTGCTGTTCCACCTAAAGTTGCAATCCACATACAAGCAAATACGGGTGGAATCACCATCACTCCAGCGATAAATTCCCTAATCGTTCTTCCTTTTGAAACGCGCGCTACAAATGCACCTACGAATGGTGACCACGCAATTGTCCATGCCCAATAGAAAATTGTCCAATCACGTACCCAGGTCCCTCCTTGATAAGGTTGCAGGCGTAGACTGTACTCGATAAAATGCGAGATATAATCACCGATTCCTAGTGTGAAGCTTTCAAGGATGAATACTTTTGGACCTACAGCGAAAAAGAATACTAACATTGCAATCGCCAATGCCAAGTTAAAGTTTCCTAAATAACGAATTCCTTTATTTAACCCTGTGGAAGTCGATAGCATATAGGCTACAAAGACGATGGCAATAATGAAAAGTTGTACTCCAAATGTACTTTTAATATTAAAGACCGATTCTAAACCACCGCCCATTTGTAAAATTCCCAATCCAAGCGATGTAGCGATTCCCATTACAGTCGCTATGACAGAAAATGAATCGATTCCAATTTTCACTTTTTTATTCGATCCAACTAGTGGTTCTAATGCTGTGGAAATAAGTCCATCCTTTTTCTTTCGAAACTGTAAAAAACCAATCACTAACCCAACGATTCCAAAAATAGCCCATTGTGAGATACCCCAGTGGAAAAATGAGTAGCCCATTGCAATCCGTGCGGCTTCTTCGGATTGTGGAACGACATCCCCAATTGGCGATGTAAAGAAATGACTCATTGGTTCTGCAACGCCCCAAAACACAAGGCCAACTCCGAATCCTGCTGAAAAAAGCATCCCAATCCAAGTGAAAAATGGATAATCCGGCCTTTCCTCATCCCCGCCAAGTCTAATGGCACCGTATTTACTAATTGCAAGTCCAACTAGAAATGCCACAATAATAAACACGATTAATAAATAAAACCAACCGAAACTTTTTGCCGTGAAGTCATATAACATTTCCGCTGCGTACCCGAACTTTGTAGGAATGACTGCCCCCAATACGACAATTAAAAAAATAACCACTGCTGAAATTGAGAATACAGGATTCTTCCAAAACTTCTTATCCAAAACAAACCGACCCCTAATGTAAATAGTTATTAACTATTTACCCTAACCCAGTTTCAAATGAAACGCAACGAATACGAAAAAACACGAATCCTTTAATAAAGGTTCATGTTTCAATAAAGATAAATGTTTTATTCAATCAACTAACTAAGTCACTCACATGTTTTTGACTCTTTCTCCGCTCTATTGCCATATATATAACAAATACAACGAAAACAAGAGCACCTGACGTTAAGTAAACATATTGATATCCGAAATGGATTGCAATGAGTCCTAGTACATAAGATCCAATCGCAAGTCCGGTATCAAAAAAAGTGAAGAATGTAGCTGTAGCGTATCCACTTCTTTCATGTTTTGTCGATTGAACCGCAAGCGTTTGAAAACTCGGGACAAGTGCACCGTATCCAAACCCGATGAATGCGCCTGCAACTAAAAATCCCACCGCGGCATCCATGTTTGCTAAAAGAACAAGACCAATGGCAAAGGATATAAAACCGGGTATGATTACATATTTAGGACCTTTCTCATCGAACAGTCTTCCCGTAAACGGACGAGTCAACAACATAACCGCCGCGAAAACAAGAAAGAACGTGCTTGCCAATGTCAAGAGCCCTTTTTCCTGTGCATAAATGGATAAGTACGACAAAACACTTGCGTAGGACAACGCAATCATACTTCCTAGTATAGCCACTGGAAGAGCCTCTTTTTCAAATAAATCCCCTATTTTTAATTTGTTTTTCACAAGACTTTTTTCTGTAATAACCCCAACTGGTGCCGATATAGACATTAACACACCCACAACCATTAACATACTCAACACGATAAACAATACATCGAATGAGTAGGATTGAATGACGTACAGTGCAATTAATGGACCTAGAACAACGGCTAAATTTGTAGACATAGTAAAATAACCAAGCCCCGCCCCCCTACGCCTAATTGGCACGATATCTGCCGCAATTGAAAGTGCAGCCGTCGTTATAATACTAAACCAAATGCCCTGAAGAAAACGCAGTACTAAAAGCACTTCAAATGGTTTGATAAAATAATAAAGAACCGTACAAACTAAATAAAGTACGAGAGCAATCCAAAGCATTTTCCGCTTTCCAGCAACATCCAAAATTTTACCTGTGAATGGTCGGACAACAATAGCGGAAAGTAAAAAAGTCGTCATCAATAAGCCCGCTTCTTCATCCGTCCGGTTTAACACACCGATTGCATAAAGAGGCAATGTAGTTACTAGACCATAAAAAACGATGAATACTGTAATATTTGTGATAAATAAACTAATAAATGGTCTTGTCCAAATAGGCTCTTTCTTTACCAAAATCTAATCACCTTTCCTTATTCATCTTTTGCAATAACGCTATAAGCATCGTTTGTTCTTCATCCGACATTTTTTTTAAAAACTCATGTTCAAATTTAATGATGGAGGCCTCGATTATTGGGAACTTAGATACCGCAACTTGTGAAAGGCGCACTACCTTTTCCCTACGGTCTCTCCCTTCTGTTGTTGTCAACCACCCTAGCTCCTCCAGCCGACCGACGGTTCGTGTAATCGTTGGAGCTTCCACATTTAAATACTTACATATATTCGTCAATGTCATTTCTTCGTGACGATGTATACAAAATAATACAGACCACTGCGCGGCAAATAAATCATGTTCTTTAAGAGTTTCATTTAACTTTTTATTCAGTATACGTGTCTTTTGAAAAATTTCATGAAATAAAGGATTCATTATTTCCTCTCCCCCCTTAGTTACCTAGGTAACTATTTAACTATACTTCTGTATCCGAAGCATGTAAAGAAAACAGGCAACCCCTTGAATATCGGGATTGCCTGTTTTATCATATTGTTAATTTTTCTGAACTTTTCCAGCGCATCGAGACAATCGTCGTAATGACAAGTACGATGAGACCGAGGATAAACGGATAAATAATATGGATATCAAACAACACTCCCGCAAGTAGTGGGCCAAGTACGTTCCCAATACTCATATATGCATTGTTCATGCCCATTGCAAATCCTTGCTCATTTCCCGCTAATTTCGAAATAAGTGTTATTAAAACAGGTCTTAATATCGATGTCGCCAGGAATATGATCATTGTAACGACAAAAAACATGAAATACGTCGATGCGAAAATGGATAATAAAAACCCGGCTGCCGCTACCGCAAGGAAAAGGCTTAACACCGCCGCTTCACCAAACTTGCGTACAATCCGGTCAACTGCAAACAATTGAATGATTACACTTATAATCCCTGTAGATGTAACAAGCACGGCAATATCTTTCGGTGTTGCACCGAATTGATTGTCCACAAAAAGACCAAGAACCGACTCATAAGCCATTAACCCGAAGCTCATAACTAATGTGATAAGGAGTGGCATAAAATAAGGCTTGTTAAATGTTTGCACAATCTCTTTTATCATTGATTCCGATTTTGCATTACTTTCTTCAACTTCCGTCCCCTTACTTTCTTTCAATAGAAGTGCTGAGAACACAACAGCAACTACTCCAACGAGTGCCGAAATCAGAAGAGGCATCTTTAAACCAAAGTCCGCCAAAAAACCACCGATTCCTGGTCCAATAACAATACCAAGAGACATTGCAGCCGATATCATACTATTTCCTTTTGCACGCTGGTCCATCGTTGTAATGTCTGCAACATAAGCAAAAATTGCCGGAATTAACAGCGCGGCACCTATCCCGCCAATTACACGGGAAAAGTATAGAACTCCAATTGAATCGGAGAAATAGAAAATGAACATAGATAGCGCTAGGCCACTAAGACCTGCAATAATCATCACTCGTCGACCATATTTGTCTGCCCACTTTCCAGCAATGGGTGACATCGCTAGTTGCGCGCCAGCAAAGATTGCAATCATTAACCCTGCCGCTTTTCCACCTTCCCCTATCGAAACGAGGTAAGCAGGTAAAATTGGAATAATAATACCAAAACTCCCTACAGCTATAAACATATTCACCATTAATATAATTAGTTTCTTTCGTTGTTCACTTGACAAAACAATTCACCCTACTTTCTAGACGCCGCATTTAATTTAAGACGACTCCTCATTATATAAAAACTTGTAGGAATAAGCTATAAATTCAACTCTACTAATTTTCAAGTTATCTTATTCAAATAATTGCATTGAACATATCTAAAGTAATTAAATACTCTTGGGCTTTTAACAACTAAGAAAACTTTTGCGCTTCTAATTCGTCTAATTATAGAAGGCTTTCTATTTTTCATATCCAAAAGTTTGTTACACTAAATATAGAACTCTTCAAGGAGGTGTCAATATGAAATCATTTATTAAAAAAATAAAATCTTTCGCAACACACCCGAGCACAATCATTTTATTATTACTTTTCATCAAGATCATTGCTTTTCGACTTGCCGTTTTTCATAATAAGTCTGTCACTCATATTGCATTTATTGAATTTCCACTATGGGCATTTATACTATGCCTCATTGTTCTATTGGCGAAAAAATATACATGGACCGGAATTTTCCTATTCAATACGATCGTGTCTATATTGTTTGTTGCAATTATTTACTACACCCGTTATTTTTCAACCATTCCCTCTTATTATGATTTACAGCAGATTTATCAATCGAATTCTGTCGGAGGAACAATCGGCCTCTTAAGTAGTCCATATGACCTATTACTTTTTCTAGATATTATACTTATACTCCCGATTGCATATTATTTTAATGCTAAGAGGATTAAATCTTCTGTTAAAGTAAATAAACGTTTAGTACTTATATTTGGAATTACTGGCCTTATTACAACGAGTCTTGCATTCAGACAACCACTTATTGATGTCTCGTATTTCGCGAAAGAAAATGGATATTTACAGTCCCAGATGGTGCAAGTTTTCACACGTGGCTTCGGTACGGCGCTTGCTTCTGACGTTAATTTATCAGAACAAGCTGTTGAAAAACTAAAAGGCAATAAGTATGTCCCTGCCAATAAGCATGAGTCTTATGGGATTGCTAAGGATCGACATGTGTTTGTCATTCAAGTCGAGTCATTGCAAGGCTTTGTCATTAACGAACAAGTTAATGGACAAGAAATTACACCGAATTTAAATGCATTGTTGAAGGATAGTACGTACTTCGATAATGTGTATCAGCAAATCGGGGCGGGTAATACTTCCGACGCAGAATGGCTTATGCATACATCCATTTATCCAGAAGGCATGGATCCGACTGTCAATGTGATTAACGGAGATCCCGTTCCTTCTTTACCTCGTACTTTGCAACAAAATGGATACGGCACAGCAACTTATCATGCAGATGACATTACCTATTGGAGCCGTGAAAAATTATATCCGGCACTCGGTTTTGATTACGTTTACACAGATAAAGAAATTCCGGCAGAACAAGAAATTGGATTTGGACCAGCAGATGAAGTATTATTCGATTTTGCTTCACAACAACTTCCATCACAATTAAAAAAACACAAAAAAATGTACTCAAATATTATTACATTAACAAGCCATACGCCATTTGAAATGCCAGAACATCTTCAATATCTTACTTTACCCGAAAGCTATGAGGACACATACGTCGGCAATTATCTTCAATCCATTAGATATACAGATGAACAAATTGGCGCATTCATTGATATGTTAAAAAGGGAAGGCATATACGATGACTCGTTACTTCTTATTTACGGGGATCATTCCGGGATTCACGGGGCTCCCGTCACTAAAGAGGATGAAGCCGTTCTTTTAAATATACTCGGTCATTCGTACAACTTACAAGATCGATTCATCGTTCCAGTCATTTTCACCGCCAGCGGACTTTTTAAAGGTGAAACGATTGATTATTTGGGTGGTCAAGTTGATCTAATGCCTACATTATTGAACTTACTTGGTCTTGAACACGATGCGCAAATGGTCGGTCATAATTTATTTCAATATAAACATAACTTGCTCGGCATGCGTTACCATTTACCCGGCAGTTCGTTCATAAATGACGACACATTATATGTTGCACCGAGCGCTAAATTACCCGCGATACTGTACAATTCAGAGACGATGAAAGAGAAATCCCGAACGAATAAAACACAACAATCCATCGACAATGCTTTAAAAATTATGAAACAGTCCGATCAAATCTTAAAATCCTATGGCAATCGAAAATAATATAAACAGCCCAATCCAGTTTAACCTCAACTGGATTGGGCTATTTATGTCTATATTATGCGTTTCCTGCAACTATCTTCTGATCTTTCGGTAAAGCTAAACCAACAAGTCCAATAATCGGTAAAAATGAAACGACAATCATCGTTTGATAGATTCCAATATCATCCATCAAAATACCAATAACAACAGAACCTATGGCACCCATACCAAATGCCAGTCCAACAGTTAAACCGGCCATCGTTCCTATTTTACTTGGCACAAGCTCTTGAGCATATACTACAGTCACTGAGAAACTTAACATAATGAAAAAACCAATGACCAATAACAACAAAATAACTGCAAACAAAGGAACGTACGGCAACAATAGACATAAAGGTATCGGCACAACAAGTGATAATATAATAGTATTTTTCCTACCTATTTTATCGGCAATCGGTCCCCCGAAAAAGGTTCCTGCCGCTCCAAGTGCCAGGAATAAGAAAATACATAACTGGCCCTGAGGAATTGTCAGCCCATACGTTTCAATTAAATGGAATATGTAAAAGTTCGTTATGTTGATTACGTAAAAGGAACGAGCAAAAATAATAACAAGCAGTAAAGTGAGCGCTACGCCTATTTGTTTTTTTGTTAAATTCTCCATTGACGATAAAATAACTCGTTTGCGATTGTTCAGTTTTTCTTGTATTAGCTGTTCCTTATACCAAGCCGAAATTTTCATTAGGATATAAATAGCAAGTGCCGCTACTAATATAAAAACTGCCGCACCTCTTTGACCAAGCGGAAGCAAAATATACGCACTTATTAAAGGTGCAAGTGCTTGCCCGGAATTTCCCCCTACTTGATAAATCGATTGGGACAATCCCCTTTTCGGACCCGCCGCCATGAATGAAACACGAGATCCTTCGGGATGGAAAACAGCTGATCCAAATCCGAGAAAAATAACAAAGACTAGAATCATCCAATATTCTGGCGCAAATGCAAGCCCCGCAATCCCGACAAGCGAAAATGTCATTCCAATAGGAAGAGCATAAGGTTTAGGTTTGCGGTCACTCAAATAACCAACAACGGGTTGTAACACCGAAGCGACCATATTCAGTGCAAAGGCGATAAGCCCTAGCTGTGTAAATGAAAGTCCCATACTTTTTTCAAGTATTGGAAACATAGCCGGAATAACAGCTTGTAACGAATCATTCAGTAAATGCACGCCCCCAATGGCGAACATTATTGGGTAAACTGGGTTTCCTACCATAGTAGAAGATTTTGTCGTCATAAAACAATCACATTCTTTCTATATTCTAAATAACAAGACTACTTCAGTATATACTAAAATAATCTACCAAAGGGTGAAAACTAGATTTCATCTTCCTTTTCAAAGGTCTTATGACTTGAATTAATTGACAATAAAAAATCCTATCATTTAAGATTGATAGGATTTTTCTTTTATTTTTCTATTTCTTATTAACTGCATGTGCAGCGCGATCCCCGATAAATTGAATTAATTGAACAATTATGATTAAAATAATTACAGTCGCAATCATGACCCCATTTTGGTAACGATAATACCCAAATTGAATCGCAAGGTTACCTATACCGCCTCCCCCCACAATTCCAGCCATTGCCGAATAGCTCAATAAACTTATGATCATAACTGTCATTCCAGAGATCACCCCTGATTTCGACTCTGGTAATAAAACTTGTCTAATGATTAGCCAAGGCGATGCCCCACATGACTCTGCCGCTTCAATTACCCCTTTGTCAATTTCACGTAAAGATGTCTCCACGAGACGTGCGAAGAACGGAATCGACGCTATTGTAAGTGGGACGCTTGCTGCTAAAGGCCCCGTCGATGTGCCAATAAGTAGTTTTGTTAACGGAATTAAAACAACAAGAAGAATAATGAATGGGATAGAACGAATAATATTTATAATCGTCCCCGCAACATTTTGCAAATACTTGTTTTGCCAAAACATTCCTTTACTCGTTACAAAAAGTCCGATTCCTAACGGAAGTCCGAAATAGTAACAATATTTAATTACATATTAATTGTAATAATATAATAGTGTACGATATACACTATAGACAAAGAGGTGATAATTATGAGCGATTTATTGAACTCCTTAACGATAGAATTACGTAGGGGAACGTTGACATTAGCTGTTTTGAGCCAATTAAGTATTCCCCAATACGGATATTCGCTCGTCCAACTTCTAGAGAAATCGGGAATTACAATCGATCAAAGTACGCTCTATCCTTTACTAAGACGACTTGAAAAACAAGAGCTCGTGACAAGTAGTTGGGATACGTCAGAAAGTAGACCACGAAAATATTACACAATAAGCCCATTTGGAATCGACACTTACAAACAGTTAAAATATGAGTGGGAAATAATGACCTGCGAACTAAATCTAGTTCTGAAAGGAGATGAAACAAATGAAACTGATTGACTTATATATCCAAGAAGTGACACGCAGATTACCCAAAAAAATGCGCAAAGATATTGCTTTGGAGCTGCGCTCAACAATTGAGGATATGCTCCCTTATATTTATTCTGAAAACGACGTGAAGCAGGAACTTGAAAAGCTTGGAGACCCTATTTCACTTGCCGCTCAATATAAAGACGAACCAATGCATCTAATTGGACCTAAGTTTTACGATATGTATAAGTCCGTTCTAAAAATGGTGTTACTTATTGCTTCTGTTGTAACAATCATCTTTTTTCTTCTTGAAAAAGTTGAATCACTTACTGGAAACGAAGTGCTTCCGCTATTCATAGTTTCTATTTTCGGGGAAGCAATATGGGTCGTTATCGACACTGCCATTCAATCCTTTTTTTGGGTGACCATTGTATTCATCATTTTAGAACGGACGATAGCCCCTACCATTCATACACCATTGACATTATCAGGTGAAAAATGGACACCAAGTGATTTAGAAAAAATATCTTATCTCCCGCATTATAAAGCTATTAAAAAAAATGAAATTTTTTTTAGCTTCCTTTGGACTGTTATTTTGGTAACCCTTTATTTCAATTCTACACGCTTAATCGGTATTTATGAATCAAGTAATGATCAGCAAGGTTTGCAATTTAAACTTCCCGTTTTTGACAACGATATTTTAATTTCTTATTGGCCACTTGTTGTATTCTATATTGTTTTGGATTTATTATTAACCATTTACAAAATGAAAACTAAAATGTCGACGTATAAACTAGCGATTAGTAATACGATTGTTCATCTGGCAGGAACTATTTCCCTACTAATTATCGTCAACACCCCAGGTATACTGAACATCGATTTCCTTACTTATATGGCTTCTATTTTCGATCAATCATTTGAACATACACGTATACTCATGACCCGTATTACATGGGGAATTGTAGTATCACTTGTCGCAATTAGTATGATCGATATAATTACAAGCTTTCTTAAAGCTAGAGCTAGCAACGAATAGAATGTGGATTAGAAAAAGGTTAATTTACCCCCACGGGTTGATTAACCTTTTATACGTCATTATAACTAGTACGGCGTCTTCCCTGCTTTGAAACAATTAGACTCGTCGTAACACCAACAAAGAACACAGTCGTATAGGACAATAATAAATGCGAAGATACAATCAACATACAACCAACCGAAACAATCACAAGATCAATACAAAAAATCACTACTCCCGGATTCAAAGCCAATTTTCTCGCAAGCATTTGTCCAAGCAAATCGAGCCCACCCATGCTAATGTCAAAACGAAACATAACTCCAACCCCCGAGCCAATAAACACCCCACCCAATGCAGCACTTAAAAATGGTGACATCATTAGATTCTCCCCAAGTATATGTAATGGATAAAATACGTCTATCATAATTGAGGAAATCAGCATTCCATGAATCCCGTTGTAGAAAAAAGAACGATAAAATACCCAAGCAAATATAAATATGGGAATACTAATCAAAAGAAATGTGAACCCCACTTTTACCCCCGTCAAATAATGAATGACTAGGCTGATCCCTAGAGCGCCCCCCTCTAATAATCTAAATGGAACAAGAAATAAATTGATGCCAACTGCGATGAAGAAACAACCGATGAAGATGATTAGTGTTTTCTTAAAAAGTTCCATTAAACCCCACCTATTCATAAGACTCTATAGATGTATATGCCCCGGGCCCCCAAGTCTTTCCGAATACAAATAAACAAAAACGCAATTAAAATAACAATAGGAATTAAATCCTTCCATTTAGTGAAGTCTATACAGGACAGATAACAACCAATAAAGATTAAACTAGTACGAATAGGAGGAAATAATTTGGAAAAAGATCCATCAAATCGAGATAAAGATGACGAAGAACAAGAAAATACATTAACAAACAGACAAGGACACCCCGTCACCGATAACCAAAACTTAAGAACTGTCGGTAATCGCGGACCTGCTATTTTAGAAAACTATGATTTCCTTGAAAAAATTAGTCATTTTGACAGAGAACGGATTCCTGAACGTGTTGTTCATGCACGCGGTGCAGGTGCCCATGGTCATTTTGAAGCATATGGAACAGCCGGAGATGAACCGATATCCAAATATACAAGAGCAAAACTTTTTCAAAAAAAAGGAAAAGTAACACCCGTTTTCGTTCGTTTTTCATCAGTCATTCACGGGGGGCACTCCCCCGAAACGCTTCGTGACCCTCGTGGATTTGCTGTGAAGTTTTATACGGAAGATGGGAACTGGGATCTTGTCGGAAATAACTTGAAAATCTTTTTCATTCGCGATGCGATTAAATTCCCCGACATGATTCACGCATTTAAACCCGATCCAATTACAAATATTCAAGATAGCGAACGTTTCTTCGACTTTTGTGCCAGTTCTCCCGAGTCATTCCATATGGTGACGTTCATTTATTCCCCTTGGGGCATACCGGCTAATTACCGGATGATGCAAGGGTCCGGTGTCAATACGTACAAATGGGTCAACAGTGAAGGGGAAGCGGTTCTCGTAAAGTATCATTGGGAACCAAAACAAGGCATAAAAAACTTAACGCAAAAAGAAGCAAGTGAAATTCAAGCAGAAAACTTTAATCATGCCACACAAGATTTGTATGACGCCATTAAAAGTAATGACTACCCCGAATGGGAACTTCTTGTCCAAATTATGAGTGACGATGAACACCCCGAACTCGATTTCGATCCTTTGGACGATACAAAGTTATGGCCTGAGGACCAGTTCCCATGGCTACCTATTGGAAAAATGACTTTAAACAAAAATCCGGAAGACTACTTCACCGAAGTTGAACAAGCCGCTTTTGGTACAGGAGTACTTGTTGATGGCCTCGACTTTTCTGATGACAAAATGCTTCAAGGACGTACTTTCTCCTACTCGGATACGCAACGGCATCGTGTTGGTGCAAACTATTTACAACTGCCGATTAATGCGCCAAAAAAGCGAGTAGCTACAAATCAAAGCGGCGGTCAAATGCAATACAAAGTAGACCGGGCACCAGGTCAAAATCCGCATATCAACTATGAACCATCCCTTTTAGGCGGATTAAAAGAGTCCATACAAAACGGCAAGGAATACACACCTTATATAGAAGGTAAATTAGTACGGCAAGCGATTGACCGACAAAGCAACACAAAACAAGCCGGTGAAACGTACCGCGCGTTCGAAAAATGGGAACAAGACGATTTAATTTCGAACTTGGTTGCAGATCTTTCAAATTGTGACCAACGAATCCAATATAAAATGATTAAACTTGCTGAAGAAGCCGATAAAGATTATGGTCGCCGCTTACAAGAGGGATTAGCAAAAGCCGCGGGTGGTGGTTCAAGTCAAAAACCTCTTGGAAATAGGGATGGCGATTTATCACCTGAAAAAGCAATTGAAAAAGGACATGACGCGGATCCTTATTAAAAATAAGTAAATGTAATACAATCCTTTTCAAAATCAAACCCCTTAACTGAAATCAGTTAAGGGGTTTGATCTTTTGAAGCGATTGTTAAGCTAAGCTAGAATTGTAATCATCTGTTCATCTTCCGTTCACCTGATACGTATAGACTTAAGTCATCAAGAAAAACGGAGGAATTAATTATGAATATCGCATGGAAAGAAATTAAGAAAAGTAAAGTTCGGTTTATGATTTTAGGTTCAATCATTTTTCTAGTTAGTTTTTTAACATTTATTATTTCCGGTTTGGCAAACGGTCTATCACAAGATAACGCAGCGTTAATTAAAGACTTACCAGATGGCCAATTTTACATGAATGCCGATGCAGACGAAACGTATAATCTATCAAGAATAGACGGTAGTGTCCAAGAAAAATTACTTACTGAACAAAAAAATGGAGTTGCGCTTTCAATTCAGATGGGCTTTCTAAATGATATGGACGACAAACAACGAAGTGTTGCCTTTGTCACTTCAACCAATTCAAAACTGTTTGAAAGTGTTGAAAATGGAGAAATTGTGTTAGATCGTTCATTAGAAAAAGCTGGGATAAAAATTGGGGATACATTAACAAACAATCAATTCAGTGGGGAATTTGTTGTCAAAGGCTTTGTTGATCAAAAAAAATATAGTCATGCACCAGTCGCTTACATTAACATGGAAAACTACAAAGAAATCTACCGTGTAAATGAAATGCATTTCGTTTTCATACCCGGAGCGGATAATGCTCAGGTCATCTCCGGATTACAAGCATTTTCGAATAAAGAGTTTTTAAATACGATTCCAAGTTATAGTGCAGAACAAATGTCTCTTAATATGATTATTTGGTTTTTAGTCGCCATTAGCGGGATGTTGTTTGCAATTTTCTTCTACATGATGAACGTTCAAAAAATCGGATTGTACGGCATTTTAAAAGCGATTGGCGTGAAAACAAGTTCGTTGTTCAAAATGATGTGGACACAAATGCTATTTATTACTGTGATTGCACTCGGGTTTTCTATTGCACTTAGCCAAGGGTTTAATATGATTGCACCTGAAGGAATGCCTTTCAGTTTAACTATTGAAACAACGATTCAACTGTCAATCATCTTCCTAATCATTGGATTTATAGGGGCCACACTTTCAGGTATTCAAATTAAAAAAATTGAACCATTACAAGCCATTCAACAAGGAGAGGTTTAATATGACGATTTTCACAATTGATGAAGTTAGAAAAACGTTTACGAACGGTGAAGTGGAAGAAGAAATATTAAAAGGAATTAATCTTTCTCTTAAAGAAGGTGAGATTACAGCTTTAGTTGGTGCCTCCGGATCAGGTAAGAGTACAATCCTTACAATAGCGGCAGGACTCCAACGTGCATCTGACGGTCAAGTAGTATTCGAGGGTGAAAATATGACTGCCATGAATCAAGAGCAAATTCGAAAAATACGAGCAAGTGAATTCGGTTTCGTTTTTCAATCCGCACACCTCGTTCCTTTTCTTACAGTGGAAGAGCAGCTTATGCTCATGTTAGACGTTTCAGAATCCAAAATGACAAAACGCGAACAAAAAAAGGAAATTGAAAAAGTACTGAAATTAATCGAAATGGATCATCGAAAAGATGCCTACCCCGCTTCCCTTTCTGGTGGAGAAAAACAGCGAGTCGCTATTGCGCGGGCAATCATTCACAAACCCAAAATGTTGTTTGCCGATGAGCCGACTGCAAGTTTAGATTCGAAAAGATCAAAAGACGTCATGGTTCTCATCCAGGAGTTAACTAAAACGTTGAACATTACAACATTAATGGTTACTCATGATGAAGAAATGCTTTCTTATGTGGATCATATCATCACAATGAAAGACGGCTTAGTCGTATAAAAAAAGGAGTCCTCTTCTATTCAAACAAAGGGCCTTAGCATTTTGCTAAGGTCTTCTTCACTTTTGAAAATTAACTTCAACAATTTTACACAATGCTAGAAAGTGTTATTTTACCTTCGTCATCCACCACAATATGCTTCCCGTCACTCATTTCAATTTCAAGCGGATACGATTTCGAGACTTTTTTGGAAAAGTACCATTTTCTATCTGGTTTCACAAGAACAATAAACGTATCACCTTTGCCTAAGAAATTCACAGAGTTAGGATTGACTTCCGTTCCGCCGCGCAATGCAATACCGAAATCTTGTAGCTGTTCCCCGACTTCCGCCACGAATGGTGTTGTTATGCCGACCTCACTTATATTCAGAAATGACGCCGTCGTCAAATCACCTAGCAAATCCCGATGTCTGCGACCTATGAGTTCAATAATATTTCCGGCTGGATCTTCAAAATACATTGAGTCGGCAGCAAAGCTTGGGAAAAACACTTCGTCTCTTCCTTCATCTCGGTTCAACGTTACTCTATCTTGCATCCAAAATTTCATCATAGAAAATTGGTTGCCGGGAATATTAATCGCGAAATGATAAAATGCGGGCTGATCCGTATATTTAAACGTAATCGTGGATTCCCCAACTTTGACAGTGAACTGCTCACCGCTCGTCTCGGAAATATCCAACTCTAAAACGCCCCCATAAAAACGTCGCAATGATTTTAGTTTATTCGTATAAAAGGTAACAGATTTGAACATGGACCCACCTCGTCTGATTTTCAACCGGGTATCGAATAAGAAACCCTTACCTCTTTATGATTCCACGGCCATGTCTACTTTTCCTTCTTTCAGTTTCTGAAGCTCGGGATGTACCTTACGTATAACAGGCGGTCTAGCAAGAATAAGAACAACGCCTATTAATAACAAGCTAGATCTTATAAGAATCCATTGCACCGGTAAAATATCGTATAAAAATTCGTAAATAACAACTCCAAGCGGCATAAGTGCCATTGTCTCCATAATTGAAAACACGCGCCCTTTGTAATCGTCATCGATAACTTTTTGGAGGTGTGCACAATAGAAACATCGGGTGAACGGATTCGAAAACTCGGAAAGCAGCAACTTGTTGCATTAATTGAGCCCTACGCTTCACGGCTAACGGAAGGCTACGAAGCTGCTCGATTACTAAAGTTATTGCAGCCAATCTTTATATCGTCTGGATAAAGAGGCTTGGCGGGCTTCATCTGATATGTCAGCTAATATCTACGATAAAATGAATATTATTCCACGACGTGCGGCTATCGGAATTGATATTTAACATACTCAAAAAACCTTCCCTAGTCGGTATAACCGCGTAGGGAAGGTTTTTATCATTTTATTAAATAAGCAATTTCAGTCGTCCATTTATTAAGATTTGGTTCTGCGACGGGATCCGTCAAATAATACTCGAAGCGTCCGCCCCATACTTCTTTTTCCATTTTCAATTCAATATCCCATTTAATATCCCGGTCACGCGCCCATTCTTCAAGAATAGCGAATGAGTCACTTAACAGATCTGGATGACCGTTATGTACAAGCGTTGCGTATTTCCCCGTTGGAATCGTTCCCGAAATGACACGATCATCTCCGAAAGTAGTACCGGCAATCGGTACACCGACTTCAAGTTTGAATTTTTCTTTCGTATCGCCTATTGTCCAGTATCTATAAAACGGTGCGCCATTCGGATGAACACCTTTACGTCCTAGCCAGCCAAAAATCTCAACGACGAGTTCATTTGCTTTATCCATTTCATGTAAATAAAGCTCTATTGGAATATAGACATAAGGTTGTCCGGCCCTAGCCTCCACCCTCGGCTTAGTTATTGTTTGTAATGTCGACTTCGAAATGTTAAATTCCCGCGTATTTTGGTTGTTGTATGTTGGCATAATAATGTCTCCCCCATCTATAAAATTGTATTTCTCTTTTGCGAAAAGAAAAAACAGTAAATGTTTGCTACTTCATAGTATGGGAATACGTATAGTAATTATTCATGAAAATAAAACTTTTTTTACTTATTTTAGCTAGGGGAAGAAACTCAGATTGATTCCATTAGTCAAAACAAAACCGCCTTCTATATTATTTCAGAAAGCGGTTTTCCAATAAATCATTTAGTAGGAACCGTTTCAATCCGATCTTTTTCAGTCCCGGCCACGACAACCGCTGCTGATGCATCCCCTACGACGTTTACCATCGTACGCATCATATCAAGAACCCGGTCAATCCCTGCGATCAGTGCGATGCCTTCGAGTGGCATATTGACCGAAGTTAACACCATTGCCAACATAATCATCCCCGCTCCTGGAACTCCAGCAGTCCCAATAGAAGCTAATATCGTTATTAAGACAACCGTTAGAAGTTGAGTGAATGACAAATTCAAGCTGTAAAATTGGGCAATAAAGATAACCGCAACCCCTTGATAAATAGCCGTACCATCCATATTAATTGTTGCACCAAGCGGAAGGACAAAACTTGAAATCTTATTTGGGACACCTAGATTTTCATTCGTATTCTTAATTGTCATAGGCAATGTGCCTGAACTGCTTGCTGTACTAAAAGCGATAAGTGCTGCAGGTGAAATCCCTTTAAAAAAAGCAAGTGGGCTCATCTTCCCCCATGTTTTCACTGCAGTCGAGTAAACAATTGCCGCGTGCAATATACAAGCAATATAGACAGCTAAGATAACTTTCAAGAGTGGAAGTAAAACCGAGAGTCCATACTGTCCAATAACGGGTGCCAGTAGACCAAGAACTCCGATTGGTGCCACTTTCATGACGATGCCGGTAATTTTGTACATCACCTCTGCAAACCCTTCGAAAAATCGGTAAACAGGCTGCGCTCTTCTTCCAACAAGCGTAATTGCTACCCCAATAAATAATGCGAAGAAAATAATTTGTAAAATGTTCCCGTTCGCTAAGGCCGTAAACGGATTTTCAGGAATAATATTTAATAATGTCGTAATTGCGCCTTGTGGTTCTTGTGCCGCCGCTTCCGGAATACTTAGCCCTTCAGTCGATATATTTACTCCCTTACCGGGTGCGATAGAAAATGCCACTGCAAGACCAATGATGATAGCAAGAGCTGTTGTCCCTAAATAGTAAGCAACTGTTTTAATTCCGATTCTGCCTAACTGTTTTGGATCGGATGTTCCTGCAACCCCTACAACAAGGGTCGATAAAATAAGCGGAGCGATGATGAATTTAATTAACCGTAAAAATAAATCCCCGAACGGTTTTAGAAAGTCGATGGAGCTTCCGAATAAACTTCCTAAAATAATAGCCAATACAAATGCGATGAAAATCTGTGTGACAAGATTAAACCTAAGTTTCAATCTTCTCTTCCTCTCATGTTATTTGCACTCTATTTTTTCTCCTACTTTATCTTATACTTCCGATTGCAAGAACATGAATCATTTAATACAAAAAAGCCGACCTTCGTATAAAATTTCAACGAAAATCGGCACCTATTATGTGATTATTCTATTTCCGATACTTTCACGACCGCTTTTCCGATGTTTCTACCTTCAAACAGATCAAGGAAAGCATCAATTGTTTGGTCAAATCCTTCTGTAACCGTTTCTTCATATTTCAACTTTCCTTCTTGTAACCAGCCTGCTAACACTTCCGTACCTTCTTGAAAACGCGATCCATAATCGCCAACCGTGAAGCCCTTCATTAATGAGCTCGTTTTAATTAGGTAACTTTGGACACGTGGCCCGATATCAATGCTTTCACTATTATAAGCAGAAATAGCTCCGCAAACCGGGATACGTGCAAACTTATTCAGCAATGGGAATACAGCATCCGCAATTTCCCCGCCAACGTTTTCAAAGTATACGTCAATCCCGTTTGGACAGGCTTTGTTCAGTGCCATTTTGACGTTCTCTGTTTTATAATTAATTGCTGCATCAAATCCTAATTCCTCTATTAGATATTTCACTTTCTCATCCGAACCAGCAATTCCTATTACATTAGCACCTTTAATTTTTGCGATTTGGCCAACAATTGAACCGACTGCACCCGCTGCTCCCGATACAACAACCGTCTCACCTTCTTTTGGTTGTCCAATGTCTAATAGGCCAAAATAAGCGGTTAACCCAGTCATCCCCAATACGCTTAAATATGCAGATGCTGGTGCGATGTTCGCATCAACTTTTCGAATCTCAGATTCCTTTGCAACTGAATAATGTTGCCAACCAAGTGAACCGATAACGATATCATTTTTCTCAAACTTAGGAGATTTTGATTCCACCACTTGCGCAATTACTCCACTTGTAATCACTGAATTCAACTTAAATGGAGGGATATAGGACTTCACATCGTTCATTCGTCCCCTTAAATAGGGATCGACTGATATATACACTGTTCGAACGAGCACTTCCCCTTCACTAGGTTCTTCTATTGGTGCCTCAATAAATTCAAAATCCTCGTTTGTTGGCAAGCCAACCGGTCTTTTAATTAATTTAATTTGTTGTTGCAATCTACTCATCCTTTCTTATCTTCTACTAAGTATACAATTACTTTCAATTACTATCCTACTATTGGATTCTTACGAAAAAAGGACTGGACAGCATAATTGCTAATCCAGTCCTTTCATTATGTGATTATGCCGTAGCTGTAGCTTTTGCCGTTTTCTTTGCAGTTTTTCTTTGCCCTTTTTTTTCTGTTCCGGCTACAACGACTGCTGCTGATGCATCTCCAATAACGTTTAAGCAAGTACGCATCATATCCAAAATTCGGTCGACTCCTGCGATGAGTGCAATCCCTTCAAGTGGTAATCCAATTGAACTTAACACCATCGTCAGCATAATCATCCCAGCTCCGGGAACTCCAGCGGTTCCAACAGAAGCCAATACTGTAGTTAAAACGACCATTAGCAATTGAGATAACGTTAAATCTAACCCATAAAATTGTGCAATGAAAACAACCGCAACACCTTGATAAATAGCAGTTCCATCCATGTTAATGGTTGCTCCAAGTGGTAAGACAAAACTTGAGACTCGATTGGGAACCCCTAAGTTTTCATTCGTATTTTTGATTGTCATCGGCAATGTGCCCGCGCTACTTGCCGTACTAAAAGCGACAAGCGCTGCTGGAGAAATCCCTTTGAAAAATGTAAGCGGATTCATTTTCCCCCAAACTCTTACAGCCGCAGAATAAACAAGTATTGCGTGTAAAATACAAGCGATGAATACAGCCATTATAATTTTCAAGAGTGGTAACAAAACGGTTAACCCATATTCACCAACGACAGGAGCAAGTAAACCAAGTACTCCAATGGGCGCGACTTTCATAATAATAGCCGTTATTTTGTACATGACTTCTGAAAAGGCTTCAAAGAAGCGATAAACAGGTTGTGCTTTTTCTCCAACAAGTGTAATTCCAATACCAATAAATAAAGCAAAGAAAATAATTTGCAATATATTTCCTTCAGCTAACGCAGTAAAGGGATTTTCAGGGATTAGATTTAAGATTGTCGTCACTGCACTTTGCGATTCTTCCGCCGCGACTTGAGGAGCTTCTAAACCTTCTGTAGAAATCGTTAAGCCCTTACCAGGTTCCATTACATACGCTACTGCAAGACCAATCATAATTGCAACAGCAGTCGTTCCTAAATAATAAGCAACTGTTTTTACTCCCATTTTACCTAACTGTTTCGTATCTGAAGTACCTGCTACTCCAACTACAAGAGTCGATAAAATTAGTGGTGCAATAATAAATTTAATTAGCCGTAAAAATAGATCGCCAAACGGTTTTAGAAAATCAATTGAGTTGCCGAAAATACTTCCTAAAATAATAGCTAAAACAAATGCGATAAAAATTTGTGTTACGAGATTTAACTTAATTTTCATGTCCATTCCCCTGTTCCTATTTGAATATTCTCCCTACCTTAAAAACTACTTTATCACATTCAATTCAGAAAAGGGACATAAATATAGTATTTCTAAATAGAGTATGGATTCTGTTAATTAAATCCACAAAATCCATAATTCCTTTCTATTATCTAACCCATAAACCAACTATCGGATAGTTGTATTCTACGTTGTTTATCGCTTTGACGATACCGATAATCGGTACAACAAACCACATAATACTGAAACCAATAATTAGTGGAATGCCAATAATTACGAATATTAGTAAGAAGGATACGAATATCAATGCACCCATCACAAGCTGAAAAAGGATGGCTTGAATTGCTAATTTCTTTATTTCAAGATCATCAATAAATAAAAACACAACAAATGGAACTAGGAAAGGAAAATAAAAAGCACTGGAATGCACCAAAATCTTCAATCCTGTCTTTTCCATATAAAAAACCTCCATCTTTTCTACTATCTTATTATACGGAAAGAAAAAGCCAAAGATTCGTTTCGGATTAAACTTTCATAATATCGCTTTGCGCTGGTGTATAATCTAATTTCATCTTTTCTAATTCAAGCTTCATTTTTTCCGTTTCTATAATAAAATTTTGTTGTTTCAATTTTTCAAGTTCAATTTCTTCGCGAATGCTCTCCCCCCTTATTTTAGCCATTCTTCTTTTATGGTCTGTAATAATTGCTGTTATTGGCACAGCCATGACAAGTCCGACTATCGCAATCGCTTCAAACATTTCAATCATCCCCTACTCATTAATAATTTAATTGTACATTATTAGGATTATCTGTCACTAATTTTACACCTATTCTAGAAGGGTATTTTTCAAGTATTTGGGCATACTTTCATCATGAAGTATCGGAACTGGAGGTCTCCAATTGAATTTTACGCTTGAAGAAGCCGTTGAAAAATATGCACTCCCTTTCGAATCAAATGATGACCTAACTCCCTTAATCGATGCGATAGGAGATGCGAAGATTGTTCTTTTAGGTGAAGCCAGTCACGGAACATCAGAATTTTATACAGTTCGAGCAAAGCTATCCAAAATGTTGATCGAACAGAAAGGTTTTACAGCGATTGCGGTTGAAGGTGATTGGCCGACATGCCGACATGTGAATCGCTACATTAAAGGCCATGAAGATGAAACTATGACTGCGCGTGATGTATTAAAAGCCTTTAACAGGTGGCCAACTTGGATGTGGGCCAATGAAGAAATTGCCGATTTAGTCGACTGGCTAAAATCATATAATAGCCTACTTGGCCCGACACAGAAAATCGGTTTTTACGGCATCGATTTATATAGCCTGTGGGAGTCGATGGAAGAAATCCTATATTATTTAACAAGGGCTGATTCTTTGGGTGTTGATCTTGAATTAGCTAAGAAGGTACTCACTTGTTTTGAACCGTTCAACCGTCTACCCGAACATTACGCAATTGCTACGGCACATCATTCACAAACATGTGCCATAGAGGTAGGAAGACTTTTTTCATCTATTGGTGCCAATGAACATCTTTATCCTACTGATTTTGAACAAAGCCTTAATTTGAAAATGAATGCATTAGTCACGAAAAATGCCGAGGCATACTATCGGACTTCAGTTCAAACCGATGAAATTTCTTGGAATATTCGCGATGGGCATATGGTCGAAGCAATCAACGAAGTAAGAAAGTTCTACGGCGAAGATACAAAAATTATCGTCTGGGAACATAACACGCATATAGGCGATGCGAGAGCGACTGCGATGAAAGACGAGGGCATGCTCAACGTAGGGCAACTTCTGCGAGAACAAAATAAAAAAGAAGATGTTTTTGCAGTCGGTTTTGGCACTCATAATGGAACAGTTGTCGCAGCTAATGAATGGGGAGTTCCTTTTGAAAAACTTGAAGTTCCTTCCGCCAAAAAAGACTCATGGGAAGATGTACTACATAAAACGGGAACTTTTAATAAGTTGCTCATTTTCAATGAGGAAAATCGCGAACACTTCACAAAGTCGATTGACCACCGGGCAATTGGAGTCGTCTACAATCCCCAATTTGAAGCACACCAAAATTATATACCATCTATCATCGGCGATCGTTACGATGCTTTTATCTTTATAAATGAAACAACAGCACTTCAACCTCTTGACACAAAACAATAAACGGGCATGACTTTGCCATTTATGAAATAATAAAGGTATCGACATTTTATAATTGGGGGAAATGCAATGAATGAATCCAATAACGAAATTATCTCTACTGTTACATATAGTACAGTTGAACGAATTATGGGTTGGTATGACCAAAAAACGAAGCGAAGTTTTCATTGTATCCATTTATATAGCGAAACAATTTCCACTGCCAAAAATACGTTCAAACTAGAGCATGTACACGATATGTCCTATAAACCTTTCTCCAGCGGTGCCGGCTTCTTCTATTTGCACACAAGCCAAGGCGTTTTCAGTTTCGAAATCGATTCTGACCCCAACAACTTCATTCATGCGTATAAAGAACTTCGTAGATGATTTGTGAACGCTTATTTCTGCCTATATGAAAAGCCGATTGCACCTAGCAATCGGCTTTTTCACATTTATTATCTTCCAGTTATTTCTTTCCAAACGCTGCTGGCATAACAACTCCAACAACTTCCCCAGTTGCACAAAGTGTCTCATCCGCGAATACTTCCACAACCACTTTCCATTTCTTCGGATGAATTTCTTCAATTTTTCCAATGGCCTTTAGTAATGCTCCTTGCGGTGTTGGTGCTAAAAAGTTCACATTCAACGAAGCCGTTACAAAACGTGGTGGTTCTTCGCCACTCCCTGGTTCATGTCCGTTTTTTCGGTGCAGTGCGAGTGCTGCGGAACCGGTCCCATGACAGTCAATAAGCGAAGCGATTAACCCACCGTAGACAAACCCCGGAATCGCTATATGTTTTTCCGATGGTTTGTATAACGTAACCGTTTGCTCCCCTTGCCAAGCTGTTCTAAAGTGGTACCCGTCTTCGTTTAAGCGTCCACAACCAAAACACCAAGCAAAATCATCTGGATATTCATCTTGAATTGCATGAACAGTATGTAGCGTCATTCAAACATCTCCCCTTTTGTAAGTGCATACAAATACAAGTATAGCATTCTGATAACCTTAATATCTATTTTTTCAGAAAGACATAAAACTTCTATTTAAATGACTGACAACACAAATCTATTCGGTACCATCTGCGTATACTAAAGAAACGTGTTGAAGGGGGAAATATATGAAATTAAGAGCATGCTTATTAATCGCTATTCTATTCGGCGGCACATATGTAATGATCCAAAACCATAACGACTATAAAGTAAAAATGTTTTCCGAAATTCTAGAATCAATGGACGACCACTTCGTATTGCTCACTTTCAATAAACCCGCCACGCCCGGTTCTGCTCCTAAACAATGGGTGACTGAAGATGAAGTAGTCGTAGAAGATCTCATAAAACACCTACAAAATTACCGCGTTCAACGATTAAAACCAGAAGAGCAACCCGAAGTATCCGACCCCGAACAATTTAGTCTCATTTTGGAAGCACAATTAGGAAACCAACTATCCATTATGGCCGAAGAAAATATCGTTATTGTAAACTCCTCACTTTATTATGAAATTGTAGATGGACCACTTGAAGCCAATTGGCTCGTTCATTTTTTTATTAGCAACCAAAACCCTAGATAAAATAATAAATGAAACAAAGGAATTTGCATCTCCTTTGCTTCATTTATTTGATTGATTAGCCGTTTTCAATTTTAGAGATAATCCGTGTCATCCCTAAGCTTATTTTTTTTGGAAGTGCATTCATTTCAAAAAACTGGACTTCTGTTGTCTCAACCCCATCTGCCGCTAGCTTCCCTCCGACGATATCCTTTGTCGCATAAACAATTGTTACAGAATAATATTTGTCCCCATTGGCCAATTTTCTAAAATCATCTTTACCTGAAACGACTGTTACTAATTCAAGTTTGCCAATTAGAATCCCAGTTTCTTCGAACACTTCTCTTCTTCCGGCTTCTTCCGCGGATTCTCCTAACTCCATAAACCCACCAGGTATTCCCCAGAAGCCGTCAAAGTTTTTCTGTAATAGAACTTTTTGGTCACGATTAATAACAATAACGCCAACCCCAGTAAGTACAAGTGGACGCTTACCAACAACCTTCCTCAAATCCTCAATATATCCCAAATTGAATCCCCTCTATACAGTTATCCAACAACAAACATAAAGAATTCACCCATCTACTATCTTATGACCACACAAAAAAAAAAATACATTTGTCGATTTGATATATACTTATTGTAGTAACAAAAGGAGCGTGCCCATATGGAGAATATATCTATCGATGAATTCATCATTAAAAAATATCAAGAAGACGAGCAAGTAATGATCCAATTATTTGTTGCATGGTGCATTAATCACAATCTCGACGCAAATAAACTGTATGCAAAAGCCTATCCCGAACAATTGGAAAATCCTGCACTGCTAAACGTAGTGGCTGAAACGGAAGACACTGAAAAAATTGAAATTGAAGATGAAACGCTACTAGATGTGTTACAAATGTTTGGCAACATCGAACTCGCCTTCGTCGTTTCAGATGAAATCGAAAAAAATGAAAAGCGCAAAAATTAGTTACCCAAGAATTCTAAACATAGTGATTCGTTTTTACATTCCTCCCAATCTACTATATAATTAGTTCGAGAAGCGTAATAAAAGGGAGAGATGAGAATTGGTTAAAAGTTTACCACTACGTTCAGAAGTAAAAATAGAAGAAACGTGGAATTTAAAGGATTTATTTGCAACTGAAGAAGATTTTAATAAAGCAGTAGCCCAACTTGAAACGAATGTAGATGCATTTCACGATCAATTTAAAGGTAAAATTACAGATTCGGCATCCGTTATTGAATCATTGAAAGGCTATGCGGTTATCTCCGAACAATTAGTTCCGGTAGGTAATTACTCTAGATTATCATTAAGCACGGATCAGACCGATGACGCATCACAAATGCGTGCAAGTGCATTCGGTTCGACTTCGGCAAAAATCGGCAGTAAACTTTCGTTTCTAAACAGTGAACTATTGGAATTACCTATTGAAACATTGGAACAATCTATAGAGGAATCCGCTGAATTTCAAAATTACTTGGAAAAACTGATTCTAAGAAAAAAATATCAATTGCATCCCGAAGTAGAAAAGACACTAGCCGCTTATTCTACTACATTCAGTGCACCGTATGAACTTTATAATACAACGAAAATGATTGATATGTCGTTTGATGATTTTGAAGTAAATGGGCAGTCTTACCCGATGAGTTATGTATCATTCGAAGGCGATTGGGAAAACGAAACAGACACGGACATTCGACGTGCCGCATTTGATTCGTTCTCAAGTAAACTAAAAGAGTATCAGCATACGACAGCAAAAACATATGATTTACATCTTCAAACTGAGAAAACAACATCTGACTTGCGTGGTTTTGATACAATTTTTGACTCGTTACTATTCAATCAAGAAGTCGACAAATCCATGTATGACCGCCAAATTGACTTAATCACGAAGGAACTCGCACCACATATGCGTAAATACGCAAAATTACTGCAAAAAGTTCATGGGTTAGATAAAATGACATTTGCCGATTTAAAAATACCTTTGGATCCGTCATATGAACCAAAAATTACAATTGAGGAATCAAAAAGATATATCGATGACGCACTCGCTGTTATGGGTGATGACTACTTGAATATGGTCGACCGTTCATATAAAGAGCGTTGGATTGACTTTGCACAAAACAAAGGGAAATCAACGGGTGCATTCTGCTCAAGTCCACACGGAAACCATCCATACATCCTTATTTCTTGGACTGGCAGTATGGAAGATGTGTTCGTCCTTGCGCACGAACTTGGACATGCGGGGCATTTCTACAATGCAAATCGTGAACAAAATGTCTTTAACGCACGTCCATCGCTTTACTTCATCGAAGCACCTTCGACAATGAACGAAATGCTCGTTGCGAATCATCTTCTTGAAAGTTCAAATGATCCTAAATTTAAACGTTGGGTCATTTCATCTATCGTTGCACGAACATACTACCATAACTTCGTTACGCATTTACTCGAAGCTGCTTACCAACGAAAAGTGTATGAGCGTATCGATGAAGGCGGAAGCGTCAACGCAGGGATTTTAAATGGATTGAAGCGAGGCGTTTTGGAAGAGTTCTGGGGGGAAGATATTAAAATTAACGAAGGTGCCGAACTGACATGGATGCGTCAACCTCATTATTACATAGGCTTATATCCATATACGTACAGCGCGGGACTAACAATCTCCACTCAAGTCTCTAAACGGATTTTGAAAGAAGGTCAGCCAGCTGTTGATGAATGGTTGGACGTATTAAAAACAGGCGGAACAAAATCTCCAGCCGAACTTGCAAAAATGGCCGGTGTAGACATTACAACGGAAAAACCGTTACGTGACACAATTGCTTACATCGGTGAACTGATTGATCAGCTTGTAGAACTGACAGAAGAAATTGAAGCAGGTCAATAAGTTATTCAAATAAGTCAAAACGAATCAATCCGTTTGTGGATTGATTCGTTTTTTGATTTCAATTTATATGAGTTAATTTCATAATAGAAGATTTAGTGTTTAAATACGAACAAGGTTGATTTCCGCTTCGAGCGGACGATTTCCGTGGCACGGCTTCAATCTCCTCGTCACTACGTTCCTGCGGGGCTTTCAGCCAAGAGAGAGTGAACTTCCTCTCTCACTGCTGTTCCCATTGGAGTCGCCGCCCTTCGCTCCAATCAACGAAACTCCTTATATTATTAATGAACAATAAAGCTTAAAACCTCATTAACATTCGTATCTTAAGTTAAAATACGGAACTATAAAATCGACTCATATAGTACAAAAAACCATCCAAGTAAAAATCACTTAGATGGTTCCCCTTTACTATACTTATTTCATCCATTCCGGTTTACCGAAACCTTCAAATTCCGCGTCAATAACTTTCTCGAATTCAGCTGATTGAATAATTTCTATAATGTCTTTTGCAAATTGTTTATCCTTATCTTCCGTTCTTACCGCAACAACGTTCCGGAATTGGTCTGGCATATTTTCTAGCGCTAATGCATCAAGTAAATTCATCTTCGCAGCGATTGCAAAGTTTCCAGGTACAGCTGCCAAGTCTGTATTTTTCACTGAAACAGGTAGCTGACCTGCTTCAATTGGTTGGAAAACCAAGTTTTTGTGATTAACTGTAACATCTTTTTCAGATGATTTGATTGGATCAACATCGCCGTCAATTTCTATTAAACCAAGTTCTTGTAACGTTAATAACGTTCGAGCAGCATTCACAGGATCGTTAGGAATTGTAATTTTTGAGCCGTCTTCAATTTCATCCAACGACTTATACTTTTCCGAATAAATGCCTAGTGGTGCTGTCGGGACACTGATTAAATCTGTTAATTCCATCTTATTTTCTTTTGCGAAGTTCTCCAAGTAAACAATATGTTGGAATAAGTTCGCATCAATCGATTTACTATTTAATGCATTATTCGGCTGAACATAATCACTAAACTCAGTAACTTCTATTTTATATCCTTTTTTCTCTAGTTCTGGAATAATCGCTTTCGTTAACATATCACTATAAGGACCGGGTGTTGCACCGAGCTTTAGTGATTTTTCATCTCCCGATTTATCTTTTCCTCCACAAGCTACGAGTACCCCCGCAAGCGCAAGTATCAAAACCTTAAAAATAAACTTTTTCATCATTTTTCTCTCCTCTAGTTAGCTTTTATCTACTGCTTTTGAAATACGATCCCCAGCAAACTGAATCGCTTGTACTAATAAAATCAAAATAACAACTGTCACAACCATAATCGTATTATCATAACGGTAATAACCGAATCGAATGGCTAAGTCTCCAATTCCCCCGCCACCGACAAACCCAGCCATAGCGGAATAGGCGACTAAACTGATTACTGTTAGTGTGAGACCTTGAATAATGCTCGATTTCGCTTCAGGTAGCAAAACATCTTTTATAATCATCCACGGCGTTGCACCAACCGCGATTGCCGCTTCAATCACGCCTTTGTCAATTTCCCGCATGGATGTTTCTACAATCCTTGCAAAGAATGGAATCGCTGCCGCGGATAACGAAACACTTGCCGCTGTCGGACCATAAGCATCCCCAACAATAAACGTTGTCAGCGGTGTAATTGCCACGAGTAAGATAATAAATGGAATCGAACGAACGACGTTGATGATAAAGCCCAAAACGGATTTGATGAAGACATTTTCCAAAAACAAATCTTTTTCCGTGACGAAAAGTAGAAGTCCAAGTGGCAACCCAATAAGTAACGCCACTCCAAATGCAATTCCAATCATATAAATCGTTTCGCCAAATGCTTTCGTTATTTCAGGTAGTAGTTCCACGATGCGTTGAAATTCAATTCCCATGCTCAATCACCTCCACTTGTGCGGCTCGGGATGACATATACGCAAGAGCCTGATCCACTTCATGCTCGTCCCCTTTTAGTTCCATTAAGAAAATGCCAAGTGGATTTTCCTGAATATATTCAATGGAACCATGTAGGAAATTCCCTTGGACATCAAATTTTTGCACGGTATCAGAAATAATTCCTTCACCGGCAATGTTTCCTTTAAACATGATTTTAACAAGGCGGCCTGTACATTTTTCTAAAATGGCAGGTGGCACATCGAATGATACAACGCTACTAATGAATTCCTTCGTTAACTCTGTTTGCGGATCTGAAAATATATTATATACAGATCCTTCCTCAACCACTTTTCCATCTTGCATAATCGCCATTCGATCACAAATCTCTTTTACTACGTTCATCTCATGTGTAATAAGAACGATTGTAATTTTTAACTCCCGATTAATTTTTTTAAGCAAGCGCAAAATAGATAACGTTGTATTTGGATCTAATGCCGATGTGGCCTCATCACAAAGTAAAACGGATGGATCATTAGCAAGTGCACGTGCAATACCAACTCGCTGCTTCTGCCCTCCACTTAGTTGTGCCGGGTACACGTCCTTTTTATCAGATAGACCTACCATTTCAAGTAGTTCTTCCACGCGTTCGCTAATCTTATTCGCGGGTGTTTTTGCCGCACGTAATGCAAAAGCGATATTTTCATAAACTGTCTTTTGACTAATTAAATAAAAGTGCTGAAAAATCATTCCAATTTTTAAACGGGCACGTCGCAAGCTTTCCCCCCGTAATTCCATCAAGTTCACATCGTCTATTAAGATTGTCCCGCTCGTTGGTTTCTCCAATAAATTCAAACACCGGATGAGCGAACTTTTTCCGGCACCTGAGTAACCGACGATTCCGAAAACTTCCCCTCTATTAATAGTAAGGGTTACGTTATCTACACCTTTTACGACTCTTTCTTTTGTGTTATATATTTTTGATACACCTTTTATTTGAATCATGAAATTCCCTTCTTTCTACAAATAAAAAGCACTTCTTTCATGATGAAAGAAGCACTGAGCAAATAATTTCAGCTTATCTTTCAGAATGGCATACACTCTGTAGGAATTGGCACCTTCCATGTATTTGACATGGGGTTGCCGGACGTCATAGGGCCTAATCCCTCAGTCTCTCACGATAAGTTCCATATGAAGTTGTAAACGTATACAATGAATCATAATACGAAACAAGAACGCTGTCAACCCTTGTCGATAATTAACTTTTCTCAAATGACTACTATTCTTGTACTTCGAGTAGACAAATAAAGCAAATGACTATAAGATTTATTAGAGATATGCAACTAATTCGAAAATGAGGTCATCAAATGGAATTTTCAAATCGATTAAAAAATTTTCCTCCACACTTTTTTACATCGCTCACTCACAAAGCTGAAAAAGCCGTTGCGGAGGGGCGAGATGTTATTAACTTAGGTCGCGGAAATCCAGACCAACCTACGCCGCCACATATTGTAAAAGCTCTACAGGAAGCCGTAGAAGACCCAGCGACACACGGGTACTCCCCATTTAGAGGAATTATGGAATTCAAACAAGCCGCCGCAGATTTTTATAAACGTGAATACAATGTCGATATCGATCCTAAAACAGAAGTCGCTGTCCTATTTGGCACCAAACCTGGATTGGTAGAACTACCTCTTGCCCTTATGAATGAAGGGGAATTACTATTGCTTCCAGACCCAGGGTATCCTGATTATTTATCGGCGGTCAGTTTGGCGAATATCACATACGATACAATGCCCTTACTTGCGGAAAATGATTTTCTCCCCGACTATAATCTTTTGACTGATGAACAGAAAAAAAATGCGAAATTGATGTACTTGAATTATCCAAACAACCCAACAAGTGCAACTGCCACGGTTCCTTTTTTCGAAGAAACCATCGCATTTGCGAAAGCTAACGATATTGCTGTCATGCATGATTTTGCTTACGGCGGCATTGGGTTTGATGGTAAGAAACCGGTTAGTTTTCTACAAGCTGAAGGTGCAAAAGATGTTGGTATTGAAATGTACACATTGTCAAAAACGTATAATATGGCTGGATGGCGAGTCGGTTTCGCTGTCGGGAATGCCAAAATCATCGAGGCCATTAGCTTGTTGCAAGACCATTTATTCATTGATATTTTCCCTGCTATTCAGCGTGCAGCAGCAGTTGCATTAACGGGAAGCCAAGACTGTGTCGTTGAGCTCGCTTCACTTTACGAAACGAGGCGCAATGTATTAATTTCCGAGTGCCATCGAATTGGTTGGAATGTAGTTGCACCAGGCGCATCCTTCTTCGCATGGTTATCTGTGCCGGAAGGACATACAAGCGAATCGTTCTCTGATTTACTGTACGAAAAAGCAGATATCATCGTTGCACCAGGACATGGTTTTGGTGAACATGGGGAAGGATACATACGCGTTGGATTATTAGAAGATGAAGATCGTTTGAGGGAAGCCATTACACGAATTGAAAAACTCAATTTGTTTTGAATTCAAAAAACAGACGAATGATTACCCATTCGTCTGTTTTCGATTTTTTAAAGTCGGACCATACCTAATCTTCTTCAAAAGGCCTAGACTTCTAAGGCTATTCTTTTTTCGGCCTCTCTTGCTTTTAATTCGCGGCGAAGGACTTTTCCGCTAATCGGAGTTTTGGGTAACTCTTTAATAAATTCAATTTCCCTCGGAGCTGCATGTGCGGCAAGCCCACTACGAACAAATAAGCGTAATTCTTCTAATAACCCATCACCTTCCTTATACTCTTTGTTTAATACAATAAACGCCTTCACGATTTCCCCTCTTACTTCATCCGGCTTTCCAATAACACCCACTTCGGCGACTGCGGGATGCTCAATAAGTTTACTTTCCACTTCGAAAGGACCGATTCGTTCTCCAGATGAGTTAATCATATCGTCGCTTCGTCCTTGGAAAAAGACATATCCGTCTTCATCAATTATTGCCAAATCACCTGAAACATACCAACTTTCGAAAGGAAAATATGTCAAAAACTTATCCGGGTCTTTCCATACTTCCTTCATTAAAGAAGGCCAGTTTGCTTTCAATGCCAATTGCCCGACAGATCCGTTATCCAGAACCTCCCCGTTATCTCCTAATATAGCTGCTTCAATTCCTGGAAATGGTCGCCCCATAGAACCTGGCTTTATCGCTTCAGATGGTAAATTAACGATTAACTGGGCACCTGTTTCTGTCATCCACCATGTATCATGAATTCGTTTGTTAAGCACATCGATTCCCCATCGAATAACTTCTGGATTCAATGGTTCACCGACACTTAAAATATGTCGGATTTTTGAAAGGTCATAATCGAACGTTAGTTTATCCCCTTCCGCCATCAGCATTCTAAATGCAGTCGGTGCGCTATACCAAACATTTACACCCGTACGCTCTAATACGTCGTACCATTCTTTCGCACCGAATCTACCTCCATGAATGACAGTTGTCACTCGATTTAGCAATGGAGCGAACACACCGTAGACGGTCCCCGTCACCCAGCCTGGATGAGCGGTGCACCAATAAATATCCTCTTCTTTTAAATCGAGTACCCATCTACCCGTTATATATTGCTGAATCATTGCTCGATGTGCATGAATAATCCCTTTAGGTTTACCTGTCGAACCGCTTGTATAATGGATATTCAATCCATGATCAAGATCTACCCATTCAATTATGTTTTCTTCTACTTCGAACTTCCTTACTTCTTCAAATAAAGAAATTTCATCTCCCTTACATAGTTCCGGTTCAGCTGTAATAAACACTGTCGTTAAAGACGGTAATTCCTTTCGGGAAACCCGTTTCACAAGTTCTGGTGATGCGATTAAAAAGGTTCCTTCGCAATCATGAATTCTTTCCTTTACCGCGTCTTCCATAAATGCTTCAAAAAGTGGCCCGACGACAGCCCCAAGCTTAATTGCTGCAAGCATAGCGATATGACAATCTGGATGCTTCGGTAAAAATACGAATACAAAGTCACCTTTTTTCACACCATGTTTTTTCAACACGGTTGCCCACTGATCAGACCTTTTTTTCAATTCACTATATGTTAGTTTGTACTCTTCATTTTCTCCAATATAATGAAGTGCAATTTGCTCACCAAATCCAGCTGCGACATGGCGGTCTACACACTCATATGCCATATTTACTTTTCCTGTTTGGGACCAACTAAAATTCGACTCTACTTCTTTCCATAAGAAATCTTCCCTTTTAGGTAATTCGGTCGTAATATTATAATTCCCCTTATTCGGAGAAATAACTGTACTGTTTGCCATTTTACTCAACCGCCTTTTCAATCTGTAGTAAATTAAGTATTTCTGATTTTTTCTCCGCAAGAAATGAACTCCCACGATCCCTTGGTTTTGTAACTTCCACTGTCAATTCAGCTTGCAGATAACCCGGTTGTCCGCCAAGAATGAAGATCCGGTCACATAAATAAAGGGCTTCGTCGATGTCATGTGTAACAATTACCATCGTTGATAAACGTTTCTTTTGAATTTTTAATAGTAAATCTTGTAATTGCATCTTGGTGAATGCATCAAGCGCACTAAAAGGTTCATCAAGAAGTAGAACATCCGGTTGTCCGATCAACGCGCGAGCGATTGCAGTTCTTTGAGCCATTCCACCTGATAAATCTTTCGGATAATAGTCCCCAAAATCAGTTAACCCGACAAGGTCCAAATATTCTTGTACTTCTTCCTTTTTTACATCTTTGTTTCCAAATAAAATATTTTCTTCGACCGTGAGCCATGGCATAAGCCGAGGCTCTTGAAATATCATGCCAATCGGTTGTTTTCCCGCCCCAGCAACTTTTATTTCTCCAACAAATTCCTTATCCAACCCAGACAATACCCGGAGAAGTGTACTTTTTCCACACCCACTTGTTCCTAAAATTCCAACGGTTTCACCTTCTTGAATAGAAAAGGATATGCTTTTGAATCCGGCAAGTCCGTTATTAAATGTTCTTGAGGCCTGTCTCACTTCCAACATATTGACCACTCCTTTTATTGTTGGTTTTGTAAATTATCTTGCCATCTTAATGCTCGAGCTTCCAACGCTTTCAATAGAGCGTCTGTTACTTTCCCCAGTATTGCAAATAAAATTATACTTGCCATTATAAGTTCAGGTGAATACGTATTCTGACCGACAACTAGTAAGTAACCAAGCCCTTGACTCGCCCCCATCAATTCTGCAGCAACTACGAACATCCAACCTAAACCGACGCCACTGCGTAAGCCTACAAGAAAAGATGGAAGAGATGCCGGTAAAATGATACGACGCACAATCTGGAATGAAGTAAAGTGATAAATCTTTCCTACTTCAATTAGCTTGCGATCAACACCTTGAATACCGGATACGATATTCAAATACACCGGAAAGAAAACACCAACAGCAATTAACACCACTTTGGATGATTCTCCAATTCCCATCCACAAAATGAATAATGGCACCCAGGCAAGAGAAGGGATTGATCTGAATGCTTGGATTAATGGATCCATAAGCTGTTCAAACCATTTGAAATAGCCTACGATCGAACCCAATACGAGCGCTGCGAAAGTCCCAGCAAAAAAACCGATAAATACTCGAAAAAAAGTAATTCCGATATGTCCCCAAAGTGTTCCTTCTTCAGCCATTTCTAGAATTTTTCGAAAAATAGTTGTAGGAGCGGGAAATACATAGGAATCTATCAAGCCAAAACGTGCCGTCGCTTCCCATACGACTAAAAGAACGATTGGTAATATCCATCCGAGTGCAAGACCTCTAAATTTATTTAAGTCTGCACGTGATTTACTAGACTCTTCACTTTTCTCTATCGAAAATTCGTTTGTTTTAGTGTTGACCGTCATACAATTCGCCCCCTATTTTGTTACGATTACTTTTTTCGCAAATCGATCAATAATTAATTCATTCACTAATTCCTCGATATCTGTATCGCTTTTAATAACATTTTCTGACTTCAGGACAGCGCCGGCCTCTTCCAGTGCCTCAATTTGTTTATCTCCGGGAATAGGATTAGAAAAATCATTCCGCTCGATGCCCTTCTTAGCCACTTCCAACTTCATATCCGCCTCTTTTGCTAATATTTCAGCAGCTTCATTTGGATTTTCTATAACCCATTTCCGCGCTTTCTCATATACCTCGATTACTTTTTCAACAACTTCCGGATTCTGTTCCGCAAATTCCGATCGTACATTCAATGTGCCATACGTATTTTTATCATGATCTCGTAAGAATAAGTTCGCCCCAGAGTCAACTTCAACTCTTGCCATATGTGGATCCAGACCAGCCCACGCATCGACTTGGCCAGTTAACAAAGCATTTGCACCATCCGCATGTTGTAAGTTCACAATTTCCAAGTCCTTCGATGACAGACCTACTTCTTGAAGTGAGCGTAAAAGGAAAATATATGGATCCGTCCCTAAAGTTGCAGCAACTTTCTTTCCTTTCAAGTCTTCAACTGATTTTATCGGTGAATCTTCCGTCGTTACAAGTGCAGTCCATTCTGGTTTCGAATAAATATATACAGACTCGATTGGAGATCCATTTGACTTTGCAATCAATGCTGCTGCCCCCGCGGTAGATCCAAAATCGACGCTTTTAGAATTTAAAAACTCCAGTGCCTTATTGCTTCCTTGGCTAAGAACCCATTCAACCTCGATGCCTTCTTTTTCAAAAGCTTCTTCTGCCCATCCGAACTCCTTTAGAGCTAAACTCGTAGGCGAGTAATAGGCATAATCCAGAACTACCTTTTTTAAATTATTCTTCTCTTCCCCTTGTGCATTTGAACAAGCCGTCATGATGAACGACGCGCCTACAATTAATAAAACAAATGTAATAATCTTCTTCATTCTAATTTCCCCCTAATAATAAGTTTTAATAAATTTGTCCTTCAAATTCTCAAACTACACTTTACCTATTCGTTCACTTGGTTTTATACTATGAAAACTCTTCTTTTTACAATTTGGATATATAAAAAGCCCCCTTCAATTAAGAAGAGGGCAGAAAATCCTCCTCTTATCTTCCAGATCCAATTGAATCTGTAGGATTTAGCACCTTTGCAGAAAAATATCCTGTTGGTTGCCGGGCTTCATAGGGCCTATTCCCTCCGCCGCTCTTGATAAGAGTACTATTTAATTTTGAATGTACAGTTTTTTCAATTAGTTAGATCATTAGGAATTATCATATACTATATTCATACATATTGTCAAATACTTTTTTCAATTTCTTTATCAAATGACTCACTTTTTCTTTTTCGTTTTGAAGTTTTCAGATGATTCGTCATCCATTTCTAATTTTCCAATAATTCTTTTTAGTTGTTTGTTTAGTAGCTCTACTTCTATACTCATCGCATTATTCTCTGATTGTTCTTTTTTCAATTCATCAATTTGACTTTGTAATTTTCCTATTTCTTGTTCCTGCTGTTTATCGGAAATTCGACCCTCTTCTATTGCAATTGCACCTCCAATAGTTTGTAAAGCATCCCCAAATGTAGATATCGCAGCACCCAAAAGTCCTATTTTAGCACCATAATCCTGTGAACTATCTTTATTTTGTAATCCTTCACCGGATAATGGATAGTTTCCCCTCAAAGTCATCGCTCCTTGATCATTTTATCCAAAGAATACTTTTTCTTTTTAATTATTATATGCAGAAAGGAATGGGGAAGGACCTTACCAATTAAGATTTAGCGGAGCGTTTTCATACCTTGAATCTTTAAGCTAGTCCTCTATTTTTGAAAGCATTAATTTCCTTATACAGGATGCCAATAACTTGGGAATCTCCTTTTACTTATTTTATATTGCGTAGTTTACAGCAATTAAAAAGCTATTAATGTTGTGCGCTTATCATTTCCATCTGTAATATACTTTACATTTTCGTAGTTGGCGCCAAGTACTTGATTGTAAAGACTTAGGATAGTCGTTTTATCTTTGGAATAGATTGTTACATACGATGAATCCACAAGAAGGAGAACAAACTGACAGTCACTCTTCAAAAAGTCTTCGTATGTCTCGATTTCTGTTGCGGATGCTACATTCTTGAAAGCTTTTAAATCCGTAAAAATTAAGTAATATTCATTTTCTGAAATCTGTTTAAAAAATTCATCACCTGGTAAAACCATAATTGAATCAAAAAAAGACATGCACCGACAAGATGCACATCCTCATTTTATGTATAACCATTTCACCAAAACATCGGTTTTTCCACCATTAGCCAAAGCATTAGAATCATAAGGCCGATGTATAACCATGACGTTCTATTCAAACGATCTAGAATGTCGTTTTTATTCATCCCCGCCTTATTAAAATTCCGAAGGACTCTTGTAAAACCTGTCGCCAAGAAAAACGCAGATACCCCCATCACAAAGACCGTTAGAATTACCCATGATGTATACCATGGCCAAGGTCCAATAATAAGGAGAGACACACCCGTGAAAACGAGGGCGTGCCCCGCATGCATGACTAGACGGATGATAACGTTGATAATAGACAAATATGCCCCTTCTACGTTCGTCCCAACGCTACGTAACCGTTTAATTAGCGGCATTAGTATAAATAATGGACCAATGGATAGTACAGCACTTAGGACATGCATGAAAACGATTATACCGTAAACTTTTGGTATCATTCAAAAAATCATTTCTGAACCGGACTGTATTCGTGTACCCATACGCTCATCGTCGGGAGCCATGGCATATTCGGATGGAATGACAAAATAGACTGCTTATAGTCTTCCATATTCGAGTAACCTTCTTGATGCGCATGTTCATCCGTCATTTCTCCAAGTGTTTGTGAGTAAATGGCATCGACTTTGAATTCTTTACCGTCCAGCACCATTATTTCACCAAGATCTGCATACACGCCATTACGTCTCGTTGCAGTTTTTTCACCACTTAGCACCTTCGCTACATCTGCTTTTATCGTAACTAGTTTTTCAATCGTACATGTTTTTTCTGGTAGTTCTACATTTTTTTGCTTACTCATTATTATCCCCCGTTTCAATTCTTACTCACCCTCCATTATAACGTTTACTAGGAACCTTTGCGAGTAATCTAATCATTTTATACTTGGTATGCTGGATGTATAGATGAAATCGAAACCAAATGAAAAGGATGCCTCCACTTCGTAATGAAAGCGGGGCATCCTTTTTTTATTTTTATTCTGAAATCTGTTTCAATAAATTCGCCATTTCAATTGCAGCAGTACCTGCATCCCAGCCTTTATTTCCGGCTTTCGTTCCAGCGCGTTCGATAGCTTGTTCAATCGTGTCTGTCGTCAAGACACCAAAAATTACGGGAATGCCTTCTTGCATATTGATGGCCGAGACGCCTTTGGCAACTTCACTGCACACAAAGTCGAAATGCGGTGTTGCTCCGCGGATGACCGTCCCTAACGTAATAACAGCATCGTATTTTCCGCTAGCTGCCATTTTCTTTGCGACAAGCGGAATTTCATAAGCCCCTGGAACCCAAGCAACATCGACGTCACTGCTCTCTACACC
The DNA here is from genome assembly GCF_026931025.1 of Sporosarcina sp. G11-34. Taxonomy (NCBI): domain Bacteria; kingdom Bacillati; phylum Bacillota; class Bacilli; order Caryophanales; family Caryophanaceae; genus Sporosarcina; species Sporosarcina sp. G11-34. Next base: position 191,406 of record NZ_JAHNZW010000003.1, on the reverse strand, counting down.
GTGGCGACGTAGTGCATCTTCTGCACCGCCTAATAATTTCCCCGTTATAAATTCGTTGAACCTTGCAACAACAATACCTACTTTAAGTCCTGATCCTACTAAATGTCCTTCGTATATTGTTCCCATTACAATTCCCCCTTAACTATGCAGCAAGTGCCCTAGTTTACTTTTTTTAGTTTCCATATAGATTCGGTTTTCTTCTTTTACTGGCATTTCAATTGGAAGTCGCTTTGTTATTTCAAGTCCATGTCCTGCAAGTCCCGCAATTTTTCTTGGGTTGTTTGTCAATAAATGAATCGTTTTGATTCCAAGTTCACGTAAAATTTCCGCACCGATACCATATTCACGTAAATCATCGGCAAATCCTAACTTCAAATTCGCTTCTACTGTGTCATACCCTTCTTCTTGCAACTTATAGGCTTTCATCTTATTCACAAGCCCAATGCCCCGACCTTCTTGGCGCATGTATAACAGTACACCAGTACCTGCGTCTTCAATTTGCGCAAGTGCAGCATGTAATTGAGGGCCGCAATCGCATCGACTTGAGCCGAAAACATCGCCCGTTAAGCATTCCGAATGTACTCGAACAAGGACATTTTCTGTTTCCGAAACATCACCTTTTACAAGTGCGATATGTTCACGTCCTGTCAGTTTTTCAACAAATGCAACTGCTTTAAACTCTCCAAACTCTGTCGGAAGATTAATATCAACAATCCGTTCGACAAGTTTTTCCGTTCTACGGCGATAAGCAATCAATTCTTGAATCGTTAAAATGACAAGATCCAATCGTTCAGCAAGTACTTTTAACTCTGGCCCCCTCGCCATTGTTCCGTCGCTATTCATAATTTCACAAATAACACCGACAGGTTCTGATCCCGCAAGTCTTGCAAGATCAACAGCCGCTTCGGTATGACCGGCCCGTTTTAACACTCCGCCCGCTTTCGCAATCAATGGAAAGATATGACCCGGTCTTCTAAAGTCAGATGCTTCCGCGTCTTTTCCTAACATTCCTAAAATGGTGTCAGACCGCTCGAATGCAGATATGCCTGTATGGCAAGACGCATGATCGATGCTAATTGTGAATGCGGTACCGTATGAATCACTATTATCTTCGGTCATTAACTTCAAATCGAGTTGAACAGCTTTTTCTTCTTCGACTGGCACGCAAATAAGTCCGCGACCTTCGGCTGCCATAAAGTTGATCATTTCGGGTGTTGCAAATTCAGCGAGTGCAACAAAGTCTCCTTCATTTTCGCGATCTTCATCATCTACTACGATAATCGCTTTCCCTTTTTTCAGTTCCTCAATTGCTTTTTCTGCGGTTGTATACATATTAGTCACCCTTCTTAGTTGAGAAATCCATTTGCAGTGAGTGTATCCATAGTCAACCCGCCACTTTGTTTTTCTACTTTTTTGGATATAAGACGTTCCATATATTTCGCTAGCATATCGCATTCGACGTTGACTTTATCGCCCATTCGTTTTTTTCCAAGTACTGAATCTTCTTGTGTCACCGGAATAAGAGATATGATAAACCCTTTCTCAGTCACACCAAAAACGGTAAGCGATGTTCCATCAACAGTAACCGAGCCTTTCTCGATAAAGTAATTTAAGAATTCAGAAGCGATATGAATTTCCATATAAATCGCATTTTCTTTCTGCTGAATCGAAACAATTTTCCCCGTGCCATCGACATGTCCACTTACAAAGTGTCCGCCGAATCGGCCATTTGCGGCCATTGCGCGTTCTAAATTTACGAAACTTCCCGTGCGTAATTCATGAAGCGTTGTCGCTTTTACTGTTTCAGGCATAACATCCGCTGTAAATTGGGATTGTGAATGACTAGAGACAGTTAGACAAACGCCGTTTACAGAAATGCTATCGCCTTTATTGACGTCACTAAGTACTTTCGTGCATTTGATGTTAAGTTGAAGTGAAGTCTTTCCTGGTGTAACAGATGAAACCGTACCAATTTCTTCTACAATTCCAGTAAACAAATTAAATTACTCCTCCTTTATAAACTCGGCATGTAATCGAATATCTTCACCGAATTTCTGTATATCTATAATACGAAGTAATTCACTTTCTTCCATATTGTTCCGTTGAGTATCCATAAATAAAGACGTACCATTGCCAATTAGTTTGGGAGCCATATACAAATACAGTTCATCTGCTAGGCCTTCGTTAATGAAGCTAGAATGAACTTGGCTGCCGCCTTCAACAAATAACGTCATAATTCCTTTAGTTGCTAGGCGACGTAATACTTCTTCTAAAAAATCTACTTCTTCAGAAATCGACTCAATTGTAACAAGTGGATATTCTGAAAAAACCGGTTCTTTTTTTGCGGAATCGAGTGTGAAAATGATTGTTTCTACAGCACCGTCTGTAATGACGTTAGCTGTTTTAGGTGTCCGGAGACGCCTGTCTAAAATAATACGAATTGGATTCTTTCCACCAAGGGGCAATCGGGTGGTTAGGAAAGGGTTATCTTGAAGTACGGTTTGTACGCCGACCAAAATTGCGTCATGGGTATGGCGGAGGTGATGGACATCGGTTCTTGATGCAACTGATGTAATCCATTTGCTGTCCCCAGTCTGCGTTGAAAGTCTACCGTCAAGTGTTGAGGCGGCTTTCAAGGTGACGTATGGTTTACCGTGTTTAATAAAATGAAAAAATGCTCGGTTTAACTGCTCTGCCTCTTCTTTTAAAATGCCGGTAAAAACTTCAATTCCAGCAGCTTTAAGAAGCTCTATTCCTTTGCCATTAACGGCTGGGAACGGATCAATAGACGCGATAAAAACACGGCGGATTCCTGTGGAGATCACAAGTTCCGTACAAGGTGCTGTTTTACCTGTATGAGCGCAAGGTTCGAGTGTGACGTAAAGGTCTGCACCTTTCGCTTCTGAGCCTGCCATCGTCAATGCATGCACTTCAGCATGAGGAGTCCCCGCTTTTAAGTGCGCACCTGTTCCGATAATCTGGCCATCTTTTACACAAACCGCACCGACTAGTGGATTCGGTGACGTTTGACCTTCTGCACTACGCGCCAAATCAAGAGCAATTTTCATATAATATTCATGAGTCATGGCCATTCCTCCTTTCAACAAACGAAAAGACAGAGTGGACCGAACATAGTACGTATAACTAAACAACTTCTCCCATCCAGACTATAACTGTCGGTCCTGGAATTTCACCAGCTCCACCGTCTTTCAAAAAGAAAGAACGGGTCACGGACTTACGAGCAATCGCTCGATCACCGTCGGTAAGGAATTTCACCTTGCCCCGAAGAGTTTTTTTATACGTACTGATTTCAATTTATCACATTACTTCGATTAAATCAAAAAAGTTTTATTATTTCTCCATATACAAAACTAAAAGTGTATACTCACCATCTTCACCCGTAAACTAATAGTACAATTTAGTTCCACCTTTATTTCCTTGTAATGCAAAAGTTTCTGCACCAAGCTCAATCGTTTCAAATTCATATCCATTTGATAGACCAACATGATTGAACCAATTACAAGTTGAAAGTTAAATTCACGTAAAGTTTTCAAAAATTTATTTTATAAGTTTCAAAAAACAAAAAAACGCCAAACCGAATGGCAATCGGTTTGGCATTTTTATATACTGTACTATTTTATTGGCGAATTTGTCCGTTTCCTTGAATAACAAATTTACTAGATGTCAGTGCTTCTAATCCCATAGGTCCTCTTGCATGAAGTTTTTGGGTACTAATGCCGATTTCTGCACCGTACCCAAATTCAAATCCATCTGTAAAACGAGTTGAGGCATTATGATATACTGCTGCCGCGTCTACTTTACTTAAAAATATTGCTGCATTGTTATCATCATTCGTTACAATAGACTCCGAATGCTTCGTCCCATATTTATTAATATGAGCGACTGCCTCATCTACACTCTTCACTACTTTTACACTGACAGCTAATCCTAAATACTCTGTAGACCAAGCTTCTTCAGTAGCTAGTTTTACGTAATCAGACGCCGCACTTACCGTTTCGTCGCCGAAAACGTCAACAGCATTTTTCTGAAGGACAGAAATAAGTTCTTTTCCATGTTTTGTGAACCATTTTTCATCGACAACAATCGATTCAATTGCATTACAGACAGACGGGCGTTGTAATTTAGCATTCAACACAATTTGAGTAGCCATTTCCAGCTCCGCTGTTTCATCGATGAATACATGACAGTTCCCAGCTCCCGTTTCTAATACAGGCACCGTTGACTCACGAACAACTGTGTCAATTAAATTCTTACCACCACGCGGAATCAGTACATCTAAATATTCTTTTAGTGTAAATAATTCCTTTGCCGTTTCTCTACTCGTATCTTCAATAAGCTGTACCGCGTCGACTGGAATTGTGCTCTTTTCAAGTGCTTTATGAATCGATTCAATAAGCGCTTGGTTTGAATATTTAGCCGAAGAACTTCCTCTTAAAATGGCAGCATTCCCCGTTTTCAAAGAAAGCGTTGCTGCATCAATTGTTACGTTTGGACGTGCTTCATAAATCATGCCGATAACGCCCAGTGGAACACGTTTTTTATTAATGACCAATCCATTTTCTTTCGTAATCGATTCAATCGTTTCCCCAACTGGATCTTTTAGTTGAACTAATAATTGTATGGCATCAGACATGTCTTGAATTCGCTTGTCATTTAGCATAATACGGTCAAGTACTTCGTCTGTCAGCCCATTTTCTTTTCCTGCTTGAAGATCCTTTTTATTTTCACTTAAAATATACGTTTCGTCTAATAGTAATTGTTCTGCAATTAGAATAAGTGCATCATTTTTTTCTTTCGTTGTAATCGTAACTAATTGGGAACTTACTACTTTTGCTTTCCGACCTTTAAGTTGAACTTCACTTATTGTATCTACATTACCCATCTATATTTCCTCCCTTTTTTCCTATCTCTAAGGCACCTTCGATGAATTTCACATATATTTTTTCATTATATTCTTACCCATTTGTCCCGATGAATGACCTCGACTTGGGTTGCCCCTGCTCGCCTTCCACGTTCTTCACTACGTTTTCCTATGACGTCGGCTAGGTCGGTCGAAGAATACGTTACTTCACCTTTTCCAATCAACCCATTCATACCAAAAACCTCAACAACATCACCTTTTTGAAAGCTGCCTTGGACTTTAAAAATACCCGCTGGCAATAAATTTTTGCTATTAAATAGGATAGCCTCTTCGGCACCTTGATCGACGTAAATTTTCCCCGATGACTCTGAATGCATCGCAATCCATTGTTGACTGATATTAATATTATTTCGGGTTTTATTGGAAATATATGTGCCGTCACCGTTACCTTCCAAAATTTCAATCAACTTATTTGTACCGCTTCCGCGCCCGATGAAGACAGGTACGCCTACAGATAAAGCGGTTTTCGCTGCCAATAATTTCGATTTCATGCCGCCAGTTCCAACCTTTGAACCCGTCCCTTTTGTAAATCCTAACATCTCATCCGTAATCTCTTCAAGATAATCAAACTTTTTTGCATTTGGATTATCACGGGGATTTGCATCATAAAGTCCATTGATATCTGTTAAAATAATGAGCTGATCCGCACGTATAAATCCACTAACCAATGATGACAACATATCATTATCTCCAAAAGTCAATTCTCTCACAGATACCGTGTCATTCTCATTAATAATGGGTAACATTCTGCGTTCCAATAGTTCCATAATTGTTGCATACGCATTTCTGTATCGTTCTCGGTTCGTAAAATCGTCTCGAGTCAACAAAATTTGTGCAGGCATAATGGAAAACTCGCTGAACTTATCAATGTAAGATTGTATAAGTAAACCTTGCCCAACTGCCGCCGCCGCTTGCCGACCTTTTAATGTAATCGGTCTTGAGCCGTATCCCAATTTCGCAAAACCCGCTGCAACTGCACCCGAAGAAACTAACAATACTTCATGCCCAGCCTCGCGAAGAGCCGCTACGGCATGTATATGATCATCAAACATTACTTGATCAATTTCACCTTGAGCATTTGTTAATGAACTGCTCCCAATTTTTACAACGATACGCTTTTTCTTCATTTTGCATTTCCCCTATATATGGTGTATTTATTATTATATCCGTTTATCTCATAAGTAGTATTTTACTATAAAGGAAAGGAAAAAGAAAGTCATTTGTGACTAATTATAAATACAACTGTATATTTATTCATTAGATTAGACTAATTCATTTTTATTTTTCCCTATTTCGACTGTCACTTCTAATTCCACTTTAACATTACCTTGAATCGCACGGCTAATCATACACGTTGACTCTGCTTTCTCAGCTAGTCGTTGTGCAAGCCCTATATCCCTTCTAGTTGCAGAAGACTTCAATACTATCATGGGCTTATGAATAATACGTTTATATGTAATGATGCCTTTTGTTACATCAACAATACCAACAGACTCCATCGTGAGTGCTTCTTTTTCGAGTCCACTTCGTTCCATGATTGCGGCCAATGTAATGATATAACAAGTAGCAGCGGCTCCCAGAAGCATTTCATCTGGATTCGTTCCTACCCCAGGCCCGTCCATTTCAGGCGGGATTGATACTTCTGTTTTTAAATTTCCTGACTTAATTGTTCCAACATCATTTCGTAAACCGGGCCACTCTGCTTTTAAATGGAAATAATGTTCCGCCATTCAAATCCACTCCTTTTTGAAGTGCTTATTTATCCATTATACCTTTTTTAGTGACTTATATGTGTTTGTTGCTCCTATGCGAAAAGAGCAAACCATGGATTGGCTTGCTCTACGAATTATCTTCCTTATTCCCCCGCCCAAGTTTAGATACTCGAGTTTCGCAAGAAATACGACAATTGCTTGGAGTCCGAATATGGCTAATTGCAACAACGGGCGTGTTTCCAACTAATTCTTGTACATTGCCGAACACATTCATTACGCTTCCTTAGCATATACTTGGCGCCATTCAGCTTTTTTCGAAAGCATATTTTTCGCAAGTTCCTTTGCACCTTCTAAACTGTGGCTTGCAGCCCACCCACATTGTACTTCGTTGCATGCCGGCACCTCGGTTGCCACAACCACGTCTTCCAATGTTTTTTCTAAAATGCTAAGTACTTCATCATAATCATCATGATTTATAAGAGATAAATAAAACCCCGTTTGGCAACCCATTGGGCTAATATCTACAATTTGATCCGAATGATTTCGAATATTTTCCGCCATTAGATGCTCAATTGAATGCAAGGCCGGCATTTTCATAAACTCTTTATTCGGTTGTGTAAAACGGAGATCATATTTGTACACTTCATCACCGAATGATCCTTTTTTAGTACCTGCTAAACGCACATATGGTGCGGCTACTTTTGTATGATCTAAGTTAAAGCTTTCGACGTTCATTTTCTCCATTTATATCTCTCCCCTATTGTTTAGTTGCGTCCATGAGCCAAACATAATCATTAAGTTGCTTAAAGGTAACTTCAAATCCCGCTTTTATAAATAAATTCATAAGTGCGGATACCGTTGTATAATATTCTCGTTCCAAATCATCTGCGACATTGTGATAACCCCTTGCACGTTCTTTCTTGATTTGCGCTCTTTTTGCTTCTTCCGTAGCAAATAAGGTATCCGCAAAGATAATCTTTCCGTGCGCGGGTAAAATTCCCGCATATCGCTTCAGCGCAACTCCTTTTTCCTTATCTGTTAAATGGTGAAATACGTATGTGCTCACTATCGAATCAATTTGGACTCCGTCTAATTCAAAATCTAATAAATCACCGTCTATTACTTTAATAGACGGAAAACGATTAGCCGTCATTTGGCGCATCTTGTTATTCGGTTCGATTCCAGTAACATCGTGTCCCTGTTCTAACAACTTTTCAGTTAGGTTTCCAGTGCCTGTTCCAAATTCGAGAACTGCTCCATAAGCAGATGTCGCCACTTGCAATAAGATATCCCCATAACCTTCAAACACATCTCGATATTCCGGTTCTTCTCCCGCCACAGATGTTTCGTATGAATCAATCCATTCATCAAAAATATCGACAAATTCACGTCCCATTTCAACACTCCTTTTAACAAATATACTATTCCAACAGGTTTAGTGCGAATTAGGCGTAACACCATATTTATATCACATTACTAAACGAAATACTATATTTTTTTAGATATAGGTCGTATTTATCTTTCTTTTAATTTCCCTTACGCCTACACTCGGGTTCCTCTCCGTTCATATATATAGATGATTGACAAACGATTGCAGGAGGAAATAGACATGCAATGGTTAACCATATTGTTAATAGGTGTTGCGGCCAACATCGATAATTTAGGTATTAGTGTTTCCTTTGGACTGAAATCAAATCGGATTCCACTCCTATCCAATTTGCTAATTTCCTTTATCTCTATGCTATGTGCGTTTTTTTCCATAACCGCAGGAAGCTATTTATCCGATTATTTCTCACAGTCTATCGCCAACTTTATAGGTGGCTCCCTTATTATCGGACTTGGTGTATGGTGTATAGCCACTTCTCCTGTTTTCACAAAAGGGGACTTACCCCAAAAACAAACTTCCTGCCGCCCTATATCTCCAGGAATAGAGAAAATAAAATCAATTACTTGGAAAGAATCTATTTTTTTAGGCTTCATACTTGCATTAAACTGCTTAACGATTGGTTTCGGTGCTGGAGTCACTGGAGTCCCTCCACTTTTCACTTCACTCTCAATTGGTATATTTTCCGTTATTTCCATTTCACTTGGAATAATAGTGGGCAATAAAATCGGACACACAGTTCTGGGAAGATACTTAAATACCATTGCGGGACTTTTGCTGATAATTATAGGCATCTATGAAATGATGAATTGACTTTTCGAGCTATGCCCGTTAAACACAAAAGGAACCTTCTCAATCACACATCGAGAAAGTTCCTTTTGGTTTCCTTATTTTACGACTTCAATCAAGTGTTCTTCATGCTCATGCAATTCAGCATCGTCTTCCACGTGAATCACAATATGAAATGTCTCATCTTTGGCAAACACATGCACAGCTTTATATTCGCCCGAGGGGGATTCTTCAGCATTCACCCAATCACGGTTATCTGAATCGCTTTCCGTCCAAATTTCGTAACGCACTTTTACATTTTCCAACGGATTGCCGTCAAGTTGCAAATGTACAATGAGTTCTGCTTCGTCATTCACTTTCACAACATCTAGTTCAACGAAGTCCATAGAAAATCCTTCTGTCTTATGATCATGACCCTCGACTTCTTCGTAATCTCCACCATTACCGACTGTAACCGTCTTTGTTGGCATTGTATGCATATTTCTTGCCGTCACATGCACTTGAATATGGAATAGCCCATCGTGATCAAATGTAGTTTCAGCAGAATAGATTCCCTCTTTTTCGTTGATTGAATCCACCATTATGCTTTCTGTTTTTTTGCCTTCTTCCCATATTTCAAATTCCACGAGTGACGCATCCTCAACTTTTTCTTCGCCTTGTGTAACAAGCGACTCCATTTTTATTGTTTCACTAACGTCGGCCGCCTCAGGTACTGTTAATTCTACTGCAATCGGTAAGATGACTACATCTTCTTCCTCAACTTTTTCTTCATCTTTACTGCATGCTGCCATTACTCCAAGTACAAGTATAAATAAAAACATTAAAAACTTTCTTTTCATTTCGATTCCTCCAGATTCTTATTACTTAACCAATACCCTTAAGTTCAGTATGATTATAACAAACGATTAAGAACTATTTATGAAGTAGAATCGTTTCACATAAATTTCTTATCTGTAAGCGATAATATATAAGCTATGTTAAGAAGAAACGAGGTATTGCCATGAGTCGATTTACAGTGATGATTATAGACGATGAACATCAAATGAGAGAACTTGTCAGGACTTTTCTAGAAACGGATGGATATACCGTCATCGAAGCAACTGATGGTATACACGCGCTATCATTAATTAATAAAATGCCTCCGGACCTTTTAATTGTTGATGTCATGATGCCTTATATGGACGGATTTACATTCGCCAAAGAAGTCAAGAAATCACATGATATCCCTCTTATTTTCTTGTCTGCTAAAGGAGAAGAATGGGATAAAGTTCATGGGCTTAAACTTGGGGGCGATGACTATATCGTCAAACCATTTCTCCCCGCTGAATTACTAGCAAGAGTAGAGTCCGTATTACGACGAACGTACCAAACCGGAAAATCCGTTGACATATTACAAATTGGGCCGTTGACAATCGACCGGGATGCTCATAAAGCAAGTATAAACGGAACAGTTCTTTCCTTAACATTAAAAGAATTTGGTCTTCTTGATATACTTGCACAAAACAGAGGTCGTGTTTTTTCCCGGGAACAACTACTCAGAAGTGTCTGGGGGGAAGAACATAAAAGCAGCGAGCGCACGGTCGACACACATATTAAAACATTGCGGCTGAAATTGGGACAACACGGAGATTCAATTGAAACAATTTGGGGTGTCGGCTATCGATTCGAGGTGTAATTATGAAAAAATTAAAACTTACTTTAAGTAAAAAGATTTTATTACTCCTTCTTTCTAGCATTGGATTTACAATTCTTTTCTCTTTTTTCTTCCTTCATTTTTTATACTCAGAGTTGTATTTATCGAGTATGAAAGAATCCGTTATTTATCAAGGACAGCGAACAGCTTCCCATTATCATTACGGCGAACTAAGCGACGAGATTATCGAAAAAATTCAATGGTATAACATTGTCTCGGAGTACGAAATCATCGTTGTTGATGATTTGGAACAACTTTCTTCTTATTTCCCTTATAAAATTAATATGGAAACGCTTATCGCTGCAAATGATCGTGCAGATTTAGAAAATGGGCAATATATTATGAAAGAAGGATTTGTGGAAGAGTTGGATCGTGAAATCCTAGGCGCAATCTTTCCAATTAAAGGCGAGCAAGGCCTAATCGGCTTCATTTACATTTATGTGCCTCTTGCTGCAATTCAAGACGTATTTAAGGAAAGTATTCCAATCCTTATTGTCGTTGGGACACTATTTTTCCTCATTATATTTTTAGTTGCCAACCGACTTTGGAAAGCATTATTCAAGCCACTTAAAGATCTCCAGCAACACTCATTTGAAGTGTCACGTGGCAATTATTCAAATCGACTAAAGGCCGATCATAACGATGAAATTGGACAAGTAACCGAGGCATTCAACAAAATGAGCAAATCATTGGAACAGCAGGAAGAGCGTAAAAAGGAGTTTACTTCTAATCTCGTTCATGAGTTACGAACACCCCTTACGTACATTAGTGGCTATACACAAGCATTGAAACAACTAAATGATATGTCCTCTGATGATGCTACGAATTATATAACAACAATTGAAAAAGAAACCGAACGACTTAATAAACTTATCAATGATTTGATCGAATTAAATCATCTTGAAGAAAACCTTTATGTAATTGACCATCAACCTATCGCAATCGCACAATTATTATTCGATACAATTGATTTGTTTACCATTCATCTTGATAAAAAAGAACTTAATCCTAAGTTGACAATAGAAGAAGATCTTATTATAACTGGAGATCCACAACGTCTTGAACAAGTTTTTTACAATGTCATTGACAATGCCATTAAATATTCGAGCGCGGGAAGCAAGATGTCTATTGAGTTAAAAAGAACTAGTGCGTATGTGGAGTTCAAAGTCGTGAATGAAGGGCTTTCTATTCACCAAGACGATATTGACCGCATTGGTGAACGCTTCTTTCGTACAGATAAAGCACGAAATCGAACAACCGGTGGTACTGGGCTAGGTCTTTCCATAGTAAAAGAAATTGTAAAATTACATGACGGAACGTTTTCATTAACAAGCGATCGTCTTACAGGTACAAAAGTAACAATTCGATTACCAGGATTGTTATCCGATTAGAAAAATGAGGTGCATTATGAGAAAATCACATTGGCTACTAATACTTAGTTTACTTTTTCTTTCAGCATGCGGCTCACACCCACAACAAGAAAAAACAATTGTACCTTTCACATTCACAGACCAGCATGGACAACCTTTCGGAACAGATAATTTAACTGGAACTATTTGGGTCACCAATTTCATTTTCACAAACTGTACAACAGTCTGTCCACCAATGACAATAGAAATGGCCAAGTTGCAAGAACAATTTCATGAAAAAGAGATCGATGCACAATTCGTTTCATTCACTGTCGATCCATCCGTAGACTCACCCGATGTTCTAAACGAGTATTTACAGAACTTTACTGACGACGATTCAAACTGGCATACACTTACCGGGTATTCCCAAGAGACAATTGAAACATTTGCAAGAGAACAGTTTCAAACAATGGTACAAAAACCATCGTCATCCAATCAGGTAATCCACGGAACAAACTTTTACTTAATCGATAGAAATGGGACATTTGTGAATGAATACAATTACATCGATAATTCTTATGTTGAAGAAATGATTAAAGACATACAAAAACGCTAACCCGTTGAAAAGGTTAGCGTTTTTTATATTTCTTAATTCACAACTTCGTCTTCTAGGTTCTTCCATAAGTGATGGGCTTCTCTTGCAATGTGCTCCAACAAATTCGGTGGTGCCGTTGTAACCGCAGCACAAGCTTTGATAAGCTCACTTAATTCCAATTTAAAGGCTTCCAATGCTTTCGCTTCTTTAATCACCATTTGGTTAAACGTATTTAATACTGGCGATATCTCATTACGGGGTCGGCGTATTATTGTTTTAAGTGAAATTGCCTGAAGAAACAAGTTCTCAAATTTTCTTGTCATCGCTCTTACCTGGTCATGAAGCTCATAATTGGAGGCATCTACATAATGGCTAATGAAGATTAGATGGTCTAACATTTGCCTTAGCCAAAAGTGATTTTCATGGATTGTTGCGTCCGCTGGAGAAATATAAGCCCCGGTTTCTATTAGTTTAAAGACTACTAGAGCTTCTTCCGCTTCTCGTATCATGTGGTCGAGGAGGGAAGTTGGTGTTGAGATAATAACTTCACAGTGCAATGCCTTATCCATCGTATGGACGAGCAAATCGTGGAATTCATGTGTAGAGCTTTTTGCTTCGTCAAGTATCAATCCGATATCTCCTGTTTTGGATTCCGTCTTTGCAAATATTGTCCCCATGCGGTCAACCATCTGTTGGTTGGCCCGAGCTAATGCCATTTCGTGGTGACTTATTTCCCTGTCAAAAAATTCGCCGTGCTCAAAGTTATTGCGGACCCAGAAATCAATAATTCCATATGTGTCCCTGGAATAATTATCTGTATAGGGCAAAACTCCACCTCTTTCTTGATAGTTGATAACAACCTATCCTATGCGGGGTAGTGCCCAGATGTTCTGTCGCTTATTGCCCCATGACTTCCGCGACTTTTTTCACTACGTAGCCACTTCCGCCGTTATCTTCTACACTTTCGATCATCATTGCGATGATATAAGATGTTTCCACGGTTTGGTAAGCTACGAAAAAGCCATTTTCTTTTCCGGCTTTTTCCTGTGAAGATTTCAGTTCCGTAGTCCCTGTCTTTCCAGAAACATTTACAGTTAAGTTATTTGCATCTTTGCCCGTGCCATTTGTGACAACATCTCGTAAATCCGCTTGAAGAATGGCTGCATTTTCGGGTGAAATAAGTCCCTCTTTCCACACTTCGCCTTTAGGCTCTTCTTCGAATAAAACCGGTTTAACCATCTTGCCATCATTAATAATGGGTCCATAACTTGAGGCTAAGTGGACAATATTCATTAACATTTGGCCTTGTCCGAAAGATGTATCTATAAGTTGTCCCTCTGATTCAATCGTTCCATCATTCGATATTTGTGAAGCTCGAAGTGGATAACTAAATGGAATGTCTTCTCCAAAACCGAATTTATTGAAACCATCAATTAACGTTTCCTTCCCCATATTCATTGCTTCCATAGCAAAGTAAATATTATCGGAAAAAGCAATTGCTTTTTGTAAATCGATTGGGTTCGGTGGAGTATACACCCTTGTCACACCATAATTCCCCCACGATTCGTCTTTTTTCCACCGTTTTCCTTCAATCGTATAGCCCTTATTCGGATCAATTGTCCCTGCTTCCAAACCGATTGCAGCTGTCACAGGCTTTATCGCTGATCCAGGGGCATATGTCGCTGCAAATCGGTTCAATAACGGCTGTAGCGGATTTTCAGCCAATTCATTGTACCGCGATGTACCGACACCAATCATGAATTCGTTCGGATCAAAGGCCGGTGAACTCGTCAGCACAAGTGTTTCTCCTGTTTGTGGATCAATTGCAGCTGCTGTTCCCGGTTCTCCGCCCATCGCGTTAAACGTTCTCTGCTGAAGTTCTGCATCGATTGTTAGAGTGATTGAATCGCCGTCAGACGGTGCTTTCTCAGCGAGCGTAATTTTTTCTGCCCCTAAATCTGTTTTCTCAATATATATTCGGACTCCATCTTCTCCGCGAAACCGTTCTTCAAGAAGTTGTTCCAATCCACGTTTTCCTATATAGTCTGTTTCTTTATAGCCTTGGTCTTTCACTTTCTCTAACTCATCGGCGTTAATACGACCAATATAACCCGTTAGATGAGAAAGTGATTGTCCATATGGATATTCACGCATTCCAACTTCTGCATAAGTAACGCCAGGCACTTCAATCATTTTTTCAATGATATCACTTTGGGTCGATGCAATTTGTTTAATTGGAACGAAGAGCTCTGGCTTAACCCAACTTTGACCAAGTTGCTTTGTAATAAAGTCTGGCGTCGTGCCAAGTATTTCTGCAAGTCTTTCGACATCTGCATCTGCATTAAACTTTTCTGGTACGATCCCTGCCTCGTAACCACTACCGTTAATAGCTAATGGTCGTCCATTCCGATCATACATTTCGCCACGTTGGGAAGATAATTTAGAAATGCCGACTTTATCATTTTGTGTTAAGTCTGGCAGAGTGAAAGATGGATCCCACTCAACAAACCAGTTTTCTTCTTCATCTTTCTTTTCGTAAGATAAAACAACTTTCTTTTCAAATTCAATCGGTCCCGCAATTGTTTTCATTTTTATATGAACTGAAAACTCAGGTTGCTCATCAACCTTATATTTCTTAGTTTCTTCTGGTTTCGTAAAAGTAACTTCTACGTCTGTAATATTCAAGTCGGTATAAAGTTTAGTCGTCCGATCTATGTATTCTTCCGAACCGAATGCCTCTTTCGATGCTTCACTTACATATTCCTTATACATTTTAGTAAACTCAGCCTTGTTCCATAGCCCAACGTATGTCGAAAGCCGATCTTCAGGCGTGTCTTTCTTCGAACACGCTGCGAGTATAACTAATAAGACTAGCAAAATGCTTATAAACTTCCACTTTTTCATCGGAATTACACAACCCTTTCCATTTTTAAGTATAAAAACCCGATACAACAAGTCATTATACAACTAGTTATATCGGGTTTCTTATAAAATACATATCGTTTTAGATTGCTTTTTCTTTTTTAATTTGTTTACTTCTTAGTTGGCCACAAGCTGCGTCAATATCCGTTCCTTGTTCATGACGGACTCCGCAGTTAATCCCTTTGCCTTTTAACGTTTCATAAAATGCTTTAATGGCTTCTGGTTTACTCCTACTATATTGACCATGCTCATCAACCGGATTATAAGGAATCAAATTCACATAAGACAAATGGCGTTTGTTTTGAAGTAGTTTCGCAAGCTGTCTTGCTTCTTCTACATGATCATTGACATCGTCTAGAAGAATATATTCAAATGTAATGCGACGGTTCGTCGTTTCCAAATAATAATCGATCGATGCCATGAGTTTTTCAATTGGGAACGCTTTGTTTATTTTCATAATACGTGTCCGTAGTTCGTCATTCGGGGCATGTAATGATACCGCCAAATTGATTTGTATATTTTCTTCCGCAAACTCATTTATTTTATGCGCCAGCCCACTCGTTGAGACCGTAATATGCCTTGCACCAATCGCAAGACCTTTGTTATCGTTTACTACGCGTAAGAAAGCCATCAAGTTCGTATAATTATCAAACGGTTCGCCAATTCCCATAACAACGATATGGCTAACTCGCTCGTCCAATTCTTTTAGATCTAAATGCTGTTGTACTTTCATAATTTGTTCAACAATTTCTCCACTTGTTAAATCACGGTTCTTCTTCAGTAATCCGCTCGCGCAAAAACTACAGCCAATATTACAACCGACTTGAGTCGTTACACAAACCGAATAACCATAAGGAAATTTCATTAACACCGTTTCGATTAAATTGCCATCTTGCATTTTAAACAAAAACTTAATCGTTCCATCTTCTGACTCTTGTTTAACGGACTGTTCCAACGTCTGGATGACAAAACTTTCTTCCAGCAACTCGATACAATCTTTGTTCATATTTTTCATATCCGTGAAGTTTGACACCCGTTTTTTATAAAGCCAATTCCAAATTTGCTCCGCACGAAATCTCTTTTGTCCGTTTTCCAAAAGCCATTCGGTCAACTGATCCATTGTAAGTCCATATATAGATTTCTTCATTAGTTAGTTATCCTCATTTCGAAAAAATACAATTCACTCATTATACTACGTCAATATAGAAAATGGAACAACTATTTTACTCAGGATACATACCCTTTTTTCCCGGCACCCATCCCAAATATGAAAAGAAATACAGAGACAATTACGAGTGCAATTAAAGGTATCGTCCAATTGCCCGTTGAATCTCGTAAATAACCGAATAGGAGTGGACCAAATGCCGCGAGTAGATAACCAAATGATTGTGCCATGCCCGATAGCTCTGCCGCTTCATCAGAATTTGTTGTTCGCAAGCTAAAGAACATCATCGCCAAACTAAATGAGCAACCACAAGCAATCCCTATAAATATCATCCATAAAGGAATCAAAAAAGGATCTGCAAATAACAATCCAGCAGTCCCCATTGCAAATAAAGAAGCTGTAATTGCAACTAATACGCGTTGATCTTTTAATCTGCCTGCAATAATGGGTACGATAAAAGTAAATGGTAAGACAGCAAATTGCAGAAGCGAAATCATCCAACCCGATGCGGCAGCGGTAAGTCCTTGATGCCGAAGGATTTCAGGAAACCAAGCAATAATCGAATAATAAATAAGCGATTGGAGCCCCATGAAAAAAGTGACTTTCCAAGCGAGTGGTGATCGCCATAATTGGCTAGACTTTTTTTCTTGTTCTTGACTACTATGTACCGATTTATGTTCGTGCCTGAGTTGTGGAATCCACAGAAGAATTGCAGCAATTGTTAAGAAGCCAAAAATAGCAAGAGCCCCTTGCCATCCCAACCAAGAAATTGAAGCTAGTGGAACACTTATCCCCGATGCAATGGCTGAACTTAAATTCATTGAAACGGCGTAAACGCCGGTCATTAAACCAATGCGATGGATAAAGTTTTTCTTTATTAATGCAGGAAGGAGTACATTACTAATGGCAATCGCTAAACCAATTAACAATGTTCCAACAAATAATGTTTCAATCAAGTTTACGGAACGCAGTCCTATACCAAGTGTCAAGACGAATAATGAGATGAAAATCGTATGCTCCATACCGAATCGACGAGATAATTTTGCAGCAAACGGTGAGATAAATGCAAAGGCGAGTAAAGGAAGTGTTGTTAATATACCTGCTACTGTATTTGATATTTCAAAGCTATCTCGAATCGAACTGATTAGCGTTCCAACAGCTGTAATCGGTGCCCGCAAGTTCGATGCAAGAAGAATTATTCCAATGACAAGCAATCCGATACCCGGATTAAAGTTTCGTTTTCCAACTAATTCTTTCATGATAAATCCCCCATGTCTTCTTTTATTTTTCATTCGAAGACTATGAAAAAGTATACGGAAGTTCCGCTTTAATGTCTATCTATTCAGAAACCACTTTTTGCTATTTCTTAGGATATTTCTCTTGTCGAATATGTTTTTTCTACTAATAGGATGAAATATAAAATTCTATTCGTTTTACTATATGGGTTGAACTAAAGAATGTGCTACCTAGTTGATTGTAGTGGAAAGTGGCGACTCCAGCGGGAAAAGCTTGAGCGGAAGGCCCCGCAGGAGCTTGCGGCGAGAAGACTGTAGCCAAGCCCGCAGAAAGCGTCCGCTTGGAACGGAAATCAACGGCCCGGTAAAGCAATCATCATTGGATTTTTCCGGTTAGAATCTTTAATTCAACATATATATAAAGGGTTTTAGTAGCACAACCGCCCTTTTGTTCGTTATGATAACTAAAGAAAGTAGGTGTAGCGAATGGAAAGACATTACGGAAAGTTTGGAGCTATTACAGGTTTATTAACTTTTATTTTAATGGGTGTAGGTGTGCGTAATGTATTGGGGG
The DNA here is from genome assembly GCF_026931025.1 of Sporosarcina sp. G11-34. Taxonomy (NCBI): domain Bacteria; kingdom Bacillati; phylum Bacillota; class Bacilli; order Caryophanales; family Caryophanaceae; genus Sporosarcina; species Sporosarcina sp. G11-34. Next base: position 173,046 of record NZ_JAHNZW010000003.1, on the reverse strand, counting down.
AAACTCTTGAACTTATGAACATTATAGCATTTGCTATTTTTGGTCTAATTATTGGTACTGCAAATGCAGCCCTTTTGTTTTACAAACTTCGAATTGCATTCCCCATTTTTTTAGTCGCTGTAGTACTTGGATTCTTTGAGTTCTTTCGTAGTTTTTTAACAAATATAAATGGACAAGGCGACTTAATAGGAATATTGTCCTTATTTATGATTACATCATTTGGATTGGGTCTTGCTTTATTTACGGAATTCGTCGTTTACCTCGTTCGAAAAAATAAGGAATCGCAAGCTTAGGGAACCAGAAAAACCGAACCTCTTTCACAGAAGTTCGGGGTTTTTCACGTTATTCATATACTGAACTTATGGATGTGACCACCAATCTAGCGAAGGCGTCTATTGGTTTATGGCGGGAGACATCCCCTAGCGCCAAGCGGGCTTGGTAGGATTCTTTATTTCAACGTATAGGGACTCTATTTTTTTTGAGCATTCTCTTTCAGTTTATTATGTTTAACAATAGCCGTCACGATGTTCAGAAGACATAATGCAGCAAACATAGCCGCAAAACCATACTGTTCATTGGTAAAACGAGTATAAGCAAAATAACCCATAAATATGATTAGTGCAATATCAATATATTTCGATACCATTCTCTTGACCTCCTACTATGTACACTTTGTATTTCAACTAGTATAACAGTTCATCTATACTACCACCACTTATGAATGAATATCTATGAATGATAAACTTCTTCAAGTTGCCCCTAAGGAAAGTAGTCAATTTCACTAAAAAACAATCTCACCCCTTAATTAAGGAGTGTGAGATTGTTCGAATTGTCTTTATTGGAACTGTTGGAATACTAAAGTAGTAGTTACGAAAATTTTTGCTGCTTGACCACGTGTCGTTGAATCATCCGGCATAAACTTTCCATCCGATCCATGCGCAATTTCAAAATCAAACAACATTGAAATCGCGTTTTGGGTTACCGCATCATAACTTCCAATATCGGAAAATGGGGCTACTTCGGCTGCAACATACGGTTGTCCCGTTACAATTGTATACGTCCGATTAATCATTAATGCTAACTGTGCCCGTGTTACTGGTTCCGAAGGCTTAAACGTTCCATCACTCGTTCCCTTTGTAATACCGAATTTATATGCGGCTGCAATTTCTGCTTGTGTGCCTTTTGAATAGTTCCTTATATCTGGGAACGGAGCCGCTACATCTGATTTCAACTTAAGTGCACGAACAATTATTGCCGCGGCTTGTACACGATTTAACTCGTCATCTGGTTTAAACGTTCCATCAGAATGTCCCGCTATAAGGCCAAGAGCTACTGACTGTTCGATGAATTGTTTGAAACGATTATTTTCTATATCCGGAAAAATTGCTGGTGGTGTTGGATTATTTCCTAATAGTGCTCGAGCGAATAATCCCGCCACTGCTTGATATCCAGCTTCACTTAGATGAATGTTTTCCGGGTTTGGAAGGTATGCATCATAGTTTTCTGCAATTTTTTCGGCTGTTGGTACAAATACCGCGCTCGTTCCAGTAATTCCCGCTTGGATTGCAGTATTTAATCCGTCCACCAATTGCTTAAACTGTGGCTGCAATGCCTCTGCGCGATGTGGAAATGGATTAAAGTAACCCATTACATATACTTGGACATCGGGGTTAAGCGCATAAATGCCAGCCATAATTTGGTGATAATTCACTCCGACTTGCTGAATTTTCGCCATAACTTGGGCAGTATCCAAAACCGGAATACCCGTATCTGGATCGAATACAATACCGCCTAACGCATCATTGGCTCCTACACTAATTGTAATTACTTCCGCTGCTTTAATTGATGCATACAGCTCCGCAGTTTCTCCATCATTTCCTTGACCATGAACTGCTTTCGTCACGTTTTCCTGAAGGTCTTTTAAAACGTCTGTTGTCTTATAGCCTGGAACCGAAAAACCTTTGTTAAATGATTTTAACGAATTCGTAGATTGCATAGTGAGTGCTAGGAAATCCGAATATGCTTGTCCGGGTAGACCGTCTGAATTAATGCCGTACGCCAACGAATCACCTAATGCCAAGTAATCTACCTGATCCGTTTCTGTTAGAGCTGTTGAACCGTTTGCTAATGATTGTAACGGTATCGCTACGAGTTGAAAAATTAGTGCAAAGACGAACAGAATTCGAAATTTCATCATCGATTTAATCATTAAAATCCTCCCTTTTTATGTTTTTCGAATTAGTTGCGCTTGTACGAGTCCACCTCCCAATTAATTGCAGTAAACACTGTTTCATATTTATGTGTATGTCTGACTGAATTATCATTTCTGTCAGACCGTGAAACCATACAAAACGCCCTTATCTTCATTCAAAAGTACTATATTCATTATAAACTATTTCTCTATTTCGCGTATAACATTTTCAGAATAAACTGAACCCTTGATCCTTGAAAATAATAAGGTTCAGGAAGTTAAGAAAAATTTATACCATTTGACCATTATTCTCCATTACGTAATAACCGGACAATTATACAAGAAACGCCGCGGCTTATCGCATAAAGATTACGATAAGCTGCGGCGTTTAGATATTGATAATTTCATGAAGTTTCGAAAAAAACTTTTCCATCTGATCATCTGTCCCGATTGTAATGCGTAAATAGTTATCAATCGGTTGTTTATCGAAATGTCTAACAAGAATGCCTTCTTTTTTTAACTCGGTATAGAGCCACTTCGCTAAATACATTGGATGTGTTGCAAATACGAAGTTGGCCTGCGAAGGTAAAACATCAAAACCAAGAAGTCGCATTTTTTCCATTACACCTTCACGGGTTGAGATAATTCGTTCGGTTGCCTTTTGAAAATGCGCTTTATCCTCAAACGCCGCCTGCGCTCCAACAAGTGCGAGACGATCGATTGTATACGAGTTAAAGGAGTCCTTCATGCGTATTAGCGCATCAATTAGCGAACTGTTCCCTAGTGCGAAACCAACACGTAGACCCGCCAACGACCGCGATTTTGAAGTTGTTTGAACAACGAGCACATTGTCATATTTCCGAACTAAGCTTGCCGCAGATTGCGCCGCAAAGTCCACATACGCCTCGTCAATAATGACAACTTGAGTTGGATTGTTCTTAATAATCGCTTCAATATGATCAATTCCGACGTATAAGCTTGTTGGCGCGTTTGGATTCGGTAGTATGACACCACCTTTAGATTGGAAGTAATCTTCCGCGTCTATGCTAAAATCATCCTTTAGAGCAATTTCTTCAAATGGAATATCAAATAATTTCGCATACACTGGATAGAAGCTATATGTCACTTCAGGAAATCGGATTGGTTCACCCGGTTCAAAAAATGCCATGAACGAAAATGCCAATACTTCATCAGATCCGTTACCGATAAATACCTCATTCGCACTCAAATTATAATAATCCCCTATTGTTTGTCTAAGATTATCTGCTGTCGGAGAAGGATATAAATGCAACTTTCCTTTTAATTCTTCTTCAATCACAGCTAACACTTTTGGACTTGGTGGATACGGATTTTCATTCGTATTTAACTTGATCAAGTCTACTTGTTCAAGTTGTTCTCCCGGCACATACGGTTCCGCCCGCTTTGCCATCTGGCTCCAAAATTTACTCACCCGGAACCACTTCGCTTTTTGAGCTTCTTTTAACTAATTCTTTTTTCACATCTTCTATGCTTACACCAGCAATTTCCATGAGCACAAGCGTATGATATGTTAAGTCCGCCAACTCACTTGTTAGTTCTTCTTTGTCTTCATTTTTTGCGCCGATAATAACTTCGCTTGACTCTTCGCCAACTTTTTTCAGCACTTTATCGATACCTTCTCGGAATAAGTACGACGTGTATGAACCTTCGATAGGATTCGAACGACGATTTTTAATCTCTACAATTAGCTCTTGAATAATTGCGCGGTTCGACGTTTCTCCCTCAGATTTCTTATTGTCAAAACAAGTTTCTTCGCCTGTATGACAAGCCGGCCCCATCGGAGTAACCTGTACTAAAATCGCATCACTGTCGCAATCTAACGATAGACTGTTGACGGTTTGACCGTTTCCTGAAGTTGCCCCTTTATTCCATAATTCTTGTCGTGACCTGCTGAAAAACCATGTTTCTTTCGTTTCAATTGTTTTTTCTAACGCTTCTTTATTCATATAAGCAAGCATGAGTACTTTCCCTGTTTTATCATCTTGAACAATCGCGGGAATTAACCCTTTTTCATCAAACGAAATCGATTCAATTTGTATAGTCATCATCAATCATTCCTTAATTGGGATATTTTCCGACTGTAAATACTTTTTAAGTTCAGTAATATTAATTTCACCGTAATGGAACACAGAAGCCGCGAGAGCCGCATCCGATTTTCCTTCTGTTAAAACCGTCACAAAATGTTCTTTCGTTCCTGCTCCCCCACTTGCCACAATAGGAATGTTAACCGCTTCCGCAATCGTTCGGAGCAACTCAACGTCATAGCCGTCCTTAACACCATCACCATCGATGCTGTTTACTACAAGTTCACCCGCGCCTAACTGTTCGCCTCGTACAGCCCACTCGATTGCATCCATTCCTGTATCTTTATTGCCGCCCCTTACAAAGATTGACCATTTTGAAGGTCCAACTTTTTGTACGTCCATCGATAAAATAATTTTGTCTGATCCAAACTTTTCGGAAGCTTGTTGAATAATCGATGGATCCTCTACTGCAATGCTATTAATCGATACTTTATCAGCGCCTGCATCCAAAACATTTTGAATATCTTGAAGCGTTCGGATTCCACCACCAACTGTGAATGGAATCGGCACTTCTTTTGCGATTTTTTCAACTGCATCCAAAAATAAACTTCTGTTTTCGGTGGATGCGGTAATATCGTAAAATACGAGCTCATCGGCACCGTCTTGTACATACTTTTTCGCTAGTTCTAGGGGATCTGCCACATCTTCGATATTTTGAAACCTTTTACCTTTTACAACTCGTCCTTTGTCGACATCTAAACATGGTATGATTCGTTTATTTCCCATTATTGTCATCCCCCATTAGTTTTTCTAAGGATAAATTGCCGTCATATAATGCTTTCCCGATAATTGCACCGTATAAATCCATCGTCTTTAATTGTTTAATATTGCCTTCAGTTGACACACCACCTGAAGCAATCACATCGATTGACGATGCTCTATTCACCGCGTCCAACTCTTCGAAATTCGGGCCTTGCATCATACCGTCTTTAAATATATCTGTATAAATAACTGTTTTCACGCCCAACTTTTCCAACTCTTTCAGAAGATCTATTGCTTGCACGTCACTCGTTTCCGTCCAACCATCTGTTGCGACGAAACCGTTTCGTGCATCAATTGATACGGCAATTTTATCGCCGTATTTTTCGACGGCTTCTTTTAAAAATACTTTGTCACTAATTGCGGCTGTTCCGATAATTACCCGACTAACACCACTTTCAATATGAGCATCAATGATTTCCATTGAACGGATGCCCCCACCAACTTGAACAGGGATTGAAACTGCCTTCGCAACCGCTTGAATGGCCTCACGATTGGATGAATTTCCCGACTTTGCGCCGTCTAAATCGATAAGGTGCAAGTACTCGGCACCTTGTCTTTGCCACTCCAACGCCATATCCGTTGGCGAATCACCATAGACAATTTCTTTGTTATAATCACCTTGAATCAGTCGAACACAGTTGCCATTACGTATATCAATTGCTGGAAAAAGAATCATGAATATATCTCCTTTTTATAGGCGCTGTTAAATTATACTGTTGATTTCCGTTCCAGGCGGACGCTTTCCGCTCCAATCAACAGTGAAATATAACAAATCCTTTTTATAAAGTACGTCCTACTAGTCCTTCTAACACGCTATGATGCTCAATATTCACCTCAAAGTCAGAGCATTCCCTTTGTCGACGGGATTCCTTTAACATTTGGGTTAATCGTACTCGCTGCATTTAATGCGCGCCCGAATGCTTTGAAAATAGATTCGATAATATGGTGGCTATTTTTTCCATACTGCAAATTGATATGTAACGTCACTTTCGCATGACTGACAAACGCTTGGAAAAATTCCTCCACCAATTCTGTATCGAAATCTCCTACCTTATCTTTTAGTCCTTCGACATTATAAACTAAAAATGGTCGACCGCTAATGTCAATTGACACCGTAGACAATGCCTCATCCATCGGAATCGAAATCGTTGCATACCGGTCAATGCCTTCTTTTGTTCCAATACTTTCATAAAATGCTTGCCCTAATACAATTCCAATATCTTCAACTGTATGATGCTGGTCGACTTCGATATCCCCATCACAACGGACTGATAAATCAAACAGACCGTGCTTTGTAAATAACGTCAACATATGATCCAAAAATCCAACACCTGTTTCAATTATTGTTTCTCCAGTTCCATCAATGGAAAAATCCATTTCAATCGATGTTTCAGCAGTTGTTCTTGAAATACTATTTTTACGCACTGTTAGTCGTCCGCCTTTCGTATTTGAATCGAATTTGCATGGGCCGATAAGCCTTCTGCATTCGCTAACGTTATGATTTCGTTAGATACATCTTGTAATGCTTGTTTTGTGTAGTGAATAATACTTGATTTCTTCATAAAATCATACACGCCAAGTGGTGATGAAAATGCTGCCGTTCCACTCGTTGGAAGTGTGTGATTCGGCCCAGCAACGTAATCTCCTAAAGCTTCTGGGGAATAGTTCCCTAAAAATATTGCCCCTGCATTTTGAATAGATTGCATGTGTTCCAACGGATTTTCAATCATCAGTTGTAAATGTTCAGGGGCAAGTTCGTTTACTAGCTGAAATGCTTCCTCCAATGATTCGACAACAATAATCCGTCCGTTATCTCGGATTGATTGTTCAATAATCGTTTTCCGGTCTAAACTCACCATTTGTTTTTCGACTTCTACTTGTAGGCTCTCAGCAAACGCACTGCTCGTCGTAATACAAAGTGCCGTTGCACGTTCATCATGTTCTGCTTGGGATAGTAAGTCGGCTGCTACAAAGCTTGGTATAGCCGTGTCATCTGCAACTACACATATTTCACTAGGTCCGGCAATCATATCAATTGCAACTTCACCGTAAACCCATTTTTTCGCACGTGCTACATACGCATTGCCCGGACCAACAATTTTCACTACTTTACGCACCGTTTCCGTGCCATACGCTAATGCGGCGATTGCTTGGGCTCCACCTACTTTATAGACGACATCCACTCCCGCTTCCGCAGCGGCTACAAGTACATGTGGGTTAATCTTCCCATCGGACTGTACCGGAGTTGTCATGACGATGTTCGAAACACCTGCAATTTTCGCTGGAATAGCATTCATTAAGACCGTTGAAGGGTATGATGCTTTTCCTCCCGGTACATAGATGCCTACTCTATTTAACGCTGTCACTTTCTGTCCAAGCAACACACCATTTTCACCATTTATAAACCACGATTGTTCTTTTTGCACTTCATGAAATGCAGTGATGTTTTGTTTCGCTTTTTGAATCGCTTCGATAAATTCAGTCGTAACAAGTGACTGGGCTTCTTCGAACTCTTCTTGTGTGACGATTAAATTTTCTAAACGCACGTCGTCAAATTGTTCAGTAAATTTAATAAGTGCTTTGTCACCGTTTTTTCGAACTTCGGCAATTATTTGAAGGACTGTACGGTCTAGTTCTTCATTGTTTTGTTCGTTAGATTGTTTATCTTCATTAGTATATTGTTCAGCTGTCAAAATTCTCAATTTCATCACTCCAATACTGCTTTTAAATCAGTAATAAATTGTTGAACTCGATTAGTCTTCGTCGCATAACTTGCCTTGTTCACAATTAGTCTTGCGCTGACATCCGCAATTTCGTCTAGGATAATTAATCCGTTTTGTTTCAATGTAGTACCTGTCTCTACAATATCGACAATGACATCAGACATGCCAATAAGCGGGGCTAGTTCAATCGAGCCATTTAACTTAATTATTTCGATACGTACCCCTTTTTCATCAAAAAAGGATTGTGTAATTGCTGGATATTTTGAAGCAACAGTTACTATTTTTTTATTACTATTGCTTTCACCGAATCCAGCGACTACAACTTTACATTTTCCAATACCTAAATCTAATAATTCATAGACATCAGGTTGTTCTTCCATAATCGTATCTTTTCCAATAATCCCGATGTCCGCTGCTCCTTTTTCTACATATGTAGGTAAATCTACAGCTTTGACGAAGATTAATTTAATGGCATTTTCTTGGTCGAAGATGACTAGCTTTCGACTTTTGCTATGATAATCGGGGAATACGATACCAGCCTTTTCAAGCAACTCCATCGCTTTTTTCGCTGTACGCCCTGATCCGATTGCTAATGTTAAATAACTCATTCATACATCTCCCTTAGCCCTTATAAGCAAATTCATCAATTCATTAATACTTGAAAAAGAACTCGTTTTCCCTTTGTAATGAAATGTCTGCTCGTTTTGCTCGATTCGGATGCTATAAATACTTTGTTGCGAATCCACTTGTTCTTTCCCTTTTGGAAAGGACAGTACACTGTAATTTCTCTCGCGTAATTCATTTGCAATCGTAATCGACTGCCCAAGACATGACATATCGTAAAGTACTTTTACATCGATTGGAATACGTGAAGATACTTCTAGGTTTGACGAAGCTTCTACAAGCGACTCAATCTCGCAAGCAAATCCAATCGCTGGCAAATTCGCGCCGAACTCGTTTCCTAACTGATCATATCTGCCACCCATTAATACAGGTTTTCCGTATTTCTCTACAAATCCTTGAAAGATGACGTCCGAGTAATACCCCATATGATTAATGAGCCCTAAATCCATAACAATATTGTTTGCTAATCCGTACACTTTTAAAATTTCATACACATTTGTCAAGTAGTTGAGTTTTTCATTCATTTTGTCCGTTAATGCAATTTTTTTCGCTCTTTCACTGACTTCTGTAGGATTTCCGTATAGAAATGGAATCATTTCAATGGCGTTTCTTAGACTGTCTTCAATCGATAACCCACGAAGAAATGCTTCGATATCTACAACGTTCTTTGCTTGAATCATCGTTTCAAGTTGTTTTAATTGAATATCGTTCAATTGGGTTTGTTCGACAAGTTCTTTGAAAAATCCTGCATGGCCGATTTCAATTTTTATATCGCCGAATCCTAAATCTCTTAATGTATGACACGCAAGAGCGATTACTTCTGCATCTGCCTCAGGTGAACTTTCACAAAAGTATTCAACACCCGCTTGCGTACTTTCAATTTCTTTTAGTTTATCGAATGGTTGGCGAAATACGTCTTGTACGTAGAAATAACGTAGTTCGGTAGATAAGTCTAAAACGTCTTCAGCCAATTTTCGTGTAATTGGAATCGTCACATCAGGCCGTAATACTAATACTTCTCCCGTGCGATCGATTATCTTAATCATTTCATTTTGATTAATGGAACTTCTTACTTTTGAATACAAGTCATATTGTTCAAATGTTGATGTTTTAATGCGTTTATATCCATATGTGAGAAAGCGTCTGTTAATCGTTTTAATAATTCGTTCCTGCTTTTCGAATTCTTTGACATTTTCGTCATTCAATTTATAATCAATATACACTTAGTAACGAACCACCTTTCAACCTTTTACTTTAACACTTTACTAGAGTGAAGTTATTTAGTACTATAATACTGAAAATGTAATATGTCAATACTATAGGGGGCTAATTTTTCATGTTTGATTTTCATATGCATAGCGACTTCTCGGCGGATTGCTCGGTTTCAATGGAAGAAATGGTTAATGGAGCCATCGACAAAGGATTAACGGAAATCTGTTTTACGGAACATATCGATTATGAATATCCCGATGATTCTATTATTTTCGACTTAGATTTGGGCGCCTACAGTAAAAAGATAACAGAATTACAGATGAAATACGAAGAACGTATTTGTATTAAAAAAGGGATTGAGATTGGTGTCCAACCCCATATTTTACATAAGTATGAGGAACTAATGAACAATCATTCGTTTGATTTTATTATTTGTTCTATGCATACAACTGAAAAAAAAGCTCTGCATTACGGTGAATTATTTAAGAATAAAACACTTGAAGAAGCATACCAAGTCTATTATGACGAATTGCTATACTGCGTTAAAAACTATAAAAAGTTTTCCGTTCTTGGTCATGTAGATCTTGTGAAGCGATATTCGTTAAAAGATTGTGAGAATAGCTTTCACGATATTTTACGCGAAATGTTCGAAGTCATTATTCCGGATGGAAAAGGAATTGAATTAAACACTTCTGGAGTCCGTTATGGAATGGCAAACGCGTTACCAAGTGAAGATATTTTAAAGCTTTATAAACAATGCGGCGGTGAAATTATTACGCTCGGATCCGATGCACATCGAGTATCTGATTTAGCCTTTCAATTTAGAGAATCACTTCAGCTACTCCAATCCATCGGGTTTAAACATATCGCTACGTTTGATAAACAACAACCGACGTTTCATGCAATAAATAGTTTGATCTGAATCAAGGATTCCCATAGATAATTATAAGTAGATAGAAAGCTTGTACCTGGATATAAAATTCCTGGGCACAAGCTTTTTCATTTTTACTTTTATTGGGTTAATGCTACCCGCTTCACTTGTTTCGCGGGATGATTTTCCGGATGTCTCCACAATCCGTGTGACTGGAACCCCGCACAATTCATTTCAAATGCATTTAAATACATTCTTTTTTTGTCATGGTTGCACCCCTACTTTCCGTGTTATGAATACATTTATTTATCAAACCAAGCTTAGCTCTAGTTTTGTTATACGTTTTTTTGTTTCAATCGCATTTATTAATTCCTGTAGTTGTGTTTGTAATCGCAATTCGCAATCTGTTTCTTTAATGGGATTATCACTATTTTCTTTATCTATCAACGAATCTACGAAGTAAATCCCTTGTGTAGAAATTCCTTTTAGATTATTAATGATTGGTTTCAAAGAAAATTCGATTGCCAGTAAATGAGCACTGCTACCGCCGACCATAAATGGCAATACAGGCTTATCCCTAAATGCATCTTCTGGTAACAAATCTAGTAGCGATTTGAGCACACCTGTAAAAGAAGCTTTGTATACAGGAGAGCCAATTATAATTCCATCCGCATTTTCTATTAGCTCGACGACCTTTTTAATCGCTGGGCTTTCGAAACGGGCGTATACTAAATCTTCAGGTGGCAAATCGGGTACTGAAATATAGTCGACAGAAAAACCTTTTTTATGTAATAAAGACTCTACAAATCTTAATACAAGATCCGTTCGCGATGTAGTTGATGGGCTACCAGATATAATTACAATTTTACTCATTTATTACCATTCCCCTCTATTTTCCTTCTATTTTTTCATAAAAAAATCCCTCTTTTCGATAGAAAAGAGGGATGAGCACATATGGGCTACTACTCTTATCTTCCAAGAAGTTACTCTTGCTGGACTTAGCACCTTCCTGCTATGCAGAGGTTGCTGAAGCTTCATCGGGCCAGTCCCTTAGCTTCTCTTGATAATTTTATGGAGTTGTTGGAATAATCATAATACGCATCCAGTACCTTTGTCAAGGATCAAAGCATATTAGATTAATAGGTTTTCTATTCCATCTATACAAACTCATTAGATGAAAATAGTAAATATGAATAAATAAGAAAGACCAATCCCCCGAATCTAGTCACTTTTAGAATGACATTGATTCGGGATATTTTTTTATATCCTTAAAGACCCTTCAGTTCTTAGCATCTTCTTTTTCTTTATGGATCATGCTGTGAATCTCGGTAGGCAAACCCCAAAGCTTAATGAAACCGACTGCTGCTGATTGGTCGAATGCATCTTCGGCTGTATATGTTGCAAGTTTTTCATTGTAAAGCGAGTTTGGTGATTTTCTCCCTTCAACGATTGCGTGACCTTTGAATAGTTTTACGCGGACTGTACCGTTTACATATTGCTGTGTGTCTTTTAGAAATGCTTCCAACGCACTTTTAAGCGGTGAGAACCAAAGTCCATCGTAAATAAGTTCTGTTAGTTTCTTAGCAACGACAGGCTTAAAGTGAGCGATGTCTTTTACAAGTGTCAGATCTTCCAACTCTTTATGTGCTTTAAGAAGAGTAATTGCACCCGGGCATTCATACACTTCTCGTGATTTAATACCGACAAGACGGTTTTCAACGTGGTCGATTCTGCCGATGCCGTGCTTCCCCGCGATATCGTTCAAGTGAAGAATGAGTTCACTTAGTTTATATTTCTTACCGTCTACACTAACGGGAACTCCTTTCTTAAATTCTATCTCAATTATTTCTGGTGTATCCGGTGCGTCTGCAATTGCAACTGTTAGGCCGTAAGCACCTTCAGGAGGTGTCGCCCACGGGTCTTCAAGAATTCCACACTCATTACTACGTCCCCAAAGGTTTTGGTCGATTGAGTATGGGCTATCAAGATTAATAGGGATAGGTATTTTTTTTTCTTTAGCATACTCAATTTCTTCTTCACGAGACCATGCCCAATCACGTACAGGTGCAATCACTTCAAGCGAAGGATTCAATGCTTTAATAGCAACTTCAAAACGAACTTGGTCGTTTCCTTTTCCTGTGCAGCCATGTGCGACAGCCGTTGCGTTTTCTTTTTCAGCAATTTCTACGAGTTTTTTAGAAATAAGTGGACGGGATAGTGCTGATACAAGCGGGTATTTATCTTCATAATAGGCATGTGCTTGCAAAGCTAGCAAAACATACTCATTTGCATACTCTTCTTTTGCATCTATTACGTAACTATTAACCGCTCCAGCTTGGATCGCTTTTTCTTGGATTTCTTTTAAGTTTTTCCCTTCACCAACGTCTAAACAACATGCAACTACCGCGTACCCCTGATCAGTTAGCCATTGAACCGCTACTGATGTATCTAGACCACCTGAATATGCTAATACTACTTTTTTGTTTGTCATAATAAATATCCCCTTCCGAATACCATGTGTATATTTATGCAATTACTAGTATTTTTATAATAACACATTGAAAGGAAACTGCAATACTTTTGTTTGTTTTTTTAAAAAATAGCGGGCAGTTGAAGAGGCATCCACAAAGCGCCGAAATTTGTCAGAAGGGCTTCTTTCTGCCGACCTAAATAAGGCACTATGAGTATAAGGCGAAGTGATAAAACAGATTGGTCGCCGAAGCCGAAACAATAAAAAAAGGTTTTTGCCGGCAATCAGCAAAAACCTTATCTTATTATTCATCGAACACCATGGGCTACCATTGCGTTTGCAACTTTTAGAAATCCTGCAATGTTTGCACCAATAATTAAATTCCCTGGACGGCCATAATCCCTAGCAGCATTCAAACAACTAATATATATATTTTTCATGATTTGTTGGAGTTTTTCATCGACTTCTTCTTCAGTCCAACTAAGTCGCATACTATTTTGTGACATTTCCATAGCTGACACCGCTACACCGCCAGCATTAGCAGCTTTTGCGGGGGCAAATAAAACTTCATTTTCAACAAATCTTACGACCGCTTCTTTCGTACAAGGCATATTCGCACCTTCACCAATTGCTTTTACCGAGTTAGCAACAAGAAGGCGAGCCGCTTTTTCGTCAATTTCATTTTGAGTTGCGCAAGGAAGCGCAATATCACATGGAATCGACCAAATTTTTGAACAATCCTCGTTAAACTCGGCTTCAGGGTGCTCCTTTAAATAGTCACGTATACGCAAGTTGTTTTCTTCTTTTAAATACTTGATCGTTTTTAAATTAATACCGTTTTCATCGTAAATATAGCCACTTGAATCACTACAAGCAATTACCTTTGCACCTAATTGCATTGCTTTTTCCATCGCATACGTCGAAACGTTTCCCGAACCAGAAACAATCACTTTACTTCCGGCAAAGCTAAGCCCTTTTTCTTTCAACATTTCTTCAACAAAATATACAGTACCGTAGCCCGTTGCTTCTTTTCGCCCAAGACTTCCCCCGTGATTCGGATCTTTTCCAGTGAAAACGCCGGCTTCATAACCGCCTTTTAAACGATTGTATTGTCCGAACATATAACCAATTTCTCTTCTACCAACGCCAATATCGCCAGCAGGTACGTCCACATCCGAACCGATGTATTTACTTAACTCAGTCATGAAACTTTGCGCAAAACGCATAATTTCCCGCTCTGATTTTCCCTTCGGATCAAAATCGGCGCCGCCTTTACCGCCACCAATCGGTTGACCCGTTAACGAGTTTTTAAATGTTTGTTCGAAAGCAAGAAACTTCATAATACTCGTATTCACGGATGGATGGAATCGTATTCCACCTTTATATGGACCTAAGTCACTATTAAATTGAACACGGTATCCCCGGTTCACATGTACTTTTCCTTGGTCATCTTCCCATGCCACACGAAATGTAATAATTCGATCCGGTTCGGTGAGACGTTCCAGTATACCGTTCGATATATATTCGGGATGCAAAGAAAATACCGGTCGAAGCGAATCAAAAATCTCTCTCGTTGCTTGCAAAAATTCCGTCTCATCCGAGTTCCTTTTTTTAATCAGCTCATATACTTCGTGGACATAATCATTCGCCAATTTTTTCGCGTCTTTAGTGACGTCATTTAAGTTTGTCAATTCGCTATCAGTCCCCTCTTGAAAATAAAAAAAGAGAATCCTATGACTCTCTCTGAATAATCGTATGCACAAATTTCAGAATAATTTTGTATAGTCTTTGTATTTTATACGAAAAAGGGAATAAATACAACACCAAAAGAACTATTTCAAAATATATTCACAACTCTGTGACGAAGGTGAAAGTTTCGTTAACAATTTCAGAAAAACCTTTGACATTTCTTTTCCCTTTGGTATGATGGGTCTTAATTCAATAATATTTTAACTATTTGGATGGAGACAAACAATATGTTTTGAAATCTTAAGAGAGCTGATGGTTGGTGAAAATCAGTGGTTTCGTCGTAATGTAGCACTCCTGAATAGATAAGTTGAACTTTAAGTAGACTTATCCGCCCCATGCACGTTACGCATGCTAACCAAGGCTAATTCACATGTTGAATTGGCAAATAAGGGTGGTACCGCGTGAGTATTCAAGCTTTTCGCCCCTTACAATTAATTTTGTAAGGGGAGGAAGGCTTTTTTCATTTTTAAAAATTAGGAGGAGAATGATTATGTTACAAGATCAGCAAATACTTAGAATCCCAGGCCCGAGCCCTATTCCACCGAGCGTCCAAAGAGCGATGAGTCAACCAATGATTGGCCACCGCGGACAAGAAACCTCACAAATGATTAAAAGTATCGGACCAAGACTAAAAAAGGTTTTCGGTACATCTCAAGAGGTTGCCATGATTACTGGAAGCGGAACGGCTGGTTTAGAAACCGCGGTTGTCAATATCGTTCAACCAGGTGATGAAGTATTAGTTATTGTTACAGGTGCGTTTGGTGAACGCTTTACTAAAATATGTGAAGCTTACAATATTAAAACCCACCAACTCGACGTCGAATGGGGTCAAGCGTTAAACCCTGCTAACGTCAAACAATTTGTACAAAATCACCCAGAAATTAAAGCCGTCTTTTCTACATATTGTGAAACGTCAACAGGCATCTTGAACCCGATAAAAGAACTTGCTGAAGCCGTTCGTGAAGTGTCAGACGCACTAATTGTCATTGACGGTGTCTCATGTGTCGGTGGCGTTGAAACGAAGATGGATGAATGGGGAATCGACCTAATGGTGACGGGTTCTCAAAAAGCATTCATGCTCCCTGCTGGACTTACTTTCGTAGCTGCAAGTGAGCGTGCATGGAACGTGATTGAAACAAATGAGCAACCCCGATTTTATTTAGATTTGAAAAAGTACCGTGATAACTTACTAAAAGATACAACACCCTTCACACCTGCCCTGTCTTTATTATTCGGACTGGAACAAGTTCTTCAGTTAATAGAAGATGAAGGTCTGGAACAAGTTTATGCAAGACATCAATTGATGATGAACATGACGCGAGCTGCATTTAAAGCGTTAGATATTCCACTATTGACGAGTGATGCATTTGCATCCCCGACCGTAACAGCTGTTCAACCGGATGACTTCGATGCGGAAGCATTTAGGAAAGTGATCAAACAACAATTCGGTCTTACTATTGCGGGTGGACAACAACATTTAAGCGGAAAAATATTCCGAATCGGCCATATGGGCTATTGCTCGCCAGCAGATATTTTACAAACGCTTGGCGCAATGGAAATCGGTTTGAAAATGATTGGAAAAGAGATTGAATTAGGTAAAGGCGTAGCAGCTGCACAACAAATCTATTTAAAAGAAGGAGCAATTGTATAAATGACTTTCAATATATTAATAAGCGACCCGCTAAGTGAAGATGGAATTTTTCCGTTAAGACAAGCAGAAGGTTTGAATATTGTCATCGATACGACTAACACACCCGAGGAACTTGCCAATAAAATTCACGAGTATGACGCACTACTCGTACGAAGCCAAACACAAGTAACACGTGACATCATTGAAAAAGGAACAAATTTGAAAATTATTGGTCGTGCGGGAGTCGGTGTAGATAACATTGATTTGGATGCAGCTACGGAACGTGGAATCATTGTCGTGAATGCACCGGATGGCAACACGAACTCCGCCGCTGAACATACAATGGCTATGCTTATGGCACTTGCTCGGAAAATTCCACAAGCGTTTAACTCGTTGAAAAATGGCCAATGGGATCGCAAATCATTCATTGGTGTGGAGTTAAAAAACAAAACACTTGGTGTCGTAGGCCTTGGTCGTATTGGTGCTGAAGTCGCGGCGCGCGCAAAAGGTCAACGGATGAGCATCATCGCTTACGATCCATTCTTAACCGAAGACAAAGCTAAAAAGTTAGGTATAACAGCAGGTACAATTGAAGAAGTCTTAAAAGCAGCCGACTTCATCACTGTACACACACCTTTAATGAAGGAAACAAAGCACTTACTCAATAAAGAAGCATTTGAAATGATGAAAGACGGCGTACAGATCGTCAATTGCGCACGTGGCGGCATCATTGATGAAGACGCTTTGTATAATGCGATTGTTGCGAAAAAAGTCGCTGGAGCCGCGCTTGACGTTTTTGAAACGGAACCGTTCCTTGATCATAAGCTTTTGACACTTCCCGAAGTCATTGCGACTCCGCATCTAGGTGCTAGTACGATTGAGGCCCAAGAAAGTGTTGCAATCGATGTCAGTAAAGATGTTGTCAACTTTTTAAATGGTGGTTCAGTCCGTAACCCTGTAAATCTTCCTTCTTTGTCTAAAGAAGCGTTAGCGAAAGTCGAACCATTCTTTGACCTAGTAGAAAAACTTGGTGTATTTCTGTCCCGTTTAACGAAAAATGTTGTCGAAGAAGTAAATATTTATTACTCAGGGGAACTTGCTGAATCTGACGTTCGTCCGTTAACACGTAATACGATGAAAGGCCTGTTGAAACGTAATCTTGGCGATCATGTAAACGACGTCAACGCTCGCTATTTAGCAGACCGTTTCGGCATTAAAGTAAATGAGCATAAGTCAACGACTTCAAAAGGATTTTCAAATTTAATCACTGTCGAAATAACGACAACGAGCGGAATAAGGCGCGTTGCTGGTACGTTACTTAACGGTTTAGGTGCTCGCATTGTGAAAGTCGATGATAATCTTGTTGACGTCTCTCCGGAAGGCCACTTGCTATTCATTAAACATATTGACCAACCGGGTGCAATCGGACATGTAGGAACATTGCTTGCAAAAGAAAATATTAATATCGCAACAATGCAAGTAGGTCGTTCAACAGTTGGTGGCAATGCAATCATGATGCTAACTGTCGATAACCATGTTGAAGAAGAAAACGTTAATAATTTAAAAAAGATTAAAGACATTCTTGACGTTATAGCAATTGATCTGTAAAAGCAAAAAGGCCTCCATTTTGGGAGGCCTTTTGTTTTTGTTATAAAATTGAAATCAGTTGGTCTAGATGATCAATTTCGTAGGTCGGTTTAATGTCTGGATGGGACTTATTGTTTTCTCGATTAATCCAAACAGAAGGTATTCCTACCCGTGACGCCCCCAAAATATCTGTCATTAAATTATCGCCTACCATAAGAGTCTCTTCTCGTTTTGCATCACATTGGGCCAAGGTATAATCAAAAATGGATTGGTCGGGTTTTCCTTTACCAAATGCGCCCGAAATAATAATATGATCAAAATAAGGTGCAATTTCGGGTGTAATTGTCAACTTTGTTTGTTGTAAACTCGGTGAGCCATTTGTCAATAAAGCCAATTTAAATTTGCCCTTTAACAGGTCAAGGATTTTAAACGTTTCTTCATATAGAAATGGACTTTTCTTACGGTTCTCAGGGAAAAGCTCTGCCAATTCTTTACCGAGTTCACTATCTTCAATTCCGAGACGCTTCAGTCCCCTTGTCCATGCTTCCTTGCGATATTCAGGAACAATTTCTTTCATCTGTTGAAAGGATTCTCCTTCGTCGTCAAACGTCCCCCATAAGCCCTCAAAGGGGTTAATGCCTATCATTTGAGTGAATTCGTATGTATCGTATGTTGCATACAACGCCCTAGCTTCAGACCTAACTGCCTCCTCAAGTTCCGAAGGGTTGAGTTCATAAGTTTCTGCTGCTTTTTCGCATGTTAACTGAAATGCAGTTGCCACACTTTTTTTGTCCCACAATAGCGTATCATCCAAATCAAAAATAATCGTTTTTATCAAAAATGATCAGCTCCTTAATGATTCTATATATATTATACCAGATTGAATACCCCGTATCTTGAGAACACGGGGTACGATGATATATGTTTGAAAAGAGAATTCCTTAGAACCCGTTTCCACTTGTCATGTTATTTTCTTAATCGTGAAGTTATCATTCAACAACAACCAATTTTGTGGGAATGCTAAACCTAATTTCCAATACATAATTCCGCGTAATTTAAATTCTTTCATCAAATCAAATTTCGCTTGAATGCTACGCGCATCTTCAAACCACACTTCATGGAATGCTCCCGTATCATCGTAATATTGGAAGAAAGGGGCTTGCGCTTGGTAGTTATATTGAATCACTGCGTTTTCTTGTAACGCGATTGCAATTGCTTGTTGTGGACTAACCGCTTTAGCCGCCGCACCGCCCTGCGGAGGAAAAGGCGTTCCCCAATCGTATCCATATAAATTTTGCCCCAAGTAAACTTTCTCCCTTGGAATCTGCGATACCGCGTACTCTACAACACTACGAACAGGGCCTATTGGACTGACCGCTTGGGGCATGCTGTACGTAAATCCCCATTCATACGTCATTAAAGCGACAAAATCCACAATTTCCCCGATTGCCGCATAGTCATGGGCTCCATATATACCTGTTGTTACATCGCTTGTTTTTGGAGCGACTGCAGTTGAAATGGTAAGACCAGCTTGGTGAAATCGGTCCCTTGCTTTTCTAAGAAAATTATTATAAAGTTCACGATCCTCGGGATATAACAATTCAAAATCAAAATGGATATCTTTAAATCCCTGATCATTTGCAATTTGAATCACATTTCCGAACAACTGATTTTGTGCCGCATCATTTGTAAATATCGCATGTGCAAGATCTGCGCTAAATTGGAAATCTTCCAAATTACTAATAACCATTGCGTTGGCGGCTCCAGCGGAACTAGCGATAGTTAATATGTCATTCGTAGATGGTTCCGTTAATGAGCCGTCACGATTCGCTTGATAACTGAACATGGCGAGATACGTAAGTGAACCCACCCTGTTTCTTACTTCTTGGACCATCACTTCAGTTACTGGCGTACGCGGCTCAACATAAAGCAAAGCCTCAGTTACAGGTTTCGTCCCCTGTGGAATATAAAGGCGTTGCCCCACTTGGAGCGTTTGGGTAGTAGATATACCGTTGATTCTTGCAAGTTCACTGGGAGTCATCCCATACAACTTAGATATGCTATAAAGGGATTCTCCCGGACGAACCAAATGATAATTTCCCGTTATCGGTATGACTAGCGCTTGCCCAATGACTAGACGAGTAGGGTCAGGTATTTCATTCACTTTAGCAATTTCCTGATATGTTATTCCATAAGCTTGTGAGATACCATACAAACTCTGTCCTCTTTGAACAACATGAATTTGCAAATTCATCATCTGCCTTTCATTGTAAAAAATACTCTCCTACTAAGCTTACTTTTATCCTTTGTTTATTATGCATACAATTAATAGCTTAATGGAATTCATAATCAAAAGGTTCAAAATATTATTCAATTCTTTTGGATTTATTAAAGATGCGTCGCATAGTATGACATTACAATTATAATTGATGGAATATTAACAATTTATAGTCTATTTTTCCGAAAAATTAATAAAGTAGACTATTTTTCAAAAAAATGCTTTTCTTTTATAAACAAACCATGTATTATCAAACTATTCAATCGTTTCAGCATTTAAATGAGCTATGTTATGATTTTCGGTTGAAAAATTACTTTTAGAGGGATGGGATATTTATGAAAATCAAAAATATGGTTCGGGCATTTCTTGGGGCAAACCTACTACTATTAGTTTCTTTTGCTTTTCTACCGGCCCTGTTGTTTAACCCCGATTTAGAGTCTTATCAAGCAATTCTCAACTATATCAATAAAGAATAATATTATATTTTCTATCAGAAGTCGAGAGATATTCCTTGGCTTCTTTTTATTTTCCATATTTTAATATAACTTAAAAGTGAATGGCTTCAATTTCTAAACCCATACTAATTAAGGTGCAAAAAACTTATTATTTAGGAGGAGTCGGGAATTGACGCAAAATCCATTTCAAGAGCACAATCAAACACATCAAAATATGCAAACAGGAAGTGTTTCACAGCAAATGAATCATGGTGGCCATGAAGTATTTGATGTGCACGAGGCACTTTCCGGAACAATCGCCGCTTTAGATCAAGCACTATTATTTCGGCCTCATGTAAAAGACCCTGAGTTACTTGATATATTAGATCGCCAATATCGTTTTAGGTTGAACGAATACAATATAACCGTTGATGCATTTACAACAGGAAAAGACCCTTCCCAACACACGGGACGCTATGAAATGAAGGAAGGCAATGACTTCGTCTACGGGCTAAAGCAGTCACCACCGAAAAAACCAATACAATCTGTTGCGGAAGTTTCAGACGAACTTATTTCCGGTTTTTTACTTGGCGCTGCGAAAGCCGGTGCATCCGCCAAAACCACGGCCGCTACGGAAACAACAAATCCTGTCGTCCGACGTGTACTAGCTGACTCTGTACCAAACTGTATTGAAATGGCTTACGAGCTTTCGATTTATCAAAATAAGCACCATTATTATCAGATGCCACAACTTGTCCAACAAGATATGCAACAAATGTTAAATGCATTTGCACCCGCACAAGGACAACCTGCAATGCCACCCAACAATAACCAGGTACAATAATCAAAACGGCCCAAAAAGACAATGAATCGTCTTTTTGGCCCGTTTTTTATTTCTATATAAGCTGAACTAAAGAAAGTGACCCCTAGTTGATTATAGTTGAAAGCGTCCGCTTGGAACGGAAATCAACGGCTCGGTAAAGCAATCATTATTGGGCTTTTCAGGTTAGAATCTTTAATTCAACATATCTAGTCTATTTTATCTCTATAGTTGTTTGCACACCTAATGATTGTAAAGCACGTAAGACTGTCGATGATGTTTTTATTGAATTTAATTCACCACCGAGGGCTAACGATGCCATGGCAAGTCCTGGTCTAATTCCCGTAATAATTGAATCTACGCCTAATAGTTTCAATACACGATAAAGTTTGTGTAAATAATCGACAACTGTCGAATCAAAATTACTAACGCCCGAAAAATCAATAATTAAGCATTGTAAATTGGCTTCTTTGATTTTCATTGGAATATCTTCAAGCAAACGTTCTCCTCTGTCCCTATCGATAGAACCGACAAGCGGAAGAACTGAAATTCCTTCTAAAATCGGAACCACTGGTGTAGTTATTTCATTTATTTCTTCTAAAAGCCGAGCATTCGATTTCTCTGTATTTTTTTTACTCGTAATATCTCTAAATACCGTCTGAATGACGACCTGACCACTATATATTATGGGATGGCAGCTTAGTTGTATTTCAACCACCGTACCATCAGCTTTTATTATTTCTTGTTTAATAAGCTTGGCAGGTTCATTGGTTTTAATAACTTTTGCAATACGTGCCTTTATTTTTGGTTTATCTGTTTCTAATAGGGTATTCGTTATTGGCGTGCCGATGATAGATTCCTTTTCGGCTCCTATAAACTTTGCGCCCGCATTATTAATATAAATAATTTCATGATTCAAATGAAGGATTGTTGGTTCAACAGAGTATTCAATTACTTGTTGGTAAAACTTATCTTGTACTGTTGTTGCCACTTCAGTTCCTATCCCCATTGTCTACACTCTCCCTTCCCCTTAGTTTATCGGAATTACTTATTTCTTACAAGCGCGTGTTTAAAATACTCCTTAATCCATTAATGATTCGGCTATTTTATTTTCATAAAAATACTAAACTTTATAAGTTTGTAATAATTTGAATTTACAGTACAATATAAATGCGAGGAGGAGAGTGTATGATCACAGTAAAAGACTCATTGCGTTTGCCTGAATTACAAAATGTAATCATTCGGTCCGGAATAAGTGGAGTAGCAAGGAAAATTCGTTGGGTACACGTTGTAGACCACGATGATATTGCGCATTTCCTTAAAGGACAAGAGTTTTTACTATCGAGTGGACAACTATGGCCAAAAGACAAAGAAGTGGAAGCAAAGTTTCTCGATTCATTACTTCGACATCAAATCTCCGGCATATTACTTGCAACCGGTCGTTACTTATTAAGTTGTCCGCCGGCCCTTTTAGAATTTGGTGAAAAGTATTCGATTCCTGTATTGGAAGTACCTTTTAAAGTCCCCTTTGTTCAAATAACCTATGCTATCCATGAGGAAATAATGGAGCGCCAATACCATAAAAGAATATTAACAAATCACGTCCCCACAAAGTTCTTTGAAATGATGCACACTGTCAAAAGTAGCCAGGAAATTTGCGATGTCCTTGCCGATTTCCTTAAATGTACCGCTGTATTTACTGACAAAACAAATTCCATCCTAGAACATGCTACTTTTGGTAAAGTAAAAAGAATTGATATTTCACCAACAATGAACCATTTAATCACTAAATTGAAAAAGGAATATACTCAAGATAAACAACATAATAAAAGAAAATTTGGAAAATATCATGCTATATATTTAAAACATTATCAATCTTATGTGCTGGCGGTTCCACTAAATATAGAAGAAACATTTTACGGTACACTTTGGCTACTTCAAGATAAAGAGCGATTTACTCAAGATCATGAGCTCGTCCTTAAACACGCTGCTCAAATACTAATCGATATCCATATCGATAAACAAGAAGCACACGTTAAACGCTGGCAAATCCAATCGGAAATGCTTGATCTTCTGCTTGAAAAACAGAAAACAGCTAAACTAGTTGTCGAAAAGAAAATCTGGGAAATTGGTTTACTACCAAAGGGGCAATGGATGGCGGGACTAATTCTAACAGGGAATAGGAACTTATCTTCCCAAACACTTTTAGAATTGGCAACTATTCGTGGGGTTTGTAACAAATGGTTCGAAGAAGAATTAGAGATTGACGGTTTCTGTGAAGTTTACGGCGATAATTTAGTACTTTTAATGACGACCTTTTTAGATAGCGCTAAATTGAAATTGCAATTAGCAAGTTTAAGAACCAACTTATTAACATTAAATGATCAAGTTTCACCCGTCTTTGTAATTGGCAGTTTCCAACGAGAGCTACTTTCATTTGTTTCAAGTTATGAGAGTGCGAAGTCTTTAGCGCCTTTAGTTCAATATAAAAACGAATCCGACGGAACCTACTTTTCCGATCAATTTCAGCGTGAAATACTTCTTTACGGAAAAATGACCCCAGCTGAAGCGCACTATCTTCTAACTAAATTATTACCAGATAAATCGCTTCGTGAAGATGGAGAAATACTTTATGAGACATTAAAATCCCTTGCTGCAAATAGCTTCAATCGCGAATATGTCGCCAAAACACTTCACATTCACAGGAACACATTACGTTATAGAATTAAAAAAATCGAAGAATTTCTCCAAGATAACTTAGCATCACCTGATTGTCAGTTTTGGATACAAACTGCCCTTAATATCCAATCGCTTGCCCACCAACATAAACCCGAATAAACAGGTGAAAACGTGTCCGCCTTTTTTTGGCAGACACGTTGGTTTAATGACTATAAATATATATGTTATACGTATGACTACATTTACAAACTGAGCGAAGGGATTCTTTATTTCAAACTAAATAGCTTGGATTAGCTAACATATTTTTGAAGTAAACAGCTTCTCCATTACTTTCACCGTCGAAAATAACAGTCGTATTAGGAGAAAATATTAACACATCACCAACTTCTCCAATATATTTATTGCCTTCCAGATTACGAACAATAATTGTTCCACTTGTTATTACTTTGACTTCGATAAAATCAAATTCCGCGGAATAGTCTTCCGAAGGTTGCAATGCAAAATACCCCATTGTTAAGGCTTCTTTTTGTGTCGTAAGTGGCACATCGACAATTTGCCCTTTAAGATTCGGAGTCCCACGTAGCGCACTCAATTCATTGAGTTTGTAAGTCCCCGCCTTAATCAATTGAATACCCGGTTTTGCACATAAATAGGTTTCATTACTTTTCGTTAGTATGCTTTCAGCCATTATAATTCCCCCTAAATATTTTAATTTATAGTATATTTCAACGCCGTGTTTATAAGTCTAAATTTACTTTCTGATAATATTATGTTCCGGCCCCATCGGGAAACCTGTAATATTTTCTACTGAACCATCCTCATGTATGACAAGGATATCGTGCTCACGGTATCCTCCCGCACCTAGTTGTCCTTCAGGAATCATGATCATTGGCTCCATTGATACGACCATACCCGGCTCTAGTATAGTCTCGATGTCTTCACGTAACTCAAGACCCGCCTCACGGCCATAGTAATGGGAAAGTACGCCGAAGGAATGTCCATAACCAAACGTCCGGTTTGGCAGTAGGTCATGCTCACGGAAAATTTCATTTAACTCGATTGCAATATCCATACACCTAACACCGGGCTTAATTAATTCAAGCCCCTTTTTATGCACTTTTACGTTAATCTCCCAAAGTTCAAGATGTCTATCTGATACTTCTTCCAAAAATAGAGTACGTTCAAGTGCCGTATAATAACCAGCAATCATCGGGAAAGTATTTAGGCTTAGAATATCACCACGCTCTAGCTTTCTTGAAGTAGCCCAGCTATGTGCACCATCTGTATTAATGCCGCCTTGGAACCAAACCCACGAGTCTCTTAGTTCCGCGTGCGGATATAGACGCGCGATTTCACGTGTCATCGCTTGTGTTCCGTGTAGTGCTACTTCGTATTCGGGAACACCTACATCAATCGCCTCAACTACTGCTGCGCCACCCACATCAGCAACTCGTGCCCCGTTTTTAATATGTTCGATTTCTTCGGCTGATTTGAACATACGCTGTGCCATCGTCGCCTTTGAAATGTCTATCAGTTCCGCATCTGGAAATGCATCTTGTATTTTTTGGCGGACTTCAAGCGTCACATGATCGTCCTCGATTCCAAGACGTCGAGTGATGTTGCCCGAGTCGCTTAGAACTTTCTTAACCGCATAAAGATAATTATCTTTTTGCCAGTCTGTATAAATGATGTTGTCACCAAAGCTTCTGCGCCATGGCATACCGCCGTCGATATTTGCGGAAACTGTGACGTGCTTATCCTGTGTTACAACTAGTCCATAATTACGACCAAATGAAGTATATAGGAAGTCACTATAATAATTGATATTGTGATAAGAAGTAAACAACACCGCATCAATATCTTTTTCTGCTAAAACTCTGCGTAGATTGTCATTACGGCGCTTCATTTCTGTCTTTGAGAATGTTCCAATCACTTTTTCTCCATTTTTCAATACCTTTGTTCTTTCTAGATCTTTAGTAACTATCATTACTATTTCCCCTTCCCAATGCCTTCTTTATTTGGAGTAACATATGAAACTTATTGGCCTTAATCTTCTTTTAAAGGTTGGTTCGCAGTCTCCTTCGTCATTAGAAGGAAGATAAATGCAACTATAGCAGCGGCCATCAAATAAAATGCTGGAGCGAACGTGTTGCCCGTTTTTGCAATTAAAAATGTTGCAATTAAAGGTGCTGTCCCGCCAAAGATAGCGTTGCCCGTATTGAACGATAAGGCGAAAGCACTGAAACGTATTGACGTAGGAAACATCTCTGTAAGAAAAGTGGCAAGTACGCCATCATTCCCCGCTAGTACAAATCCAAGCATTATTAATGCAAGTACCGCATAAGCACCTCCAACGGAAAGGAGCCAAAAAGCGGGATATGTGAATAATATAAACATAATAGAAGCTCCAATAAGTACTGGTTTTCTTCCAATTCGATCGGCAAGCATACCTACTAAGGGAAGTATTAGAACGTAAGTACCTAAAGAGACAAGCGTAATCAATATTCCCGTAGTAATACTAAAGCCTAATTCCTTCGTAAGGTAAGTTGGCATATAGCTAAGAATAGTGTAGAAGCCTACCGCATTAAGACAGATAATCCCAAAGGCTATTGTTATCTGTTTTCGGTTTTGATGAACCCCTTGGAACATATTTTGTTTAGGAGTCTTCTTCGAACTATCCATTTCCTTAAATAATGGTGTGTCCTCTAACTTAAGACGAATTAGCAAACCGATTATGCCAAGAGGTCCAGATAATAGAAAGGGTATTCTCCATCCCCAGCTGTATAAAGCCTCTTGAGTCAGGTTGAATTCGAGAAGCGATACAATTATTACCGCTAACATAAGTCCTGCCGCTGTACTTGCCGGTACCATACTAACGAGAAGACCCCGACGTGAATTCGGTGCATATTCCGAAATGAAAGATGCTGCCCCGGCATATTCTCCCGATGCTGAGAATCCTTGAATAAGGCGACAAACAAGTAATAATAATGGTGCCATTATTCCAATCGCCGCATAGCTAGGCAAGAACCCAATTGCAAAAGTTGACAGTGACATTATGCTGATTGTCATTACCAAGACACGCTTACGTCCGATTTTATCACCAAAGTGCCCCCAAATGAGTCCACCAATAGGTCGCACGATAAATGATACAGAAAACACCCCGAATGCCCCTAACAATGCCGCTGTTTCATTCCCTGGGGCAAAGAAAACTGCGGCAATAACTACCGCTAGATAACCGTAGGAAGCATAGTCAAACCATTCAATCAAATTTCCAATTGCAGCACCAACAACTGCTTTTTTGACACTGGATGATATTTCTTCCGAGGTATCCGTCTTTTCAAGTTCCGCTTCTACAACTACCAAAAAGACAACCTCCCTTCTTTGTAATTCCAGTCCTTCAATTCGAGTAACGAGTACACTCAGACGACGGTTATCAACAAATCACTAGGTTCAGCGCATAGATTGCTTTTTGGTCGATGGTAAAAGGCGATTGCTTACAATACTAATTATACCTCCAGTTGTAAACGCTTACATTCAATTCATATATTAGCTTTTTCTAACGTATTTTTTATAGCGGGACGATTGACAGAGAAAATAGAAATATCATGCTCTGTTTTTCCTGTTAAAGCTAATTGAGTTAAGATTTCACCAACAACACTTGCAAATTTGAATCCATGTCCCGCAAATCCAGCTGCAAATGAAATATGAGGATGTTCGGGGTGCTTGTCGATAATGAAGTGACCATCCGGTGTTCTAGAATAAATACAAATTGCGGCTTTCTTTAATTCTCCATTAGCTTCTGGCATAAACCTATCTAAAAATTCACGAATATGTCCTTCATCATTCTCGTTAGATCCAAAATCGCGGTTCATCGTATCTGGATCAATTTTATCGATATATTCATGTCTTCCTACTTTCACTCCACACCCATCGAACGTCGGAAACCCGTAATAGATTGCTTTAGTGTCTCCTGTAGGAACTTCAACCATAAAAGTTGGGAATGTATTTGTATTAAATAATGATTCATTGGCCTCAAACCAAGCTACAGGTTGACGAGTAGGTGTGATTGGTAAATGCAGGTTAAGACTTTCCGCTATTTTACCACTCCAAGCGCCGCCACTAAGGATTAACTTGTCAGCAGTAAATATTCCATTCTTTGTAATTACCTTAACCGAGTCTTCAAAAGCCACGATATCTACAACCGGATTGTTCACCGAAAACTCGGCACCGTGATGTTCAGCAAGCTCTCGATAAGCCCTGATACAATTTTCACTGTATAAAAACCCCGAGTTAGGCTCATAAAAAGCGATGTAGTCATCCGGAACAGTAAGTCCCGGCCAACGTTCATTCATTTCCTTTCCTCTTAAGAAATCGATTTCCAAATTATGTTCTTTCCCACTTGCAATTGCTTCGTCTATAAACGGAGATTCACCTTTCGGTCCAAAACCCATTGCACCAACGCGCGTGAATATTTTGTGGTGGGACATTTTCTCAAGCTCATCCCATAACTCCTGGGATCTTAGTGCAAGAGGAACATATTCCCTTCCTTCACCGTAAGCATGGCGAATGATTCGCGTATCACCATGGTGGCTGCCTTGTGCATGCGGCGGATCATATGCATCAATCAACAAGGTTTTGACTCCTTCTTTCGCTAAAAAATACCCCGCAGCCATTCCCATTGATCCTGCTCCAACAACGATTACTTCATAATGCTTATTCACAGTAATCCCCCCATCCGTTTGTAATATTTTAAATTCCTTAATAAAAGAAATTAGTTTCGTAACAGTTAAGACTTTTTAGCTTACTTCGACTTTTTTTATTTTCAAATACTTTTACAGCAGCTTCCGCCACTTTAATCTCGTTTTGTGAGATTTCGATACTCGCAATCTACGCGTCGTCCATTCGATGTTTTGCAACAAGGTTTCCACCTTCGTCAACAAAGGATCTTATCCATCGCTTGCTCTTTATCAGCAAACTTGAGCAGTTGAAAATTTGCATACGGAACCATTACGTATTCAGACTGTCCTCCTACCCAACCTCCCATGTCTACATAGCTCGGATTCACACCAGGACCATCTCTTAATACTAAATCTGGAAAGCTAATGTCTTAAAACTCAACTTTCCCTTCACCCGCATAGACTACTGCCCTGTTTCCAAGTTTACTTGTTTTCTTACTTCCCAATTCAACCAATTCTTTGTTACTAACCATTACCATTTCCTCCTTTAAAATATGTCTTTAAAGAATAGTACTCCTATCAATCTAGCTAAAATGACAAGGTTGGATTAGATAAGATTCTGGAAGAAGTGCTAACTTCAATCAACTAATTTAATATTCGTACGAAAGATTTGATTCCATTTCTAAAGATTAAATATTGAGTTATTTGATTGACTTAATCATAACCCCACACATCAAATCTAACAATTGGATGATAATGCTCAACTTTTTTAGTATAAATAAGGAATCACTGTGCATCGTGTACAATTGAATAAATATATTGAAACAATTTCCGATAATTAAAGAAGTGACTGAAAACATACTAATTAACTATATCGAAATTGCTTTAGTAAAATAAACACTGTATAATTTTAGAAAAGTATAAAAATAAGATTGGGTGATTAGTGTGCGTGTAGCAATATTTGATTTTGATGGAACGTTGTATGCAAAAGAAACTTTTCAATTATTAATGGACCATTTAAAAAAACACCCCGATTATCATACAAAATATAATCGTTTTTTCCGCTCTATGTTACCGCCCTATATTGGTTATAAGCTGAAAGTTTATCCTGAAAAGAAAATGAAAGACCGTTCAATGCAATTTTATCTAGATGCGTTCGATCAATTTCCCACAAAACATTTAGATATCTATTTCGAGGAAATTGCGGATAAAATGCGGAAGGATTTCAACCCTCTTGTCCTTTCGAAGATAAAGCAACATGTCGCTGACGGTGTTCATATTATGCTAGTTTCTGGTGCCTATACACCTCTTTTACACAGTGTCACAAAAGAATTGCCAATCGATACGATTATCGGAACTGATATCCCTGTGAAAAAGCAACTGATTGATAGTAAAACACCGATTTTTCACGTTCACGGTTTGAAAAAAAATGAAAAAATCCTATCTTATTTATCTGGCAAAGAAATTGACTGGTCCAATAGTTTTGCATATGGAGACAGCTATTCTGACTTATCTGTCCTTGAACTCGTTGGAAACCCCGTTGCTGTTCAACCAGATTCAAAACTAAAATCCATTGCTGAGGAACGTATGTGGCAAATTATTTAATAACGTACAAAAAAAGCGCTTCCCAATAAGGAGCGCTTTTTTAAAAATATTATTCATTTTTTTGCTTTATGCACCTTTAGCAACTTTCCTTTTACCGTTTTCGTTTTCATTTCTTGTAAAACGAGTGGGCCTTTGCCATTTAGAATATCTATATATGTTACAGTGTCTTGAATTTTAATAATACCGATATCTTCTGCCTCAATGCCCGGGATGCTAGTAATTGTACCAACGAAGTCAAAAGCACGCAGCTTTTTTTTCTTACCTCCATTAAAATACAACTTCAAAATATCTTTGTTCAAGTTTTCACTTTTATCTTTTTTCAGTTTCGGTAGCTTTTCGAGTTTTTCAGTAAAAGCATCTATCGCTTCAGCAACTAATTGTTGTGAAGGCATATCACGTCGCGGAATATTAAACCCGATAAAAGTTTCAATTTCAGCAAGGAATCGATCTTCATTTGGCGTCACAAATGATATCGCCATCCCTTTATTTCCCGCACGTCCTGTCCGGCCGACGCGATGTACATAACTTTCATTCTCCAGTGGAATGTCGTAGTTAATCACATGTGTAATGTTTTCAATATCAATTCCCCGCGCCGCGACATCCGTAGCTACTAAATAGCGGAATTCTCCACGTTTAAATTCGTCCATTACTGCAAAACGATCATCTTGCATCATGCCACCATGAAGCTTGTCCACCGTATAATGGAACTTTTCAAGTTCATCCGTAACGCGGTCTACTAGATCCTTCGTTCGACAAAAAATGATGCAACTGTCGGGATTTTCAACAACCGTAACATTGCGCAATAATTCTAATTTGCGTTGCTCCGATACGATGAATAATGAGTGGTCAATATTATCCGTTATTGTTACATCAGAATCGATGACAATATTTTTGGGTTCATTCATATACTTTTGACTTAACTTTTTAACCATATCCGGAAGAGTTGCTGAAAAAAGCATCGTTGTCCGGTTTTTCGGCAAATGATTAATAATTTTTTCTACTTGGGAAATAAACCCCATATTCAACATTTCATCTGCTTCATCCAGAACTAAATAGGTAATTCGATCAAGAACGAGTGTCCCTCTTTCAATATGGTCCATTACACGTCCCGGTGTACCAACGACTACGTGACATTTTTGTTTTAAATCTGCCTTTTGATAAGCAAATGGTTGCTTTCCATAAACCGCCACCGCTTTAATGCGCTTAAAACGCCCGATGTTTGTAATGTCTTCTTTCACTTGGTCCGCAAGTTCCCGTGTAGGCGTTAAAATAAGTGCCTGTGGTTTGTTTTCTTCCCACTCCACCATTTCACAAATTGGAATCCCGAAAGCCGCAGTCTTCCCACTTCCAGTTTGTGATTTGACAACTAAATCTTTCCGCCCAAGTGCATCTGCCATTACTTTTTCCTGAACTTCTGTCGGTTCCGTATAGCCCAAACCGTCAAGTGCTTGTATAATTTCACTGCTTAATTGATACTTTTGAAACGTCATTCCAAATCAACCTCTCGATATTTCTTCATTACAAATTTTTTTAAGTTTCGTCACCGATGGATCAAGCAATAGGTTTAATGGACCAATCGATCCAGCAATAAAGAATGAAATAATTTCACTTTCAAATAAAGCACCTTCGCTTATCAAAAATTATTCTTATTATTTTGACCGAGCTAAAAAGATTTGAGGCACATCTGCCGTATATCGAACAATTTCTCCTGTACGCGGATGAACAAAAGCTAATGCTGTCGCATGAAGGCCAATTCTTCGCAGTGGATTGCCTGTTGCACCGTACTTCTTATCGCCAACAACAGAGTTTCCTAACTCTTCCATATGAACGCGGATCTGATTTTTACGACCCGTCTCCAGGTGAACTTCAAGTAAAGAACAATCTTTATTGGATTGGATTTTTTTATAATGAGTAACTGCGTATTGCCCACCATTATCTACTGGACTAGAGTACATTTTAAATGTACTACTTTCTGTTAACCAGGATTTAATTGTGCCTGATGATTTCTTCACTTCACCTTCAACGAGTGCTGTATACATTCGTTCTTTGACTACTTCAGTCCATCCATTTTGCATATCTTGTTGAACTTTCTCACTTTTAGCGAATACCATTACACCTGATGTATCTTTATCGAGTCTATGGACAATGAAAATCCGATTTTTTGAATTACTTCTACGTACATAGTCGGTTACTTGTCGATATGCAGTCAGTTCATTTTCCCTTTTTGAAGCAACGGAAAGTAAACCTGCATTTTTATTAATAACAATAAGATCTTCGTCTTCATGTAAAATCGAGACCCCTATTAATTTCGATTTACTTTGGGCTGCTTGATTGCTTAAAATTGCAACCGTTTGGCCAGTTTGCAACGAATAATTATGTTGCTTTACCATTTGCCCGTTAACTGTAACTTGTCCACGCGTAAGTATTGACTTCACCGAGTTTCGACTACTTTTAGACATTATTTTTAATAAATAAGGAAGTAGCTCCATTGGTTCGTCAACTGTATTAACAGCGGTATTTAAAGATTCTTGTTTTCTACTCATAACTTCTAACTCCTCTATTTCACTCAAATGAGTTCTAGTAGTGAAATTATACACTACATTTCAAGAACTGTCCGTTTCAAACGAAATACCCGTCTTAAAACGTAAAGACGTTTTAAGACGGGTAGTAATGCTTTACTCATGGAAATTCACTCTGGAAGTACTGTCTTTGCAATTTGTTCATCAAGATCCTCATACTCATGAAGACCTATTGTGTCATAAAGTTCTTTTCTCGTTTGCATCATATGCAATGCATCTTTTTGTGTGCCTTTATCAAATACTTCCTTGAATATAAGTTCATAAGCTTTTGCCGCAACCCGTAAAGAAGTTACCGGATAGATAACCATTGCATACCCAAAGGATTCAAATTCATCCGCTGTAAAATAATCGGTTCTTCCAAATTCGGTCATATTCGCAAGTAAAGGTACGTCGAACTCTTTACTCACCAATTTAAATTCATCTTTCGTCGTGAGTGCTTCAGGGAACAATGCATCCGCGCCCGCCTCAACATATAGACGCATGCGATTGATTGCCGCATCCATTCCTTCAACCGATAACGCGTCCGTTCGTGCTACGACGATGAGAGACGGTGCAACTTCTTTAATAACCTTGATCTTTTGAGCCATTTCTTCCGCAGAAATCAACTTTTTTCCATTCAGATGACCACACTTCTTCGGTAAATCTTGATCTTCAATTTGAACTGCGGCAACACCAGCCTCTACCATTTCCTTGGCAGTTCTTGCAACATTCAATATACCCCCAAAACCTGTATCAATATCAACAAGAATCGGTAAATCGGTCGCACGAACGATTTCTCTTGCACGTTCCGCTACTTCTTGTGAATGAAGAATTCCAATGTCAGGAAGCCCCCTACTCGCAGTGAATGCCGCTCCCGATAAATAAAGGGAAGTAAAACCAGTATTTTTTGCGACAAGCCCTGACATCCCATCATGCGCTCCAATAATTTTCAAAATTGGTTTAGCGGTAATCATATGTTTAAATTCAGTTGCGAGTTCAATTTGCGTCCTCTGTTTCTCAATTAACCAAGTCATTAAAAATCCCCATTTCTTATAATTTTTCTTTAACCATAGATATTGAAATAAAGAATCTCCCTAAAAAAGATTGTTGAAACGGCTTCATTTCACCCTATATATCAACAGAACCCCCATGAAAATAGTGTCTTTTCAAGGGGGCATCTTTAGCCGTTTCTTATCGACTCATGTTTTTATTTAATTTTCTCTTTTTAATAAATGATGAAAGGAACGGATATCCTAGAGATACAATTGTCATAATCGTAAGCGATATTGTAATCGGTGATGCAACAATTAAACTCAGTGGATTACTATTTGACACAAGACCCATTCTAAAGTTTTGTTCCATATCCGAACCAACAATTACCGCCAGTATTAATGGTGCAACTGGGAACTGAAGAATTTTCATAACAAGACCGATTAGACCGAAAATGATAAGAATAATGAAATCTGTCATGCTGAAGTTCAACGTATATGTACCCATAAATGCTAGCAAAAGAATCATTGGATATAATGTTTTTGGGGGCGTGTCAAGAATTTTGACAAGCAATCCAACGAGTGCAATATTCAAAACAACAAGGAAAATATTTCCGATGAACATACTATTAATGAAAGTCCAAACCATGTCTGGGTGATTTTCGAATAATAGCGGACCCGGCTTCATTCCAAGCATTACAATCGCTCCGAGAATTACAGCTGTTGTACCTGAACCCGGGATTCCCATCGTCAACATTGGAATAAATGCTCCAACAGACGCCGCATTATTGGATGACTCAGGTGCCGCCAATCCTTCAATCGCTCCTTCACCAAATTCTTCAGGATGCTTAGAAATTTGCTTTTCAAATGAATAACTAATCATCGATGCAATTGCACCACCGGCACCCGGCAATACACCGACAAGGAAACCAATCGGGCCGTTACGAATCATTGGCCATTTCGAGCGCTTCCATTGTTCTTTTGTAATCCAAATTTTCCCGACACTTTTCTTCGTTCCAACGGGACGATCAATTGTTAAATAGTTATATAATACTTCACCAACAGCATATATACCGATGATAACGACTAGAAAATCGACGCCATCTGCAAGGTGAGGGTTACCACCCGTGAAACGATAAACACCTGTCTGTAAATCGATACCAACTGTACTTAGTAAAAGTCCCAGCGCCATCGCAATGAATCCCTTCACCATTGCACCTTTTGCTAATGCAACAATCGCGGAAAGTGTGAAAATCATAAGCAAGAAATATTCAGCTGGACCAAACTTCAATGCAAATTTTGCTAGTGGCTGTGCAAGTACAATGAAACCTACAACCGCCACAAGCCCACCGATAAGAGACGCAATGGCTGAGATGGCCAATGCCTGGCCTGCTTGACCTTTTTGTGCCATTGGATAACCGTCAAACGTTGCCGCGATGGCTGAACCATCACCCGGTACGTTCAAAAGAATTGAACTTCTTGATCCACCATACATTGCACCGTAATAGATTGACGCCATAAGAATAAGTGCACTTGTAGGATCCATTCCGAATGTGATAGGTATGAGTAAAGCGATTGCCGTTGCAGGCCCAAGACCCGGAAGCATTCCAACTACTGTTCCTAGAAATCCTCCCAAAGCAATCCAGAATAAGTTATTCCACTGCATTGCAACTTGAAAGCCTTCAATAATATGTTGTGTATCTATTCCCATTTTCGTGACTCCTTCCTACGGTAAACTTACTTGCAATAAAACTGCGAACGAATACCATGTTACAAATGAAAAAACAACAGCAATAATAATATTGTAAACCCACTTTTTTCTACCGTTTAATAAGAACATTAATCCACCTAAGAAAATTATTGTAGAGTATAAGAAACCTATTCTTTCAAATAAGAACGTATAAATAAGCATAAGGACTATAGTAACAAGTAGGTAAAGCGGTGCTTTTCCTTCTTTCATTATGTGAAACTCTTTAAATTCTTCTTTTCGAAGACGCCATTCTTGAAAGAAATAAACTATGCTCGAAACAATTAGAAGTGCGGCAATTATGATTGGAAAATATATTGGACCGTTTGGATCACCGAGTCTAGATTTCGGTAAATTCAAGGTCGAAACTAAATAGATAAAACCGACAATCATAAAGAATAATGGTGTTGCAAACCTTAGCATCTTTTTTCTCCTTTCCTACTAGCACTCAACTAGCTCAACCAATTAAAAAGGATGGGTTCATATAATGAACCCTCCTGTCTAATTAATACAAATTAATCAATCAATCCAGAGTCTTTAATTAGCACTTCATAATTAGTTTCTTGTTCCTCCAAAAATGCCTTTGTTTCTTTACTATCTTTGTAAAATAATTCCCACTCATTATTTTCCATTATCTTTTTCCAAGCGTCTGTTTCGACTAATTTACTTATTACCCCATCCCAATAAGCAATTTGTTCTTCCGTCATATTAGGTGGTCCGACGATTCCTCTCCAGTGAGGAAATACCATGTCGACGCCTTGTTCTTTCCATGTAGCTACATCTTCCAATCCTTTAATACGTTCTTCGGAAGAAACCGCAACAATTTTGAATTTACCAGCCTCATGTTGGTCTATAAACTCTGAAACTGAAGAAGTTCCGACGTCAACATGTCCACCAAGTAAACTTGTCACTACGTCACCGCCACCTTCATATACAAGAAAGTTCAACTTCGTAATATCGACGCCGTATGTTTTAGCAGCTTGGACAAATGACAGATGGTCATTATTTCCAAGTCCCGGAGCAATTCCGATTTTGATAGAAGCAGGATCTTTTTTCAACTGTTCCATTAACGCTTGCCCATCTTCATATGGTGAATCATTGGGAACCGCGATTGAAATCCATTCAGTCGTTAAAATGGCAAGAGGAGTTAGATCCTTAAACGTCATATCACTTTTACCTAGTAGATTGTTCGTTAATATAAGACTTGAGTCAATTGCTAAACTGTGTGCATCTTTACTTTGCAAGTATTTCCAACCAACTTCCCCGTTACCGCCGGGTTTGTTAACAACATTAATGTTTTGATCGACAAGTTTTTCATCCGTCAAAATTTTCTGGATTGCTCTCGATGTCGCGTCATATCCACCACCTGGTGATGCTGGTGCAATTAGCTCAATATTTTTCGAAGGGAATTCCTTATCGCTTCCCGAACCTCCAGCAGAACACGCCGATAAAACAAGCACTATTGATAAAGTCAATAGCATAAGTATCTTTTTCAAATCTCTCCCACTCCTTAAATGTGTTTTCTAAGTTATAAGATAATAGTACATTATTATTTTCTTATGTAACCGTTTACAATTTAAAGAAATATAAAAACCTTAGTTACATTTTGTTCATTTAGTCCAAAATAAAAGAGCATTCTCATAGAGAACACTCAAAGGTGGAAATATTTTCTTTCAGGCCTTCCGACAATGCCATATTCAAGCTCGGCTTTCATCTTCCCCGTCGATACTAAATGCTCCATATATCTTCGGGCGGTTGTCCGGGAAGCCCCAAGCAAATCGCCCATTTCCTCGGCGGTCGTCCCATCGGGTAAATCCTTTACAACTTCAAGAACTTTAGCGAGCGTCAGTTCATTGATCCCTTTTGGGAGCGCCTCTTTAGACATTTTTTCTGTTTTGGTATTTCTAAAAAAAACGTCGATCATTGTCTGATCTACATATTCAGTTGATTTGATTAATTTCTTTTGATCTTTATACAGCCCGATAACATTTTCCAATTTTTCTAATTGAACCGGTTTAATTAAATAATAAAAAACGCCTGCCTTCATGCTTCGTTCAAGCAAACTAGTATCACGGGCAGCTGTAATCATTATGAAATCTAAATGCTCATATGTTTTTTTTAACTCAATTACCAAATCAATTCCTAACTGGTCGGGCATATAGACATCGACAAGTACAAGGTCGACTTGATGGGTTTCGATAAAACCCCAACTTTCCTTCGCACGAAGTGCTTTTCCAACAACTTTAACGCCTTCGATGTTCTCCAGAAATTGCTTGTGGATTTCAGCAATTCTAAAGTCATCCTCTACAATTAATACATTAATCATTCCTAACTTCCTTCCTATCGTTCTTCTTTCGGAATATAAACCGAAAAAGTAGTTCCCGAAAC
Organism: Sporosarcina sp. G11-34; assembly: GCF_026931025.1. Taxonomy (NCBI): domain Bacteria; kingdom Bacillati; phylum Bacillota; class Bacilli; order Caryophanales; family Caryophanaceae; genus Sporosarcina; species Sporosarcina sp. G11-34. The sequence goes on along the minus strand of NZ_JAHNZW010000003.1, from coordinate 134,930 downwards.
ACCGCTTGTCACTTCTATATCCCCACCCAAACTTTGAACAATCTTCTGAACATTTGCCAAACCAAATCCATGATTCGATTTCTTTTTCGTCGTAAATCCTTGGTTAAATACGTCGTAAACTGAGTCCGTTTGAATACCACGCCCATTGTCGGTAACTTCTATAATAATATCTTCACCTATATCAAGTGCAAAAAAATTGATTTCGCCATTACTTTCAGTAGCTACCGCTTCAAATGCATTATCAATAAGATTTCCAATGATAACCGTTAACTCTCCTGTTCGAATAAATGACGGTAGTTTTTGGAGACTACTATTTTCATCTAAAATAAATGATAATTTCAATTCCGAGGCTTTACCCATTTTCCCTAAAATAATTGCTTGCACATTCGGATCTTTTATATGCTCAAAAACAAGACGATTTGTATGCTCACTTACCTCAATTTCTTCTTGAATCATTTGGATAGCTTCGTCAAAATTGCCTAATTGAAGAAGACCCGAAATAACATATAGCTTATTCGTAAATTCATGTGTTTGTGCCCGTAAATTATCGGAGTATTTACTAACCTCAAAAAGTTTGTTTACTATTCTGTTCATTTCTGTACGGTCTTTAAATGTAATTACCGCACCTTTATGATCAATTCCTTCCCTTAATGGAACCGTATTCATAATGAGGACTTTATCTTTCACATTCAACTCAAATGTGGATCGGACTTCATTTTTCACTAGCAGTTCATCAGTTATAAAGCTCGGAATTACCGATTGAATTGGTTCGAAAATATGGCTACTAGCCAAACCTAATATCTCTTTAGCCGCTGTATTCATCAACGTAATATTCCCAGAAGCATCAATCGCAATAATTCCTTCACTTATCGATGAAATAATAGCATTTCTCATACTATATAATGAAGCTATTTCCTGTGGTTCTAATCCTAACGTATCTTTCCGAATACTTTTGGCTAACCAAACGCTTGATAATATGGCGATAATAAAGATAACTATGGAGATGCTAAGAAGTTTTTTCGCTCGTTCAAATATAGCATTATGTAAACCTTCAACTAAAAATCCAACTTTAACAGTTCCAATAATTTGGCTGTCAAAATAGTATATAGGAGCTACCCCTATTACAGCCAAATCCATTACTTCCGACGACATGGTTGACGCATATCCCCCAAAAACAATCGAAGTATACTCGTCTTTGAATGGAACGACCTCACCTATTTTGCTTTCATCCGGATGGGTTATTATTTGCCCATCCTTATTTTTCACAATGATAAAAGAAGCTCCTACTTGAGATCCATAATAATCAATAACCTGTTTTAATACGTCACTTTTCTCAGGGTTGATGACTGAGGCTTGTACAGTGTCCATATGGGATATTAACTTTGCCGTTTGCAAACTATTCTCTTTCGTTCTTTCAAAAGTCCGGACGTAGTCTGTGTAAATAAACAAACTTAACATAAGTACTATAATAAGAAATATCAAAGATACGACCATGACAAGAATTTTCCTTTGTAATGATCCCGTAAACATGTAATCACCATTCCTAGATCTTTTTCGAATCCTATGTTTCTCTATTATAGCAAGTTCCCATCAATTTTATCGTATTTTTTGAAATTGTCATACTTCAACAGGATGCAAATAGGAATTAGATATGTCGAATGAAAGAATACTACCAAAAATGCCGGGTGCCCGGGGATGCCTTCTGCGGAAAGAGGGCCAATTCAACGTATATATTAATCAATTTACTTCATACGAATAGAACTCTTAACATATAAAAAAAGGTCAGCGATTTTCCGCATGACCTTTCCACTACTATGGATTAACTAATTAGACCTCGTCTTTATCCAATTGTGCTCTTGAAAAACCGCGACCTAATATTTCAGACGCATTTATAAATATGACAAAAGACGTCGGTTCTTTTTTTTGAACGACCTTTTTAAAATAAATCGCTTCCGCTTGTTCTACGACACATAAAATCATTGTTTTTTCTTCATTGGAATAGCCGCCCAGTGTTTTAACTTTTGTCGATCCCCTATTAATTTGATCTTTAATAATTGCTTGGATTTCTTCTTCTTTGTCTGTAATAATGAGAATCAATTTTGTAGGGGACGTTTGTAACTGGACAAAATCGATCACTTTACTTGTCACGTAAATGGCTATCATCGCATACAGAGCAAGTTCGAAATTGAAAACGAACGCAGATGTGATGACAACAAGTCCATCGACAAGAAGCTGCGAGAACCCGCTTGATAGTCCCGTAAACTTCTTTAACACTTGTGCAATCATTGCTGTACCGCCTGTTGACCCGTTTCCGCGGTATACAATGCCTAATCCCACACCAAGCATAATGCCACCATAAATCGCACTTAACAGCGGATTATCTATGGCCAATTTCAGATCCGCTGTTAACCAAATAACAAACGGAACAAAAGTCGTCCCGACAAGCGTTTTCATGCTAAAATCTCTACCAATTACAACGACTCCTACAATTAGTAAAGGAATGTTAATGGCCCACTGAACATAAGCAGGATTCAATTGAAAAAGTTCGTATAAAATCGTACTTATTCCCGACACACCGCCTGCCGCAAGCTTTGCCGGTAGTAAAAAGATATTAAACGCCAGTCCGACGAGAGCCGCCCCAACTAGTACTTGTACATATTCAAAAGCGACCGAATTTTTAAATTTACGGACTGCCATATTTCATTAACCCCTTTCGATAACGCTTTATCCATTCTAACAATAAACTTAGAATAGTCCTAGACAGAAAAAGCATCGTTACAACCTAGTAAAGGTCGCAACAATGCTTTAGGGCCCCTATTACACTACATTGAGAACGACTTCCCCGATGCCTTCAAACACAGCTTCGTATGTACCTTTCTTCAAAATCTCAGGCATGATAAACGTACCAGACGAAATAATCATTCCTTTTTCAAGTATTAAGCCGTTCGTTGCAAGTTCGTCTATTAACCACTTTACCGAATGAAGTGGATTACCAAGCACTTCACTTGAAGATCCAGAAGCTATTTGTTTTCCATTCAACGTCAATGTACCTTTAATCGTTCCCAATTGCTCAAAAGTAAGGCCTTCCACCGGCGTTCCAATGACCACTTTTCCCGCAACTGCGCTATCGGCAATGACATGCCCCAATTGGAGCTTTGGAAACCAGTCCGCAAAACGGGAATCGGGAATTTCCAATCCGGGTGCAATTGTCGTCTTTTCTAAAATTGTTTGGAAACTGTCTTCTTTTGATAGATTTTCTTTTACTATGAAGACAAGTTCCAATTCAATAAGTGATGACAGCATGTCTTCAAGTTTTATGGATCCCCCGGAAATACTTGTTTCGGTAAAAGCCCCATATAACGGTGTTGTTGATTGGAATAAGTTTTGTGTCTCCCTGCTCGTTAAACTGATTTTATATCCTTTAAGAGGATCATTTTTTTCAGTTCCTTTTTTATCTGTAACAATTTTTTGTATACGATAACCGGTAGCGTTGTCGATTGACACATCAAAATCTTCTTTGTATATCGGTTGCTTATTCTCATACGTTTCATATAATCTATCAGCGAGTTCTTCAAATAATTTGTTTGTCATTATAGCAGCTCCCTAATCTAAGTATTATAACTATTCTAACTCAGTTTCAGAATACTTCAATGTGTTTGACAAAACTCATTAGCTATACTATAATTAAAGAATTAACTATTAAGGTAGCAGGCAAGACTTGATATTCTGGCATTCTACGTAATGTTTTTGAGAACACTTATTCACACTGGCGCGACTATAGGGTCGTAAGGACGTAAAAGTAGGTAGGGTTTACGTTGCTTAAGTTAGAAGACACCCAGTGGAACAATGACCGCGGTACGGAAAGTTCGTTACTTTCTTAAGGAAATGATTCTCCCGATTGTTCGGGATGGAAAATTACAATCAAAACTTTTGTTACTTTAATAAAATATCAAAGGGCTACTCTCATTACGAGAGTAGCCCTTTTCCAATTTGTTATGAGATATTGTAAAATGTTTTTGCTTTTTCTAGAAACGGTAAATCCTCAGTAAGCAAATCTTCTTCGTGATAAATCGCCTCAACTGGACAAGCTGCCACACAAGCACCACAGTCTATGCACGTATCAGGGTCAATAAAATATTGATCTTCACCAAGTTCTATACAATCAACTGGACAAACCATGACGCAATCCGCAGCTTGTTCAGTAATACATGCCGATGTAATAACAAATGCCATAACGAGTGCCTCCCTTCTTTAATTTGTTTCTAAATATAATTCTAATATACTTCGACCCTTTTGAACAGTCCAAAAAAACAAGTACTAAGTTCAGACACAATTCAAATTATGAATTGTGCATAACTTAGTACTTAGAAGTTTATCTATTAAAATAATCCGTTACTGCCCCAATTGACGAACATGACACGTTATGCGCATATTTCCCTAGCACACCACGAGTGTGTAATGGGCGCGCTACCCATCCTTCACGACGTTTCGCAAATTCTTCTTCGGAAACATCGACTGAAATTTCTTGTGTTGCCGAACTAACCGTCACGATATCGCCTTCTTGCAAGAAAGCAATCGGTCCGCCGACTTGTGCTTCTGGCGCAATATGTCCAACGACTAAACCGTGTGTCCCTCCAGAGAAACGACCGTCTGTCAGTAATGCAACTTTCTCTCCCAATCCTTTACCTACAAGAATTCCAGAAATAGAAAGCATTTCCGGCATACCCGGTCCACCCTTAGGTCCAACGTGACGAATAACTAACACGTCACCTTCATTAATTTCGTTTTTCATCACTGCTGCTGTTGCTTCTTCTTCCGTATCATACACACGTGCTGGTCCAGTATGCGTTGTTACAGATACGCCCGACATTTTTGATACAGCTCCGCTTGGTGCTAAATTTCCTTTTAGTATAACAAGTGGCCCATCTTCACTGAACGCTTTATCAAAAGGCATAATGATTTTTTGTCCTTCTGCTAAATCAGGTGCTTCCGCCAAGTTTTCTGCAATTGTTTTCCCTGTAACTGTTAAGCAGTCCCCGTGTAGGTAACCCGCTTCTAACAACATCTTCATAACCGCTTGGACGCCACCGATGCGGTGTAAATCTTCCATTACATATTTACCACTTGGTCGCAAGTCTGCAAGATGCGGTGTTTTCTTTTGAATACGATCAAAGTCTTCCAACGTCAGATCGATTTCAATTGCATGTGCCATTGCAAGTAAATGAAGTACTGCGTTCGTAGAACCACCGAGTACCATTACGACGGTCATCGCATTTTCAAATGCTTCTTTTGTCATAATATCTTTTGGATAAATACTTTGTTCCATCAAGTTGTAAACAGCTGCGCCTGCCGCTTCACAGTCCGCTAGCTTATCTGCTGAAACTGCCGGGTTTGATGAACTTCCTGGTAAACTCATTCCCATTGCTTCAATGGCGGAAGACATTGTATTCGCAGTGTACATACCACCACAAGATCCTGCACCAGGACATGCATTACATTCGATTTTCCGTAACTCTTCTTCGTCAATTTGACCGTTATTCAATTGACCAACACCTTCAAATACAGATACAAGGTCAATGCTTTCACCGTGAAGTTTTCCGGCTGCGATTGTGCCGCCGTAAACAAAAACGGAAGGTACGTCTGAATTTGCAATGGCAATCATACAGCCTGGCATGTTTTTATCACAACCACCAATTGCGACAAGCCCATCTAAACTTTCGCCACCTACAACTGTTTCAATTGAATCAGCTATTACATCACGGCTTGGTAAAGAATAGCGCATGCCTTCTGTTCCCATTGAAATACCGTCAGCAATTGTAATCGTGTTAAAAATCATTCCAACTGCGCCAGCATCCGTTGCACCCTTTTTCGAAGCAATTGCTAGTTTATCAATATGTATATTACAAGGTGTTACTTCACTCCAAGTACTTGCGATACCTACCATTGGTTTTTCGAAATCTTCATCAGTTACACCAACCGCACGTAACATTGCCCGGTTTGGCGCCCTCATCGTTCCTTCACTAAACACTTTACTATTAATTCTTAAATCTTTTTTCATTAAAAATCCACCTCTTCCATTCTCTTATTATACGATTAACTATTTTAAAGTTCAATGTTTTCTATCAGCTTACCGATTTAATCACACATTTATTTCGAATTAATGATAAAATAGAGTACTATTTACAAGTTGGGAGGCATATATAATTTTAAAACGATTAGTTGTGACCGGATATAAACAACATGAGCTTGGAATCTTCGACGACACGCATCCCGGAATTCGATACATAAAAAAAGCATTAACAAGCCGACTTGTTCCTTTACTCGAAGATGGACTAGAGTGGGTTATTATAAGCGGTCAACTCGGTGTTGAAACTTGGGCGGCTGAAGTAGTACTTGAACTTAAAAAAACGTATCCCCAGTTAAAATACGCTGTCCTTACACCCTTCCTTGAACAAGAAAAGAATTGGAATGAAACAAGACAAGAGACATATCGCTCAATTATTGCGCAAGCAGATTATCATAATTCTCTTACCCAAACGCCATATGAAGCACCTTGGCAGTTTGTCGAAAAAAATAAGTTCTTCATGCGCAATTCTGACGGGATCCTTATACTGTACGATGAAGAAAATGAAGGTTCTCCCAAATTTATTAAACGGGCCGCCGATCGCTACGCTGAACGTTCTGAATACCAAGTACTTACGATTACACCAGATGATTTACAAGCGATTGCTGAAGATGAACAAATGAACGAATGGTTCTAATTAAAGATAGATCCCATCATAATTCATGATGGGATCTATCTTTAATTTACTTTTTTTCATCCGTACTTCCATTATTTTTTTTACCCACATCGTTTTGCCCAATTACTTTTAAATCATCAACGCTTCTGTCATAACCGTAAACATATTCTTCACGATCTTTTTGATTATCTTTGTTCTTACTTTTATCATTAACCAAGAAATATCTCCTCCTTTAACAATAGCTTGTTCAAATGAGCGGAAATTAGTCCCATTGATTGTCAGATCAAGTTGATGTACAATATAAATACAGGCTGCGTTGTTCGTACAGATATTAAGTTTCAACCTTTATGCTGTAACAGGGAGTTTTAATTGAGACGCTAATGGCATGCCCCGTTCTTTAAACAACGGGGACAGACAAGATCGTTTCTGCAAACACCCACTTGGAGAAGTGGTGGTTTGAAACTTTCGTATGGAGTACGGCAAAGGCGGCTTATACAATTATAATTTATGACCAGTTTCCTTCGGGAGGCTGGTTTTTTTATTGGAATAAAATAGCTATATTTATTGTTGATGAGTAGGTTGTTATTTTTCAAACACCTGGTGTAGGACATCGTTCGGTTTACTGTTATTGAGATTTTTATAAATACAACTCGCTGGTTTGTCTCGCAACGTTTCAGCGAAAGCATTCGCCATTTCGGCTTCGCCCGACACGTGAATTTCTTTCCAGCCTCGTTCTTTCTTCAATCGCTCTACAACTTTTCCCATGTCTTTAAAAAACCTATTTAAGTTTTCTTTCAGCCTAGGCTCCAATCTGTCTATGTGGATGTTTCCAATTGCCGGGTGATTGTCGTCTGTCACTTTTTTCTTTTCGCCCCACACTTCAAGATTCGGATCGAAGTTATAAATAAGTTCATCTTTTACGGACCCCATTGCAGTATCTAAAATTCGTACTTCACCAAAACTCGGTAAGACAACGCCTGCTTCGGGATATGCTTTGTACATATATTCCATCTCTTCAAGTACAGGATGATTTTCCCAGTGAAAGCTTGTTTTCACTGGAACTTGCACATAATGCACCGACCATAATTCGGGATCTGTCGATGCAAAAATAACGACTCCTTTACTCAAATCATTTTGATTGCCCTCAATTTCTTTTACTACTTTATCATTTATTTTTTTGAACGCTTTTAGCTCACTTTCATCTCCCGAAGCTGATAAATATTCACCAATCCGTTTAAATCCATTTTTCAAATGCAGCCTCCAGCCACCATTAAGCTGATTTGGGTCTCCCGGATGAGTATTCAAATACACACTTAACACACAGCGGTCCTCACATTGAAATTCTTTTAACGTTTGAAGTTCATTAATTAAAGTCATAAGTCCTTTGCCTCCTTCAGTTTTACATCCCCATTAGCTTACCCTTTACCCGTCAAGTCTAAAACGTATTTTTTAAGTTGAATGTTTGTATACATTTACGGATTTTTTATAATTATTCTAGACTAAAATAAAATTCTTGAGCCATATTAAGACGAGTTCTAAAATGAGAGGAGTTTTAAACTTGGGAAGAGACAATCATAAAGGTGCTAGCAATAATTCGGCTTCCTTACCGCAAACGCCAAAAAATCAAAAAATCAAACCTGGTGCTATGAAAGAAGAAATTTCACTTGAACTGGCAGAACTTGGGAACCTGAAACCTAAACAAGAACCAATGACCCAAAATCAGCGGGACAAAAGCGAAAGGGAAAAGCATTAACCATCAAAAGTACAAGCAACAAAAAAGGTCTAGCATTTGTCGCTAGACCTTTTTCTCTTCCATTAATTAACCATCTTCTTTTTCATTTGTTTTCAAAATAGTTTCCTGGTGTCTTGGGCTTTTCATTAATTTATTAATATAAGAAGTCGCATCGTTATATCGTCTTTCTATTTTCTCCGACAAATAATTTGTCCGTTCGAAAAGTGAAAATCTAAAATGATCGAGTTTGCTTAACACTTTTTCCGACAATACTTCCTGTATATCTAATCGATTTGCCAAATCATTTTGCATTTTTTCATGTTCGGCGAGTTGAACAGACATCTGTTGTTGCACATCATGCTGTTCATCCACCTTCAAAAAAACCTCTTTATTGGTGGACTCGTAATTTTTCAACCTGATTTTTAAATGCTCTTGCTGTGAATTCAATTTGTGAAGTTTATTTGATTGGGTATAGACTTTTTCCGTTTGTTTCTCAAGTAATTCGCCTTTAATATGAAGCGAATTTTCGAGGTTTCGTAAAGATTCTTGTAAAACTTCATTATTCCTCTGCTGTTCCTTCACCGCTTCCAACAATAAATCTTTTTTAAATAACTGCTGATTCGGTGCCGGGATGTTTACATTGTTTTTAAATACTTCCGGATGCTTTTCATTATTAATAAATAACGCCAATTTTACTCCCCCTAATTGCACGTATTCCAATATCTTATGCAATACACTCGGGGTTTTGTGAATACTTATTTCCACTCATACGGAGTTTCTTGGTAAACATAATAGTTTAGCCAATTCGAAAACAATAAATGGGTATGTGAGCGCCACGTATTCAGTGGTTCTTTGGTTACATCGTCATTTGGAAAATAGTTTTCCGGTACATCTATTTCTATACCTTTTTCCAGATCGCGACCGTATTCTTCAGCCAGAGTATCTGCATCATACTCAAAATGCCCCGTAACCATAATATTTTTTTCGTCGTTCGAAATCACAATGAATGCACCCGCATCATCTGATTTTGCAAGCAGTGTTAATCGCGGATCCTTTTCGATTTCATCTTTTGCAATTGAAGTGTACCGAGAATGAGGGGCATTAAATTCATCGTTGAAACCGCGAACGAGCTTGATTGTCGGGTCTGATACCTTATGAGAATAAATACCGAAGCATTTCTTCGGCAATTCATATTTTTCGATTCCATAATGATGGTAGAGCGCCGCTTGTGCTCCCCAACAAATATTTAAAGTGGAAGTGACATTTTCCTTGGACCACTCCATAATTTCTGTTAGTTCTTCCCAATAGGTTACTTCTTCAAATTGTAAATGTTCAATTGGGGCACCTGTAACAATCATTCCATCGAAGCGTCGATTTTTAACTTCTTCAAACGTGTTATAAAATTCGTCCAAATGTGATTTACTAACGTTTTTCGACTTATGTGTCGCCATGTTCATAAATGTAACATTTACTTGTAAGGGGGTATTACCTAATAATCTTAATAACTGTAACTCCGTTCTTTCTTTTTCAGGCATTAAGTTGATTATTAAAATATTTAACGGTCGAATATCTTGCTCAATTGCACGATTTTCATCCATGACAAATATTTTTTCCTCTTGTAATCGTTGTCGTACAGGTAGCTTTTCAGGTATATTAATCGGCATTTATTTTCTCTCCCCTTCTTATGTATTGTGCTATCATAAGCTCAACGTTGATAGACAAAAAAAGTCCTCTTTTCTTATGATAAGAAAAGAGGATTGATTCTAGGCTCTTTATTCTTATCTTTCAAGACAAAAGTCTTGGTGGAGTTAGCACCTTTCTGACAATGTCAGAGGTTGCTGAAGCTTCATCGGGCCATTTCCCTTAGCTTCTCTTGATAAGGAATATTCAATTTTCAATCAATTAACCTTAATTATACTATTGAATTTATTAATGTCAATTGCCTTAGGTTCTTTCAAAACAGTTCGTTTAATAAATATCCCTATCCCAGAAACGTTGTTTTGCGACTGCTTTTACAAATGTCTTTCCAAAGTCAGATTCGCTCGTTGTAAACACGACTCCTGGACCTTCTTTTGCATTCGAGGCTTCAAAATACGGTTTACCACTTGTCGCAAACCCAATTGGCTTGAAATGCTTGAACGCCTCGTTAATAAAGTAAGTCATATCACTACTAAACTTCGCAGGGTTCCCCACTTTTCCACCAACGACGTACAATGCATCGTGGAGAACTGGATCCGTTGTAAGAAATGTTTCATTCACATCCACTTGAAAATTATCTTTACTTCTTACCGTCCCTAATTTTTCACTAATAATATCAACCGTAATCCCCGCATTGATAAATGTTTTAACCGCTTTTACTACTTCCGCCCCATTAAATCCATTGCCAATTAATATGCCAACCTTCAATGAATAAGGAACACTTCTCGTATTTTCTTGACTGAGCGCGGGCGATGAAGCCGTTACCTTCGACTGAGTTCCCGTTGGTTTCTTTACACCAATTCCATCTGCAATAATCGTGGCCATTTCTTTATCGACATGAACGAACATATCGACAACTTGTTGTCTTACAGATTTACTTTCCACTTTGCCCACTTCAAATATGAACGCATTTATAATATGCTGTTTCTCAGGTGCCGACATGCTGTTCCAAAAAAGTCTTGCCTGGGAAAAATGATCTTTGAAAGAATCACTACGTGCTTGAATAATACGTCCCTCTACTTTTTCTTCGTAGTGGACGAATCCACCTTCTTTAGCCGTCGACGTAGACGGAGTATTACCCGCGAGCGAGTTTTTATGGTAACTTACTTGCCCGATGTCGATACGCTGACGACTATACCCGTTTCGCTGATTGTTATGAAATGGGCAAACCGCTCGATTAATCGGTATTTCCGTAAAGTTCGGTCCACCTAGCCGGATTAGTTGCGTATCAATATAAGAAAACAGTCTACCTTGAAGCAATGGATCATTTGTAAAATCTATGCCAGGAATAACGTTCCCCGGATGAAAAGCGACTTGTTCTGTTTCAGCAAAGACATTATCGACATTTTGATTCAACGTCATCTTTCCAATAATTTTAACCGGCACAATCTCTTCTGGCCAAAGTTTTGTCGCATCGAGTACGTCAAAATCGAACATAAATTCATCTTCTGTTTCAATCATTTGAACACCTAATTCCCACTCTGGAAAATTCCCTTTTTCGATAGATTCCCATAAGTCACGTCTTTGAAAGTCAGGATCTTTCCCTGAGACTTTCTGTGCTTCATCCCAGACGAGCGAATGCACACCGAGTGCAGGCTTCCAGTGAAACTTAACAAATCTTGCCTTGCCATCTTCGTTGACGAAACGGAATGTGTGTACACCAAACCCTTCCATCATCCGCCAACTTCTCGGAATTGTACGGTCTGACATTTGCCACATAACCATATGGGCCGATTCCTGATTGTTAGCGACGAAATCCCAAAACGTATCATGCGCTGACGCAGCTTGCGGCATTTCATTATGCGGCTCAGGCTGGACTGCATGGATAAGGTCTGGAAATTTAATGGCATCTTGGATGAAGAAGACTGGAATATTGTTGCCTACAAGATCGTAGTTCCCTTCCTCCGTATAAAATTTAACAGCGAATCCTCGCACATCCCTAACAGTATCTGCAGAACCTTTGCTACCGGCAACATTGGAGAACCTCAGGAACAATGGGGTTTTCTTCCCTGGCTCTTGCAGGAATCCTGCTTTCGTAAATTCTTTCATAGATTCATACAATTCGAATTCACCATGCGCTCCGTACCCCCTCGCATGTACAACCCGCTCTGGAATTCGTTCATGGTCAAAATGAGTCACCTTCTCACGAAAATGAAAATCCTCCATTAACGTCGGCCCACGAACGCCGGCCTTTAAGGAGTTCTCATCTTCAGAAACCTTCACCCCTTGATTGGTAGTCATTTTCGTTCCCTTATTGTTAACGCGAAACATTTCCAATTGTTCATCTTTTTTATTCTTTGAAGACTTCTCCATTGTATCCCCTTCCCTTTATATTGAACTTATGAATGTGAACACGAATCCACCCCTGGCGTCTGCTAAGGTAGCCGGGGCAATACGACAGAAAAGGAATGCAGTTCAATTGCTGGAGGCATCCCTAGCGCCAAGCGAATTTATTAGAATTCTTGATTTCAGGATATATAGTCTTAATAAAAAATTGATACCAAGACAAAATCCTACCCACATTATCTATATGCATAGCTAGTCGGGAATGAGACTTCATATTATTATTTCCCTGTAAAAATGTGAATATTTACACACAGAAACTTTTTCGTGCTATAATTAAAAGATGTTCAATTAATCAGAAAGTAGTTGATGTTTTTTATGAAACTGATAAACCATGACACGAAATCTTTATATGTAGAAGATATCTTGATCGCCTACCAACTTTTAAAAGACGTCGTCGTACACACACCTTTACAAAAAAATGAACGCTTATCGGAAAAGTACGGATGCCATGTTTATATTAAAAGGGAAGATTTACAACATGTTCGTTCGTTTAAATTAAGAGGTGCTTACTATAAAATCAAAACGATTGAAAAGGAAGCACATGAAAAAGGAATTGTTTGTGCAAGCGCTGGAAACCACGCGCAAGGCGTTGCTTACGCTTGTGCTCAATTAGAAATCGACGCAAAAATATTCATGCCGAAAACGACACCTAAACAAAAAATTGACCAAGTAAAAATGTTTGGTCGCTCGCATGTGGAAGTTATTTTAGTTGGAGATACATTTGATGATTCTTTCGCAAGTGCAAGTGCTTATGCGGACTCAGAGGATCGGATTTTCATTCATCCTTTTGATGATCTTGATATTATTGCCGGTCAAGGGACTGTTGCGATTGAAATTATGAATGACATTGAAGAACCCATCGACTATGTCTTCTCAAGTATCGGTGGAGGCGGACTCGCTTCTGGCTTATCCACTTATATTAAAAACGTATCTCCTCTTACACATATGATTGGTGTCGAACCTGCGGGGGCCGCAAGCATGAAGGCCGCATTTGAAAATGAAGGCGTCATCTCACTGGATACGATTGATAAGTTTGTTGACGGGGCCGCTGTAGGCTGTACGGGCAATCTTACGTATGAAATTTGCAAGAAGTATCTTGATGATATTGTTAGTGTTCCAGAAGGGAAAGTATGTACGACAATACTAGACCTCTATAACCAATACGCCATTATCGCAGAACCTGCAGGCGCGCTACCCATCGCAGCTTTAGATTTTTACAAAGATGAAATCAAAGGGAAATCCGTCGTATGTGTAATTAGCGGGGGAAATAATGATATCGGAAGAATGCAGGAAATTAAAGAAAAGTCATTGATTTACGAGGGCCTACTTCATTATTTCATTGTGAATTTCCCACAAAGAGCGGGTGCACTTCGTCAATTTTTGGACAACGTACTCGGGCCCCACGATGATATTACAACGTTTGAATATACAAGAAAAAACAACAAGGAATATGGACCGGGACTTGTTGGTATTGAAATAAAAAAGATGGATGATTATGATGGACTGATTGAACGAATGGAGAAAAGTGGATTTTCATTTACTGAAGTAAAAAGCGGCAGCTCATTATTCGACCTGCTTATATAATAGAAAGCATTTAAAAAGGCTAGCTTCTTTTGAAGTTAGCCTTTTCGCTGTCTCATTATGATTCGGATTATTCCCCAATATAGAAGGCCTCCCGTCATATATGCAAGTACATCGAACCGATCTGACACACTATAAGACACGTATAGTGGCGTTACGTACTCCCAAAACAAACCGCAAACAAATGTAAAAAGTAGTATTCGCATGAACCGGATAAGTAATAGCTTACGCTGATCCCCTAGCATCGCCAATACATTGACCACCGCAACAATGAGCATGCCTGCAAGTACATCGTTGAAATGGTTCTGAATGAAGGACCAACCTAAAACGTTCTTTAAATACAATCGATTAACTATGTAAAGTAATAGTACAGCGCCCCCTATTAAAAGGCTGACCCGGGCAATTTTACTTCTTCTAAAAGTCGATAAAACCTCATCCCTCATTTGGTCGACCTTCAACAATACGACATAATAATAATGCCTAGGATTACCGCCCCAACAACACCCCAAAACGTAATTCCCATACCACTTTTCTTGCTATTAATAAACGTATGTCCACAGTTCGGACAAAACTCGGCTTGTCTAGAAACATCGTTTCCACAAGATGGACAAGGTCTTAAACCCATATGATTACCTCCTTCAATTTTCGTACGTTGAAAATACAATCTATATGAATCAATTTCACAATTTATTGCTTCATCCAATTCTACGAATGATTATGTAAAAAAATGTGGAATTGTTCGTTAGCTTTAATGGAATTTCCGTTGATTGGAGCGGAAGACGGCGACTCCGGCGGGAATAGCTTGAGCAGAAGACCCCGCAGGAGCGGAGCGACGAGGAGGCTGAAGCCAAGCCCGCGGAAAGCGTCCGTCTGTAGCGCAAATCAACATTGTTCGGATTTCAAGTTATATTGTTGATTATGAAATTGACTCATCTACATATATATACGGATTAGATACAATAAAGTTTCAAAGAAAAATGTGCACCCAATCTATTACTAGATTGATGTGCACATCTTTTATAAAGGGTTCTGAGCTTTTAGCTTACGAACAATTTTCAGTCTGAAAGTCCGTTAATAAACTCCTCAATTTGTTCAGGTGTTTTACGGTCTTTACTCACAAATCGACCTGCTTCTACACCATCATGAAAGGCAACAAAGCTTGGGATTCCAAAAATATTAAGCTCCCCACATAAATCGATGAACTCATCCCGATCTACATAAATAAATTCGTATTCGGGATAATCAACTTCAATTCTTGGTAGAAGTGGCTCGATGACTGTGCAATCGGGACACCAATCTGCAGAAAACATGAAAATTGTACGTTCCCCACTTTTTAGTTGCTCATATTGTTCCATTGATTGTAACTTTTCCATTCTAATTCCCCCTCGTATTTAAGTAAGGATAACTCGTTTGTATGTTATTTAATTTCGACAACCCAACCGAATGGATCTTCTACTTTTCCAGTTTGAATACCTGTCAATTTTGCATAGATTTTTTCGGATAACTTGCCGATTTCTCCATTGTTAACGACTAATTTTTCATCTTTCCAACTTAGTTCGCCAATTGGTGAAATAACCGCAGCTGTGCCTGTTCCGAATGCTTCTTCCAACAAGCCATTTCTTTGAGCTGTGCGAATTTCCTCCATTGATACTTTTCTTTCTATTACTGGAATATCCCAATGATTTAATAACTCAATTACTGATTTCCTTGTAATTCCTTCTAAAATGCTACCATTTAAAGCAGGCGTGATAACTTCTCCATTTATTTTAAAGAAGACGTTCATAGCCCCTACCTCTTCTATATATTTCCGTTCAATTCCATCTAACCAAAGCACTTGTGCATAGCCTTTTTGTCCCGCTATTTCTTGTGCTTTTAAACCTGAAGCGTAGTTCCCTGCTGTTTTTGCAGTGCCAGTGCCGCCTGATACTGCGCGCACGTAGTCATTTTCCACTAAAATTTTAACGGGTTCAATGCCACCCTTATAATATGAACCGACAGGAGATAAAATAATCATGAATTGGTATTTCGTTGAAGGAGAAACGCCTAAATACGCCTCGGTTGCAATCACAAACGGCCTTATGTAAAGTGATGTTCCTTCAGCAGTTGGAATCCAATCTTGGTCAATTTCGATTAGTTTCTTTAACGCTTCAAGCGCTAATTCCTCATTGACTTTTGGCATACTAATTCGATCACTTGAAGCATTTAAGCGTTTCATGTTTTGTTCTGGACGAAACAATCGTACAGTGCCATCTTCCGAGCGATACGCTTTCAGTCCTTCAAAAACAGTTTGACCGTAATGGAATACAATTGCAGCCGGATCCAATGTGAGTGGACGGTACGGTTCGATTCTATGATCTGCCCAACCTTCGCCTTCTGTATAATTAGCGATAAACATATGATCCGTAAATACTCGACCAAACTCTAATTGGTCTGATAATGGTTTTTCTTTTTTTGATTCTGTCAATTCTACGTGGATGTTGAGTTCTGTCATGACGTTGATATCCCCTTAAACAAATTTTTGATTGTCACCTTAATTTCAAAAGTCGAAATATAATGATCTTTAACCCATATTATACAACTTTAAAAAAGGAAGTACAGTTTATTTTTGAAGAATAGTATACAGTACACCTTTAACTTTACGCGTCGTTAAGATCAGTTGCACGCTTTTTGAATTTAATGAAATGAAGATTCATCAAAAACAAACTCAGTATCATTAAAGGTAAACCGATTGCAATGCCGATATGTAATGGCTCATCTAGGAATAAAATCCCCAATGCAATGGAGACAAAAGGAACGATAAACGTGACCATAAGCGCAAGAAATGGCCCACTTATAGAGACGATTAAATAGAATATGACGTAGCCAAGTCCCGAACTTAAACAACCGAGTACGAGAAGTGGTAAAAACACGTCCAATGTTCCTAGATGCAAAAACGCCCGTGGTTCCATAATCAAACTGATTGGAGCATTTAAAGCAGTAGCAACTGCAAGCGTCCAAAAACCTAAGTGAAGCGGTGGAATATCGGAAAAATGTTTATTAATTAAAAGCGAATTAAGCGCGTAGCACGAAGTCACACCGAACATTAGCAGTGCATTGAATATGGAAAACTTACTTCCTATCGCTTGTCCAGAAAAAATTAAAAGAGTAAATACGGCAACAAAACCGACAATTAAACTATAAAACTGATTTCGTAAAGGCTTCACCTTAAAAAGAATTACGGAAAAAAGAACCGCGAATAATGGCGTCGTTGCGTTTAAAATTCCGCTTAACCCCGAATCGATGCCTTGGAGTGCCCAACCCATGAAATTCCACGGGATGGCTCCCGCTAACGCGACTGAAAACAGAAAAATAAAACTTACTTTAAAATTCAACCGATCTTTAGACAGCCACAACAATGGCAAAAGAGCCACTAAACCAAAAAAACTACGTAAAAAAACAATGGTAGTCGGTGAGAAATAGTCAAGCAGCCCCTTTGTCCATAAAAATGAGGAACCCCATAAAACACTAAGAACTAATAAATATAAAATTGGTCGCATCGCATCTTCACCATCCCTATCAAATCAAGTTAGTGGATATCTATGACACTATGCCTTCAGAGGACAATCCAACTACTCCACGAATATAGCACAGCCATGAGATGTAAACAAAGCACAAGAACTGCCCCGATACCTAAAAACATGGAAAAGTATCTGGGCATCGAGGTAGTATCGGTTCGGCTAAAAACCGGGTGTTATTACGGTAAAAACATAATTGTTGAGCTGATTTCTTCAATATGATTCTTATCCGCCCAAAGAATAAAGTAATTATAATTAATTCCTTCAATAATAATTGGGCTTGGATATTTTACAATATAAGCTGCTTGATTATTCATTTCAGTAGCTTGATCGGAAGAAGGTAAAATGGTGCAAGATTGTTCATATAGAGTTGAATTCTTAATTACTTGAGGCTGTGAACCATAAGGCATTGATTTTTGGAAAGCTTCGGCGTGGCATACTTCTTCAATATTATCAGAGCCTAAAAGGGCTGATACTCGAAAAAAACCATCGCTTCCTTCATATTTTTCATCGGTGACCTTTTTCCAATCCGCCGGATATTGAAAATTAACATCTAAAATTTCACTCGTAAACTCCCGCTTAGCTAGATCTAACACAGCTGTTGGTGCCCATTCCAAAGACATTATACTTTCTCCCCCAAGTAGTTGGATTGGAACAGGATGATTTAAATCGATTATCCACATTTCTTGTGCAAATTCATGTTCAGCGCATCCTGATAAGTAAGCGATTTTGCTTCCATCGGATGACCAAGTAACGGGTGTTTGAAAACAATTGGAGATTGCCCATATCCGATCATTTTCTCCCAGACGTTCCACAGTTCTGATTTGTGAAAAATACCCCGCGTCTTCAAATGCAGTAGCACTGTATGCAATTTGTAACGAATCTGGAGACCATTTCGGGAAATAGTTTTTGGATAGCGGACCCCCTTCTACCTCAACTACATGCCCTGTTGAAACGTCGACAGTTTGAATAATAGATACACTTGCACCTGGGGTTGTGTACAAAGCGAATTTCCCATCGGGTGAAAGTTCGGCATTATGAAGAGGACCTGTTGTATTTTTCGTAATTTGCACTTTATCACTCCCAGTCATCTGACAGCGATAAAGCTGGCTTATACCAGATGGATCTACTGCTTGAAACAACAATTCAGTTCCACTTGGAAACCAGCTGACTGTAGTGGCGCCGGGCTGCTCAACAGATTGTGCTGTGTGTAACGTAGCGTTATACAACATAATGATGCCGCGGGCGGTATAAGCTACTGTTGAACTGTCTGGAGACCAATCTAAATGGAAATCCCCACCTGCATCCAACTGATCAATGCCGGCTATTAAACCGTCTTCAACATAAACGACATAAATCACTTCATCTTTCCCTACAAATGCGATTCGACTACTATCCGGTGACCAAACCGGGCTAGAAAATGAATCACCCAATCCATTCGTTAGTTGCCTTTTTTCTCCATTCCCCAGATTATATACCCATATATCGTACTGCCCACCCCGGTTCGATGTATACGCAATGAATCCCCGTTTTTCAAAAGACCCGGAAGGAATCGTTAACTTCATTCCTGTATGAATTGTTGAGGTTGAAAGCCGATTCGCTTCCTGAATCCGTTCCGCGCTAACATTGTAACGCTTCGCAATTTGATCTAACGTATCTTCAGACTGAATAAGGTAATGCGGGACGCCTTGAGGAACTTTTACTAACTGCCCTATTTGTAGCATATACGGCGGCTTTAACTGGTTTGCTTCAATAATTACGGATGACGGGACGCCGTACAGTTGGGAAATCCGGTAGACCGAATCTGCGGATTCCACGCGGTACGTATTTACACCGGGTGGAATTGACAATTGTTGGCCTGCAAAAATCGTATACGGAGGTACTAGATTATTAGATGCAATAATCGATTCCACAGGAAGCCCCCATCGCTTCGCAATGTCATTTACTGTGTCATTCGCACGCGCTTCATAAAATAATTGAATCGTAAACACCTACTTTCATCGTTGAAATAAATCTCCGCCCATAACGTATCGTATTCATAGGACCGGTATATTGTTCAAAACAAAAAAACATGCAAGCGATAATGAGATCGCCACATGTTTTAGGATGTTAATAGAATGTCTTATTGTTTATTTAATCATCGCAGCGACGTCTGCGTAAGATAAAACATTTTTCGTCATCTTATCAAAGCTTTGTGTATTGAATATTTCTTCGCTAATACTTTTCAAATGTGTCACTGTCGCTCTAAATGGACCAGATCCACAACTGACGCGTTCGATTCCGATTGCCGAAAGATCCGATAAAGATGGTAATTCAGAATGTGCCAATAGATTAATCGGCACGGAAATTTCTTTTCTAAATTTTTTAATCGTTTCTAAATCTGTTAGCCCGGGTATGAAAATGCAATCGGCTCCCGCCTCTATGTAGGCTTTAGCCCGTTTTAAAGCTTCTTCAAAACGTTTTTCCGGCGCACCAACATTGGCCCAATACAAATCTGTTCGGGCATTGATAAACAACGACATACTAAGTGAGTCCGAAAGATCCCTTATCGCTTCAATATTTTCTGTTTGGATCGTCAGGTCATGTAAAGGCTCTTCCACATTTCCCGTTCCATCTTCAATATTAATGCCAATGGCTCCCGCGTCAATAACTTGCTTTACATTATTCACAATTTCTTCAATCGTAAACCCATAGCCAGCTTCAATATCCGCACTAACAGGAATATCCACTGCATTCGAAATCGTGGAAATTGTATCAATTAATTTCTCAAAAGGCATATTTTGGCCATCCGTGTATCCTAACGACATCGCAATCCCCGCACTCGTCGTTCCAATTGCTTGAAAACCACTTTGTTCAAACGTTTTTGCACTAATTGCATCCCAAGCGTTGGGCAATACAAATGTAGTCGACTGTGTATGAAGTTCATGAAAATTCTTCGATTTTGTTAACTTTTTCTGATTCACAAAAAAACTCCCTTACATTACTCAATTTTGATATTCCAATATGGAGGTAATAATATGTTTGGGTGAATTCTCAAACAATGAAAAATAGTGCATCGGATGCTTTTTTGGGAACATCCTTTTCTGTATTTCGTGTCGAGTCAAGCCCTCGCTATGTAACGCAATGACCTTTTTTTGAACAGCAAGCAAATAATTCAATTTCTTGTTAACTTCTTGTTTCCCTTGCCCAATGACACCTTTATGGGAACAAATATATGTATCAAAATCATATAGTAACATTTTTTTCAATGAGTCAATAATTGTTGGGATCGATTCGAATGCAAACAAACTTTTTGGAGTCGATTGAATATATAAATCCCCGCCAAACATCCACTTTTTTTCACGATTGTATAATGCAATATGATCATCGGCATGTCCGGGTGTATGTATGATGTCCCAAGTATAATTAGGCGTTTTGAATGTCTCACCTAAAACTTTTGGTTGAAATGGGTCTCGTTCTCCCCAAGATATTTTTCGGTATAGTGGTAACTTCATTGCATTGCGACAATTTTCAATTCCAGTTTCATGAATATAAACCGGTACGTCTTTATTTTTCTGAATCCATTGTGCCGTCCCCGTATGGTCTTCATGATGATGCGTTAAAACAACTTCCCTTATGTCCCATTGTTCAAAAAGATGAATAAGTTCCTTTTGCTTGTTCGCAGGACCCGTATCTATCAATAAACCATCTATCAAATAAACGGAAACAACTAATTTCTGACCAAACAAAGAAAGTTCTGCCTCCGCTTGAATTAAATCTTCGCACGTTTTGATTTTCATAAAATCACCCACTTTTCAAGTTTATAATAAATTGAACAAATGAAGCAATTGACTAATAGGTTGGTAATTCCGAAAACTTTTCTTACTGTCATACTAACAATACAAAGGGCTCAGTTCAACACTCTAGATTCTTATAAAAGATTAATACTTGACCTCTGTCATTTGAACGTCAACAATCCCTTTACTTATAAATGCGTTTTAAATTTGTTATACTGCTATTAGTAAGTTATTGACAGCAAAGGAGATTATGAACATGCAAAACTTAAAAGGTAAAACCGCATTAATAACTGGGGCGGGCAGAGGTATTGGCCGCGCAACTGCAATTGCTTTCGCAAAAGAAGGCATAAATATAGGACTTTTAGGAAGAACAGCCGCTAATCTTGAAAAAGTGGCCGAAGAACTTAGTGAATACGGAGTTAATGTAACAATGGCTACGGCTGATGTATCAGATAACGCATCAGTCATTTCTGCAGTCGAGCATATCAAATCCGAACTAGGTCCAATTGATATTCTTATTAACAATGCTGGTATCGGTAAGTTCGGTAAATTTTTAGATCTTTCCCCTGAAGAATTTAAAAATATTATCGATGTCAACTTAATGGGCGTCTATTATGTTACACGTGCCGTCCTACCGGAAATGATTGAAAGACAAGCTGGAGATATCATTAATATTTCCTCAACCGCTGGGCAAAAAGGCGCACCTGTAACAAGTGCATATAGCGCTTCTAAATTTGGTGTTCTTGGCCTTACTGAATCACTTATGCTTGAAGTAAGAAAACATAACATCCGTGTAGGTGCATTGACACCGAGCACTGTCGCTACTGATTTGGCGTTCGCCGAAAACTTAACAGACGGCAATCCCGACAACGTCATGCAACCGGAAGATCTCGCTGAAGTGATGGTTGCGCAATTAAAACTACACCCGCGCATTCTTTTCAAATCAGCAAGCCTATGGTCGACAAATCCTTAATACAAAAAACAAAAAGACGATTCGTTCAAATTCGAACGAATCGTCTCTTTTTTCACTATTAATAGTAAGGTGAGATTAGAATGTACACCAATACTCCCGTAAAGCTGACATAAAGCCAAATCGGCATTGTCCAACGTGCAATTTTTTTATGGCGTTCATTTTCCATATTCCAAGCACGAGCCACACTCGTCAGCGCTAGTGGAACTATTGCCGCGGCAAGAATAATATGCGTGATTAAAACGAAGTAGTAAAACCCCGCCATAAACCCTTCGCCACCATAAGGCGTCGACGCTGCCAAATAATGAAACGACACATACGTAATGAGGAAAAGAGAAGTCGTAACAAATGCCGCATAAATAAAGCGACGGTGTACAGTTACGTTGCCTTTTAAAATAGCAATAAGTGCACACACTAAAAAGACAAAAGTAAAACAGTTCAAAACAGCATTCATTAAAGGTAAAATCGTTACGTCAAATGCATCAAAATCTTCAACGCCTGGCACTCCCGATAATACACCGATTGCACCTATTAAAATAATGGACAAAGCAATAATTAACGGTTTATAATTCCGTTTTTTAAATGGGCGCCCAGACCCTGTATTATTCTGCAATATAATGTTCACTCCAATATAAATAATAATCATCATTATTACTTTAATTGTATAACAACAAACAAAAACGTGCCTTCAATAAAAGCACGTTTTTGTGAACGTATTTGATTTATCATTAGGTTGAAGTAAAGTGTTCCTAAATTTCAGTACAAATCCAGTGAAGGCTAGCCCTAGCGTTTTTAGTAGGATTCTTTATTTCAAAGCATATAAATCCTTCATCTTTCTAAACGGACAACCCATTGTTCATCAATGTATTCCATTCCAGTACCAATCCAGCCATCTTGCAATAATCGTTGTTGCTCCTCGGTATTCGCCATTTCAACCGAACAACTTGTCGTATAGTTGTTCATCACAACGGGTTGCTTGAGATCTTTCACCAAAATATACCTAAGCAAGTTACCGTACTTTACTTTTAGCGACACGATTTGCATACCGTGTGTGAACTTATCTTTTAAACTCGCAATGTTAAATGGGGCTACAGTTGTACAAATGTAACGAAACCGTTCTTGGTCCACTTCTTCGAAAAGGTGTTTTCCCAATACGACTTGCAAATTATTCCCTCTGAAATTGGGGTCCACATTCGTTATTTCTGAATATAACACGAGCGGCAACTCATCTTTTGACAATCCCGCATCGATTCCTAGATGCTCTTTGTCATCTACTTCCGGCTCGAGCATCGCCCGAAATGCAATTAGTTGTTCATCGGCATACGCGCCAATCATTGGTCCTTTACCGTTTAAAATCGTAAGAAACTCTTCTTCCGTCAATGGCTGTAAAAATCCGCCGGTAGCCAATGAGTCGATTACTTTTTGCTGCAGTGTAAGAATCTCACTGAGGTGATCGGCTTCTAATCGTACAATTGTAATGTCGTTACCATTTTTTAACGTATGCTTTATTTTCACAGACTCACCTTTTCCGAAAACACGGTAAGTTCCCGCAATACTTGCTCGTCAATATCGATTCCCAACCCAGGCTTGCCATTCAAACGGATGAATGGAACATCATAATGTAAATTGCCAACGTCTTTGCTAAATTTAAGTGGCCCTGTTAATTCGACACTTGTAATAATCTTTTTTGAAAATGCGACATGGTAACCGGCTGCTGATCCAATCGACGATTCGACCATCGAACCTATTTGACACTCGATTCCAGCCATTTCCGCCATATGTGCAAGTTTTGTCGCTGGATAAATACCACCGCATTTCATCAGCTTAATATTCACTTTATCCGCAGCACGTTTTGCAATGATTTCTTGCATATCACGCACACCGCGTAAACCTTCGTCTATCATCATTGGCGTAGACGATTTAGATTTCACCTCGACCATTCCATCGATGTCGTCGGCACGTACAGGCTGCTCCAGCCAATCGAGTGAACAATGCTCTAGTTTTTGAAGACCTTGTAGTGTGTTTGCGCTTGTTCCCCATCCTTGGTTCACATCGACTCGAATCGCAATGTCTTCACCTACACGTTCACGTACCGCTTGAATACGCTCTACGTCTTCTGAAACTTTCGTTCCAACCTTCATTTTCATCGAACGGTATCCTAGTGCTACTCGTTCTTCAGCTTCGTTCGCCATTGCTTCAGGATCCCCAATACTTAGCACATGCGTAATAGGAAATTCCTTATGGTATCTACCCCCAAGAAGATCATAAACAGGGACGCCCAAAGTTTTACCCGCCACATCATAACAAGCAATATCTATGGCTGCTTTTGCAGTCGGAGCACCGTAAATTTCGGCATCCATCAGATCATGAATGCGCTCCATATTCATTGGATTTTCACCTAATAATTTGGGAGCAAGGGTATTTTTCAAAATTGCGAATGTACCTTCCCAGCTCTCGCCAGTTACATGTTCGTCCGCAACGCTTTCTCCATAACCAACAATCCCTGTGTCTGTTGTGATTTTCACAATAATAGAAGGCATATAATCATACGTTGCATAGCTAATTACAAATGGTTCATAGAGTGGTAAGTGAATTGCATACATTTCAATTTCAGATATTTTCATCATCAAAATCCTTTCTATTGGCAAAGTATTGTATTCATTGTATCATTGTCGTTAAATAGTCGCTAATGAAGGAGGCTTATTGTGAAAATAAAAATTGCAATCATCGGGTCCACTGATTTTTGTCATCGTACAGAACGACTTGTTGCCAATCGAAAAGATATTGAACTCAATTGCTATAGCTACAGCGAGCCAAAAGAAGCTCCTAGTTTACTAAAGACACTAAAACCATGTGATGCCATTCTATTTTCGGGGTCGCTTCCATACTTTTACGTAAAAGATATGCTTCAAACAATTCCAATGCCGGCCCTTTATCTGCAACAAGACGAAACCGCCGTGGCGATTACATTACTTCATATAGCTACACAAGGTTGGAAAGATCTAAGTCGTATATCTATCGATGTGCGTGACCAATCCTACATTGAACATGTGTTAAGTGATTTGGAACATACCAATCAGCTACCTTTCATCCATTTACTGAAAGATGATGAAAAGATTGAAGCAATTACTTCCTACCATCAAACGCTATTTTTACAAGGCAAAATAGATATGGCCATTACAAGTGTCCATGCTGTTTTCCAACAGTTACAACTACAAAACATACCAACTCATAAGATGATTGACCCCGAAAGTTCAATACTACGATGCATTGAACAAGCGAAACAGCAAGCTCTGTTACAAAAGAGTAATTCTGCCCAGATTGCAATCGGAGTTGTGAAAGCAATCTCCGCGGAACAAGATCTTAAGGCGTCTGTCGAGAGAATTGCATCTATTATGCAAGCCCACTGGAATGCCCAAGATGGACAATATACGCTGTACACATCGATGGGACATATCGAATACGCTTTGAAAACGAGTGAATTTCTATCCATATTTCAGTCGCTTGAAGGCAAAGCCAAGATCGCATTTGGCTACGGGGTATCGATTGTAGACGCCACTGAAAATGCTAATTTGGGGCTTAACCTTATAAAAGAAAGTGATGGCCATAGTTTTTATGTACTGGATTCAAACAAAAAACTATATGGCCCATATCCTCAATCTGATGCAAAAATTGAAATGAAAAACACGGAACCTAAACTTGTTGAAATGGCGGAAAAAACAAAACTAAGCCCTTCCAATATTTCAAAGTTGGTGCACTACAGTCAAACGCGACAAACGAAGCAATTTACAGCAAATGATTTAGCGCTTTACTTAAACGTCTCACGAAGAACCGCGGAGCGTACGATAAAAAAACTTGTCGAATGTAACTATGCAAAAATAATTGGTGAAGAAATGACCTATCACCAAGGCAGACCTCGTGCTTTATATGAGTTCAACTTTCATACTTATGTATAAGAAAAATGGAAAGCTCACAAAATAGATGTGAACTTTCCATTTTTCATTCAAGCTATGTTCAATTCTTTTTGTAGTTTTTCTTCCTTTAATTCGTCAGCCGCAAGTTTGTCTTTTTCTTCTTGTGTCAGTTTAACAATCGTAAATCCGGTTACTGCATAAAGAATTGAAAGTAACGGAACAGCGAAATTTAATATGGCATAGGGACCATATTCGAAAACACTAACGCCCAATGTACCTAATATGAACACACCACACGTATTCCATGGGATGAAAACCGAAGTTAGCGTTCCGCCATCCTCAAGTGCACGTGACAAGTTTTTCGAATGCAATCCCATATTCTGATACGCCTTACTAAACATCCTTGACGGAACGACAATTGAAATATACTGCTCTGAACATGAAGCATTCGTTAAGAAACACGCCGCAATCGTTGAAGTGATTAAAGATGCCGATGACTTCACGACTTTCATCAGCTGATTCATCAATGCCTGAAGCATCCCCGAGAACTCTAAAATTCCGCCAAATGTCATCGCAATAATGGTCAGTGAAACAGTAAACATCATTGATTCTACTCCACCGCGATTAAATAATTCATCGACCATTACATTGCCCGTCGCAATAGTAAATCCACTTTGTAACGCCTCTATCCCACCTGCAAGAGAACCACCTTGTATAAAGATTTGGGATAAGTATCCAAGGATTATACCTACAACAAGTGCCGGTATTGCGGGCACTTTCAAAGCAACTAAGACAATAACCGCCAGTGGTACTAACAAAAGCCACGGCGAGATGACAAAACTCTCCTGCATGACTTTTGAAGTTTGCGCAATTTCAAATGCTTCAATTTGATTTCCAGCAAAACTTCGACCCAAAAATGCATAGACTCCCAATGCAATTAGCAAGCCCGGAATCGTCGTGTAAAACATATGCTTAATATGGTCGAATAAGTCTGTACCCGTCAATCCAGCTGCTAAGTTTGTAGTGTCCGATAGTGGTGACATTTTGTCGCCAAAATAGGCTCCTGAAATAATTGCACCTGCAATCATTCCCGCAGGAACTCCCATACTCAAACCAATACCCATCCCTGCTACACCAATTGTTCCCATCGTTGACCATGAACTTCCAATTGCTAAAGAAACAATCGTACAAATAAGACAAATCGCAACTAAGAACCAGGAAGGGGTAATAATTTTCAAACCATAATAGATCATCGTGGCTACAATTCCCCCGCCCATCCAAGCCCCAATTATTAACCCTACTAACATAATAATAACAACCGCTGGAAGTGCCAAACGGATTCCCTTATACATCATTTCCTCAATTTCTTTCCACTTGAATCCCATCTTCCAAGCAACTATTGCCGCAGTTGCTGTTCCAATCATTAATGGAACATGGGGATCTTGTTTCAATTTAACAATCGTAAAAATCATCACAACAATCATCACAATCAATGGAAGTAATGCCATCCAAAAACCAATCTTTTTTTCTTGTTGTTCCATATAAAGGTCCTCCTGCTCCTAAGTATTTAGAAAATTATAAGTATTGTCGTTATATAGTCGTTAATAGTTATAATAAGTGCTGTCTGAACCAAAGTCAACAGCACCCCCGGCATTTTTTGTAAGCGATTTCATCTGTTTCATTCAAAATACGTACTATTTTTTCACCGTAAGCCATGGACGTTCATCTTCCCAGCCGATATGCACGGGTACTTGGTATGTTTCACTTAGTAAATCATCCCTTACGACGTCTTTCTTTGGCCCTGCCGCAATAATTTCCCCATCCTTAAGAAGTAGTACATGTGAAATTCCTTCGACAAACTCTTCAATATGATGAGTCACATAAACGATATGGCATTCGTTTTTCATAATCTCATTTATCGATTGTAAGAACTGCTCACGTGAAAGTAGATCTAACCCTGAACACGGCTCATCTAAAATAAGTAGTTCGGGATCACTCATTAACGAACGGGCGATGAGTACCCTTCTTTTCTCCCCTTCAGACAGTAACTGATACCGCTTCCCTTTCAAATACGTTAAACGCAAGCGCTCTAGAAGAGAATTCGCCTTCTCCCAATCCTCCTTAGCCACTTGTTCATACAGTCCAAAACTCGCAAATTTACCGCTCACTACAACCTTTTCCATCATTTCATTGTTAAAGTACTGGGAAAATCGATCCAATGAGTTGCTGACGAATCCGATTTTTTTGCGAAGTTCTGGTAAGTTGGTTTTTCCAAATAGATTTCCTAATACACTCACTTCACCCGATGACGGAAATTGGTAACCAGATACGATATTCAAGAGAGAAGTTTTCCCTGATCCGTTCAATCCTAAAATTCCCCATTGCTCATTTTTCTGAATCGACCAATTGATATGACGTAATATCTCT
The DNA here is from genome assembly GCF_026931025.1 of Sporosarcina sp. G11-34. Lineage (NCBI taxonomy): Bacteria > Bacillati > Bacillota > Bacilli > Caryophanales > Caryophanaceae > Sporosarcina > Sporosarcina sp. G11-34. The sequence continues at coordinate 106,192 of NZ_JAHNZW010000003.1, read as the reverse complement.
CGCCCATCTCTTGTAAAAGATACATTTTTCAAAGAAACTATTTCTTCCATGAAAACCCCTCCAGTTTAATGATAATTTCCTTGGTTTACGATTTAAACAAACGAAGCCATCCTTTACGCTTAAACCACAACAACATAGTCCCCCCAATTATAAGCATACCAATTATGACAACTGGATAACTATACCGCCACTTCAGTTCTGGCATGACCTCAAAGTTCATGCCGTAAATCCCCGCAATAAACGTCAGTGGAATAAAAACAGATGAGATAATCGTAAGAATCATCATAATTCGATTCATCTGATTCGAATTAATGGATAATTGACTGTCCCTTATATCAGCTGTCAGTTCCCTATTTGATTCCAATATATCCCCTAACCTCAGCAATTTATCGTATATATCACTATAGTAAGCGCGCTCATTTGTGGACAGCCCTAGCCGTTCAGAACTAATCATTCGATGCAAAAGCTCGCGCATTGGCAAAATAGTGCGTCGTAACTTAAGTAAGTTGCTTCGAACATCAAATACAGAATCCATAGATAGATGCACGGTTGAAGGGGAAAGAGTGTCTTCAATCTCATTCAAATTATCTTCAATTTTATATAGAATTGGAAAGTAATCATCGATGATTTCATCAATAATTTGGTGCGTAATTAAAACGTGGCCTTGCTCCCATTCGTTGGGGTATTGTGCTATTCTTTCACGAGCCCTTTCCAACTCCAGAACTTTTGTGTAATGAAAAGTTACAACGAAATTCTTTCCAAGAAAAAGATTCACTTCCTCTGCCTTTAGACTTTCATGACATATAGAATGCAGCACAAAGAAAATGTACTCATCATAGTGATCCATTTTTGGTCTTTGAAGCCGGTGAAAGCAATCCTCAATGGCAAGCGGATGGAAGTGAAAAAACGAGTGCAATAATAATTCCTCTTTTGCATCGGGCTGATCCAAATCAACCCAATACCATTTGAATGACTGAGTATGTATGTCTTCTAACGGGAAATCAAAAACCAGTTTATTTTCTTTCGTAAGCCCTATCGTCCGAATCAATGATAACCCTTCCTTCCATATATACTGTCACCATATAGTAATTGAATCTTACCAATAAACAGAAGCACGGCGCAAGCTCCCCAGTATATATGTTGAAATAAAGAATCCCATTGAATCCGCCACGGCACTTTTTTATATAAATCATCATGTGTTCAACATATATTTAAACATAAGATAACATTTTCAAAGTACCTGAATCCAAATTCCCTCTTGCATGCTATGATATGGAAAAGAGGGAGGGGAATAAGTTTGGATTTAATCTTAATTATTTTACCGGTATTCATCATCTTTTCAATTGGTTACATAGGTCAAAAAACAATTGGATTTGACATTAAATCCATTTCAACGGTAGCTCTTTATTTAATGTCCCCGTTTTTGGCATTTAGGACATTTTACACAAATGAATTAACGATGGACTATTTTTATATCATTTCATTTAGCTTAATTCTTACTTTTGTCCTTCTACTAGTTGTATGGATTACGGCATTACTTATGAAGTCCACGCGGTCGGAGTTATCAGCAATGATTCTTGGTGGCGTGTTCATGAACAGTGGAAACTATGGCGCACCCGTAGTTCTATTCGCTTTCGGAACTGTCGGGTTTGATTATGCAGTTATTATGATGGTTTTTCAGTCGTTGTTAATGAACAGCGTCGGCATCTTCTTTGCATCTATCGGCGGTGAGGAAAAAGCGACGTTGCGTCAATCCGTTCAACGTGTCATCCGGATGCCGCTTATCTATGCGGCCGTTGCTGGTATTCTTCTTCAATTGGTAAAAATAACGATTCCTGAAACATTAATGACGGGAATTAGCCTTGTTGCTGATGCATCTATTCCAACGGTTATGCTCGTTCTTGGTATGCAGCTCGCCGCGATTGCGAGAAAAAAGGTAGCTTATCGCTATGTTTCAGCGGTCGTTGTGATTCGTATGGTCTTGTCCCCGTTAATTGCATTTGGAATTCTATATTTCATGCCGGTGAACGATCTATTAAAAGCTGTGATCATTGTACAAGCATCCATGCCGGCTGCTGCAAATACGACGATGTTCGCCTTACAGTTCGGGACCGAACCTGATCTCGTATCATTTACAACATTTATTACAACCCTAATTAGCATCTTGACGATTCCCGTCGTATTGTGCTTTCTCGGTGTTTAATACGCAAAATAGCGAAAGACCACATTTGGATTTAATGTGGTCTTTCACTATTTATAGAGTAAGAAAAAGGGTTGTTAACCTAAACCACAATTAAATGACCAAAAAGAGATACAAATAACAAACTGACTGATCCAACAGATAATGCTGCAATCAATCCGATATAGAAAGGTTTTATCCCAAGCCCTTTGAAAACTTTAAAATTGGTCGATGATCCCACACCAGCCATAGCCAATCCGAGCATATATTTGGATCCAAATGAGCTCCAAGAATTATAAAATTCCGTCCACGTCGATGGATCAAGGAAACCAAACGCTGCACCCGTATTTGTGACCGTCACATCACCAATTGTTCGTATAAATGAAAGTACTAAAAAACCAATAACAAACAAGGGAATGAGCTTATACCATTTAGGTAATTCGTATTCATTTCCCTCTTCTTTTTTACCCTCACTTTTGAAAAAGAAATAAGAGACGAGCTGAATAACTGCAATAATAAATAGATTTCTCGTCAGTTTTGTAACCGTTGCAACGTCGACCGCCTTTTCCATATCATACATTTGGCTAAAAATTAAAGCCGCACCAGTAACTTGGGCCGTATCATGAATCGCAGTACCTAAAAACAACCCTGCTTTAATCGGATTGTTTGCGAAAAAAAGATTCGCTAAATACGGGTAAAACAACATTCCGACTAACCCAAAAATCGTTATATTTGCGACAGCATAGGAAATTTCATTATCCCTCGCTTTGACGACAGGTGAAACGGCCATAATTGCAGTGACTCCACAAATGCCAGTTCCACAAGCAATCAGCGTTCCCAATCGATTCGATTGATTCAACTTTTTTGTGAAATAGAGTGTAACAACTAACCCACAACTTATGCAGGCAATAATAAGTGGAAGCCCCCACGCCCCCAGTTTCAACGCTTCCGTAAGACTTAAGCGAAGGCCCAGTAAAATAATACCGGCACGCAATGCATATTTAACAGAAAACTGTACACCTTCAAGGAATATTGTAGACAATCCAATTATGTTCCAAATAATAATTCCTAGTAAAATAGCGACGAAAATTCCGGAGACTGGACTTGCACTTCCTTCAGGTAAGAGCCCAAGTTTCACAATGAACATTCCCAACAGATCCGCTGCATAAATACCAAACAATGTGACTACTAAAAAAATTAAAAGCCCAGGCAACGCTCTTGTAAGCATATTTGAATTTTTTTACGCCTTTTCCATATGTTCGCCCCCCATAACCCGAAAAGATTTCAATGTTCTTTATTCTTCATATAATACTAGGCAAACACCGAAAAATATCATTTACAAGAAAAAAACACAATCCGTTTAGGGATTGTGCTAGCCAATTCAATTCATCATTTCTGCAAGTATTTCATATGAATGAAGGCGATCTTCTTGATTGTAAATTTGGGTGTTAATAATAAGTTCATTGGCTTTTGTTTCATGAATAAAACTTTCAAGCTTTCGTTTAACGGTTTCGGGACTACCGACAATTGTTGTGCGTGGATCGAGCGTTTTCCCAATCGACGCTTTTTCATGAGGTGACCAATGTGCATCCATATTATCGACGGGTGGGCGTAGCAATGACGGCTTCCCTGTTGTAATACTTAAAAATTGCAACTGCTGTGAAGTTGCCAACCACTCGGCTTTTTCGTCCGTTTCGGCTGCAATCACATTTACGCCAAGCATTGCATACGGTTCTTTAAGAACTTTTGAAGGTTTAAAGTTTTGATGGTAAAGTTGCATCGCTTGTAATACGTATGCCGGTGCAAAATGACTTGCAAATGAAAACGGAAGTCCTTTATGCGCCGCAAGTTGTGCACTAAAGCCACTTGAACCAAGAAGCCATATCGGAATTTTCATGCCTTCTCCGGGCACTGCACGTACACGGGCTTCTGGATTCGCTTCAAAAAACATTTCCAGTTCAGCTAATTGTTCTGGAAAATCATCACCGCTACTTTGCAATGTGCGACGTAATGCATAAGCCGTCGCTTGATCTGAGCCAGGCGCCCGACCAAGTCCCAAGTCGATTCTTCCGGGATAAATAGATTCAAGTGTGCCGAACTGTTCGGCAATAACAAGCGGTGCATGGTTTGGAAGCATAATTCCTCCCGCGCCAACACGTATTCTTTCCGTCGCCCCCGCAATATGACCAATAAGTACAGACGTTGCGGAACTTCCGATGCCCGGCATATTATGATGCTCAGCTAACCAATAACGATTGAACCCCCACTTTTCAACATGTTGGGCAAGTTCCACACTATTTCTGTACGTTTGTCCGGTACTGCCACCTTCGATAATAGGCGCCGTATCTAGGACGGAAAGCGGGATATTGTTGAATTTCCTTACTTTATTAGACTGCAAATCTGTTCACTCCTTAGCTAATTCTTATCATGAATGATACCTATGTATGGAAAGTTCCACTATCAATTCGACTTCATTACTAACGGAACACCGCGCCTAATTCGCTTCGGCGCTTATTCTATAATATTTTACGATATATTATGAAGGTGAAAGAATTAGGTAAATGCACGTTAAATAACCCGTTCCTGGATAAACAAGCCCAGGAACGGGTTATTTTATGCGTTATTTATCATTTAAATTGTTGCCTGCTTTCATCGTACTGTCCTTTAAGCTCTTTGATTTCATCTGTGGTGGCTTGAGTAAACGAGCACCAGCCGTGCTGGAATTGTAAATCTAACAGTTTCCGATTTTGCTGTGAAATATCTTTAAACATTGTGAATAATAGCAAGTACAATTTTTCGCTACTTGCACTTTGCATCGACGCCGCGTACGAGTTACACAAGTTTTTTCCAGTTGAAAGTGCTGCATTAAGTAAATCATCATCATTAAATGTTGTTTTCTTTGAAAGCTCGGTTTTTGGGTTTTTAATTGTTTGAGAAGAATTCATTGGACATTGCCCCCATTTTCACTTAAAAAACCTAGTAAATTGTCATAGTGTTTCAAATAGATTTGACTTAATTCATCAAATTGATGTTTTAAATCTGGAAGTTGGCAATTTTGAGTGGCTTGCCGAATTTGTTTTACCGCAAGTAAATTCGAATTTAATAATTCTTTAATATGACCAATATCTATCGTTGAAATAATCATCGGGACCTCATAATAGCGACGTGCTTCTTGTACTGCATCTGTCTGCCCCTTTTTTTCAGATCCACTTTGTGTAGATTCCTCTTTCTCTTTCTCTGGGGCTTCTTGCTCTGGAGCTTCTTGCTCTCCTTCCTGCTTCTTTTTTTGCTGTTGTAATTGAATTTGCAGCTCTAATTGTTGGAGTTGGATTTGTAATTGTTTAAGTTGTTGTAGTTGCTCATTATTAGGTTGTTGGTCGTTATCCACTGTTTTTTCTCCTTTCGGCAAATCAAAACTTATATGTGTTGAAATAAAAAATCTTTTTCAATTCAGTATATGTAGTATGATTCCAGCCCTGAAAAATATACGTCGTGAATGAGGATACTTTGTTGAATGTCCAAATACTTGGGTCTTTTCACCTGAATTCTTTCGATATTTCCTTTTTCAACAAACGTTCTATTATAATTAGAATAAATGGTTAAATAAAGGGTGATTATTCCATGTTTAAATGGTTCAAATTCGGTGTAGTAAGTGTGACGGGTATTTTTGTCATTGTCGGTGTAATTATTGGCATCGCTTTGACGGTTCTTTTTAATTTATATATTGATCGGCAACAAAAAGAAATTAGCCCACCAATTTCTGAAGAGAAGACACAGCCAGCAAAATCAGATGATGATAGACAGTTTGATGAAAGAGAAGAGTCTTTCTTTGAAAAAGAAGTATTGAAGAAAGAAAACTATGAAAAACTACAGCGAGGAATTGATTACAACGAAGCTGTAAATATTCTTGGTGGAAACGGGACCCTTGAATCGGAAACAAAAAGCCGTGGCCATCACTCACTTTCCTATAAATTCGAAGAAGAGGACTGGGAAGGTATTCAAATTTCACTGAGATTCGTAAATGATGAACTTGATAGTAAAAGATATTATCATTCAACTACTAAAAAATCCGAGGCAATTATTACGGCAGATATTTTTGACCTTGTAAAGACAGGTATGACGTATGATGAAGTGAAAAAAATTACTGGAGGTGACGGGACCCTCAGATCCGACAGCGGTTTTGCTAACGAAGAATATCACAGACAGACATACCAATTTGACGGTGCATCTCGTCATTCGTCGGCCGATTTTACATTTGAAGAAGGTAAATTGGCAGCCAAATCCCAGTACGGATTATGATTACAGCGGCAACTTCCTATATTATAGGAGGTTGCCTTTTTCATTTCACACTAAGGAAGTCAATCTACAAACTACTAAACTTCTACTTGAATGAATATTCTATCAAAATGACGTATGCTAAATGTATGATTAAAGGAGGAATGGCTGATGAATGTAGCATCACTTTGGAGATATCCCGTCAAATCAATGATGGGGGAGGAACTGAATGCTTGCGAACTTACTGAAAAAGGGCTACTTGGTGACAGGACATATGGTGTAATTGACGAAGAAACGGGGAAACTGGCCAATGCGAAAAATCCTAGAAAATGGCCGGGTATGTTTCATTACCGCGCTTCTTTTACGGAACCCACTCAATTATCCGGGCCCATTCCACCTGTTCGGATTACTTTACCTAATGGACAAACTGTCATAAGCAACGAAGAAGATGTCAACGCTCGCTTAACCGAAAGCTTTCAAAGAGCTGTGACACTCTCTTCTCCATCGCTTGAAACCGTTGAATTTGAAGGGTATATTCCGGAAGATATTGAAGAACTAGACAACCCTGGAACTGTTTTTTCAAAAGCTTCACCAGAAGAAACTTTTTTTGATATAGCTATGGTTCATATCATTACAACTTCTACGATTGATATGCTTCGCAAGCTGACACCGAGTAGCCGAATCGAACCAAGACGATTTCGTCCAAACATCATTTTGGACGTACCAGGTGCTGAAGGCTTTGTAGAAGAACAATGGACAAATCGAATGCTAACGATTGGGGATAATGTCGTCTTGAAAATTATTCAGCCGACAAAAAGATGTGTTATGACCACACTCGCACAAGGTGATTTACCTAACGATCCAAACGTTTTACGAACACTTGCACAACAAAATAACGGAAACTTCGGAGTCTATGCAGAAGTCATTAAAACGGGGTCGGTCAAAATAGAAGACAAAGCCGTTCTTCAATAAGTAAAGCCCAAAAGTATTATACTTTTGGGCTTTCTTTTTAATAACTATTATTCGGCACTGTATTCAGCAATTGCGTTAGCAATCGCATCTTCAATCGGAGTCACTGTCGTCAAATCATTATTAATGAGTATCGAGAAGATCATCAGTTCCCCATCTTTTGTCGTAGCATACCCACCTAAAGCAGACACGCCCGTCAAGCTTCCTGTCTTCGCTGTTACATTACCTTTAGCGGCCCCACTTGTCATCCGATTTCTAAGCGTACCCCCGACTAGACGGTCTGCTTCCCCAGCAACCGGAATAGAAGTTAGGTACGTGTCATACCAACCTTCACTCTGTACTGCGTATAATAGCTGTGTAATTTCATGTGCTGGAATCAAATTCAAATGTGACATGCCGGATGCATCCCGTAATTGAACGGTCTTCGTATTGACACCTAAGTCAGCTGCTACATCTTCAATTATTACCATCCCAGCGTCCCAACTACCTTCGCCAGAAACAACTTGTCCCATCTCTTTTGCCAACACTTCGGCATGTCCGTTATTACTTAATTTCATGAACGGAATGAACAACTCACGCATTGGCATGGATTTTCGTTCAGCAAGCAACGTCGTACCTACAGGCGTTTTACCCATCTTCATTTTGTGATTACCAATCAACTGGATGCCTTGCGCCAAAAGAGCATTTTCAAACAGATCAAGCGCATAACCCGAAGGTTCCCATACTGCAATCCATTCGCGTGAACGCGTGCTTTCCAGCGGCATTTCTCCTTCAATAATAATATTATTCGAACCATGCTCACGTTCAATAGTTACTGTCTTTTTCTTATCCGCAGCTACTGTCGTCGTATTGTTAATAATATTGACGTATTCTGTTTGAGGTGTCAGCGTCACTTTCGTTTCCACACCTTCAGAATCACCTGGATTTACTTCCACAATAACCGATCCCGCGTCATAGTCTGCGTTTGGAGATGCAGTCAGCGCTGAAACTTGCGCCCCATAATAATAACTTTCATCGTCCCATGTAATGTCAGATGATAATCGAACATCATCATACCATGTATCATCGCCTATCAGATTACCCTTGATTTTCTGTATCCCTTTACTTTTCAGTTCTACTGCGAATTGTTCAAAGTCTTCCTGTAGTAATGTCGGATCTCCTTTTCCTTTCAAGTATAAATTTCCTTGAAGTACTTTCCCTTTTAGTGCACCATCCGTATGTACTTCGGTCGTAAATTGATAATCTTCGCCGAGTGTTTCAAGAGCGGCGGCCGCTGTAAATAACTTCATATTCGATGCAGGGTGTAGTCGTGTATCCCCAAAATGATCATAAACTATTTCGCCTGAATCGGCTTTTCGAACACTAACGCCTGTTGTAGCACCAGCAATCCGGTCATCTTGCATAATGACATTGATTTCATGTGCAAGCTCTGCATACGAATCATCTGCACCGACCGATAGTTCTAAATCACCTATTTCCATCGGGGATATAACCAACAACATCATTAAAAATAAAAGCACAGTAAACTTTAACGGATTCTTCCTTTTCATTTTTCTCTCTCCTTTGTCTATCAGACTATAAGAGAATACTATCACAAGTTAATGTCGAATCTTCTGATTATTATACAAATGATTCAATTAGCACAGTATTACTTGAAATGATAGACTAAAAAACCTATAGACCTTTGATTCCTTAGTATCTTTTCCGCCATAAAAATAACCGAGCACAAATTGCACCCGGTCAAATCTACTATCTATTTTCAAAATCCTCTATTTCTCAAATAAGATCATCTTACTTATGTGCATCTCCCAGATAGAAAATACTGCTCGGGTATTGCCAGAAGTCTTGTAAATCATCACGAACGCCTACAAGTAATTCCGAATAGTACAAGTAAACAGCTGGCGCTTCTTCCGCTAATTGATTTTGAACTTCTTTGTATAAGGCAAGGCGTGCATCCGAATCGGTTTCAACACGTGCCGCGGTTAACAATTCGTCAACTTTATCACTTTTCAAGAACAATCGGTTACCCGGTGCCCCGACATTCGAAGAGTGAAACATTGGATATAAAACGTAATCCGTATCTAATGTTACAGTTCCCCATGGACCGATAAACAATTCACTATGACCGTTTCGAGTTGCGTCTAGATATGCACCAGTTTCCATTGTATCAATGCTTACTTCAATTCCAAGGATCAAAGGTATCATGTCCTTCAAAAATCTGTCCACTTCTTCTAGTTAAGGAATTAAAACTTCTTCATCAATACTACTCCAATATGGTAAGTACGAGTTTAGTTGATTTGTTTTCAGTACAAAGTTTCATAAAAAAACCAATCTGAATGGGCTATAATAGCTCCATTTAAATTAGTGTTTTTGCAATCTATAGTTTTAATCAAATCGATTGAGCTCAATTTAATAGAAGCCTACGGGGCTAGTCTGTGTACTCAACAAAATATTTTTTGTTTGTTGGTAATGACTCAACATCATTTGATGGCCTTCCCGGCCAATCCCAGATGATTTATACCCACCAAATGCGGCATGAGCTGGATACGAATGGTACGAATTTGTCCAAACACGCCCTGCTTGAATTGATCGTCCCATTCTATACGCACGATTTAAGTCGCGAGTCCATACCCCGGCCGCTAAACCATACATTGAATCATTTGCAATTTCTAATGCTTCTTCTTCTGTTTTAAACGTAGTGACTCCAACCACTGGTCCAAAGATTTCTTCTTTAAAAATTCTCATGTCGTTAGTCCCTTTAAAGATTGTCGGTTTTACATAATAACCATCTCTAAGATCACCCTCAAGATTATTCCTTTCCCCCCCAATCAAGCATTCTGCTCCTTCTGCTTTACCGATTTCAATATAAGATAACACTTTTTCTAGTTGCTCTGTGGAGGCTTGGGCACCAATCATCGTTTCTAAATCTAAAGGATTTCCTTGCTTAATTTTCGCTGTTCTTTCTAATACCTTTTCCATAAACTTATCATAAATTGATTCCTGGATGAGAGCTCGTGATGGACAAGTACATGCCTCTCCTTGATTTAAAGCGAACATGACAAACCCTTCAACCGCCTTATCAAAAAATTCATCATCCGCGTCAGTGCAAACATCTGAAAAGAAAATATTGGGGGACTTTCCACCTAATTCAAGTGTCACAGGAATAAGATTTTGGGAAGCATATTGCATAATGAGTCGTCCTGTACTTGTCTCTCCTGTAAAGGCGATTTTTGCGATGCGATCACTTGTAGCAAGTGGCTTGCCGGCCTCTAGCCCGAATCCATTTACAACATTGACAACCCCTTCTGGAATTATATCTTGAATTAGCTCCATTAACACTAAAATTGAAACTGGCGTTTGTTCTGCTGGCTTAAGCACAACACAGTTACCCGCGGCTAAAGCAGGGGCAAGCTTCCATGAGGCCATTAAAAGTGGAAAGTTCCAAGGAATTATTTGCCCAACGACTCCTAACGGCTCATGATAGTGATATCCAATGGTTGTCCGGTCAATTTCACTAATACCGCCTTCTTGTGACCTGATTGCACTTGCAAAGTAGCGAAATTGATCAATTGCTAGCGGGATATCGGCAGCCAATGCTTCTCGAATCGGCTTCCCTTTCTCCCATGCTTCCGTAACTGCTAGCATTTCAAGTTTTTCTTCCATTCGGTCCGCGATTTTATTCAAAATACGTGCTCTTTCAGCGACAGATGTACTTCCCCATGAATCCTTCACTTTATGTGCGGCATCTAATGCCAATTCAATATCTTCGCTTGTTGAACGGGCAGCACTTGTGAAGGATTGTCCAGTTGCAGGAGCGATGTTTTCAAAATATTGGCCTTGAACGGGTGGCACCCATTTACCTCCAATAAAGTTATCATATCTCTTTTTAAAAGTTATTAAGGATCCTGGATTTCCTGGCGTTTCAAAAATCATCTTTATACCCCCTCTTGGATTTAAAAGGAAAAGAGCTAATCGTTACTAATTAGCTCTTTTCTTTTCTTAGGTTATAACAAAAAATTTACTGAAAGGTGTAATCGTTTTCCAATTCCCTGAAAATCCAGCTGCAAAAGAATATGAATTACCTGCTTCTATTTTTAAAACCTCACCATTTTTCAAAGTTAGTTCAGCCGCTCCATTTATAACGTGAAAGCTCTCGCTTCCAGCTACATTAAAGGGAATTCCATTTGGGTTCTCACCTGAAGTATGTTTCCATAACCCTGCAACTACCATTCCTCTTTCTTCTTCGGTCTGCCTTAATAATACAACTTGACCAGACTCTTCTCCTTCAATAAGATATGGCTCCCATTGCAATGCATTTTGTGATAGCTGAAAGATGTCTACTGTATTTATATTTGTCATTATGCTTCCTCCTCCTATAAATAGGCTTAACCCACAATAGATTCCCCTAACTTTATTTGCTGACGAGTTGTTTCTTCCCTTCTTTTAAATAGTGAGCAATCTTTTTACTCACTTTATAACCACTCTCAATTCCACCATCCATAAAGCCGCCCCAAAGATCTCCATAATCAGAACCTGAAACGAATATCCCACCCTCAGGTCTACCTAATTCAGCGTGATATTTTGTAAGTTGATTTGTCTTTCTCATTGACCATGTTTGACGAACAAGTTCATCATCAACCCAATTGTGGCCAGTACACTCAATCACTTCAATATCTGGGATCCAATGGCGTAGCGCTTGTTCAACTTCTTCTTTATTTTCAATATCTATTTTCGAAGCATCTGACCCAAAGGCTACAAGAAGTCCATTACCATTTTGATCAAATTCATACTGAACATAATTCAATGGATATTCCGCCGGGGCCATAGCCATAAAAGGCTTGGCGATATTCCGGACTTTCGCCCAAACCTTGACGCCTTGGGATGTTTGTTTTTCATCGGATATCGCACGTTTTCCTTTGGATAGAGCCGGTTTGAATTCAATATTATTCAACACATTCGTCGCTACGGTTACGACGACTGCCTTTGTAAAAAACGTATCGCCTTCTTTTGTTGTTACAAGATAACCCTCTTCATTTTTCTCCACTTTCGAAACGATTTTCTCAAATAATATATCGCCTTTAATATCACTTGCGATACAATCAATTAAAGACTTTGTCCCATTTTTCAATTTAAAATCAATCGTCGCTTCCATACAAAGTCTCCAATCATTATTAGAGACGGCTTGCCATCTAAATGCCTGCGTTAATCCACCATTTGCAAGGGGACCACAAAAGTATAGCGACCAGATGCTTTCTACCAAATCTTGCTCTCTTTTACTTAAATTCAATTCTGCCAATTTATCGGCAACTGAAAGATGATCAATCTCTTTTAACTTTTCTTCTTTTAAAAGTGGTTCTGATGGCTTCGGAAAATAATCCCTTACTTCTTCTGCAAACTTGTTCATCCCATGATCCATAATGTTGAATAACTCTTCAGGAGTTCCTTTTTCCAACTTATTGTCCGCAATCCAATAAGCTTCCTCGTAAGCCGGGGTTTCAACCGTTTCCAATCCATACCGTGTGATTTCTGCCCAAATATGGGGTTGAATCCAATGGACCCAAGTCCCACCCATTTCAAGATTTCTCCCAAGACGGTTATCGTACCAAGTCCGTCCCCCTAATCGGTCTTTCCCTTCAAGAACCAATGTTTTAAGGCCTTGATTACTTATTTCACGTGCTGACGTTACACCGGCAAAACCTCCACCAATAACAATGACATCATACTTAGCTTTCATAAAATAACTACCTCCATTTTCTTTTTTTATAATTGTGGAATAAATGATGCAAAATCATTTTACAAAAACAGGAATAGATATTTCTTTTGGGCTCTTGATTGCCATTAAAGTATTTAGGGATGGAAGGGACCTTTTTCCTTACCTCCTTCTTTTTTACAACAGATAATTTAATCATGGTTTACACTGGTTTACGTATAATCCCTTCTGCTACTACTCTAATGAAAAATATTACATTTAACCATTACCCATCCGGGCCATTTAATTAATAATTTGGATTAATCTAAATTATATGTGTTAATATTAAATTAATAATAGTAATAAGGAATAGGAGTGATTATCATTAGCAAATCTATGATAAGCGAAAAAAGTTATACGAAAGTACTATCATTTATAGACGATATATCTATAAGTGAAGAAAGTTTCGAGAAACAAGTATTATTAGCTTTTCAAAGATGGTTTGGTATTGATCAATCTTATTTTTGGCACTGTAAAGATAATAATTTAATAAACGCGGCAACTTTAAATTCACCTGAAAATTTACTAGAAGATTACTGCATGAATTATTCTGGACTAGATATTTTACGCCCCAATAATGTTATGCACAAAATAAATGAAAAAAGAGTCCTAGGGATTTTTGATATAAAAACGAAAGAAGAATATGAAAGAAGCGAATTTTACAATGACTTTATGAAGAAATACGGATTATATAATAATGCAGGTATCTTTCTACTTAATGATAATAAAATAATAGGATTAGTTGATTTGGCATCCAGTAAAAACGAAAAATTTATTAGTAATGATGACTTCATATCGATGGAGATCATCTCAAGATTTTTATCTCAAAAGCTATATAAACATCTTATTCCTAATGAAAACAATCAATCATCAACATTATTAAACAACTATATGAATATCTTGTCGACTAGAGAGTTCGATGTTCTTGAATTGGTTCAACTAGGCCATTCAAATAAAGAAATTGCCGAGCAACTATATGTAAGCGTTAACACAATCAAAAAGCATATTCAAAGCCTTTTTAAAAAACTCGGCGTAAATAATCGAACAAGCCTAACCTATAAAGTGAATACGCCTAAATACTAACCATTTAAACTCAAAATAACCCCAATTTAAGATTCGGCAGTTAATGATAACTTGGGTCGCTTTAGGTTCATACGCCTCTTAATCAGGTGCTAAGTCGAATAAGATTTTAGTTATAAAAAAGGACGGTAACGAATATTTCCATTACCCCCCTACTCCCTTTCCTATTTATGTGCATCCCGTAAGTAGAAAATACTACTTGGATATTTCGAAAACTTTTTAAATCATCACGAACGCCTACAAGTAATTCCGAATAGTAAAAGTAAGCAGCAGGTGCTTCTTCCGCTAATTAATTTTGAATTTCTTTGTATAAGGCAAGATGTGAATCGACTCCAATAATCGACTTTCCTTTTTTGATTCCAAATAGCTTTGTTAGAACTCACAGCTTCGACGTTGGAATTCGAACCCGCCTGGTTGGAACTCACGACCCCGACATTGGAATTCGAACCCGCTTAGTTGGAACTCACGATTTCAACATAATCCAACACCCTTAACTCCGAGGCGCCCATAGCATAACCGAAACCCCGATAATACAAATTAAAGCACCAGCCCAATCATAGACATCTGGGGTCTTCTTATCCACACCCCATCCCCACAAAACAGCAAGAACGACGAATACACCGCCATACGCAGCATACACTCTGCCGAATGTAGGAAAGGTTTGAAATGTAATAATAATTCCGTAAGCAATTAACACCATTCCACCAATAACGCCAAAACCGAATGGCTTACCTTCTCTGAGCCAAAGCCAAATTAAGTACCCACCGCCGATTTCGGCAAGCCCCGCTATCACAAATATTACCGCCACCAAAAGAATAATAACCACGTCCTTGAATTAATCTGGATTCGTATATTCAACGTATATAATATTCTATTCATAAGTATACCAGTTCAATTTACTTACACTCCCCGCTTTATTGTTATCCCTTTAGTACGTTTCAAGATTTCCTTTCACTCCATTGTGTATAATCAATAGTAACGATAATGTTTTGGAGTTAGGATGTGGTCTATATTTTCCCCAATGGAAAACAACAAGATAATATAGAAGAAATAGATGATGATGAACTGCAAGATCTTGTACTAATTGCGCAACAAAAGGCTCTTCAGAGAGCAGCAGAGGAAAAAGTAAATCCTAGAACGAGACGCCCTTTTCCTAAATGGATATTTTGGTTGCTTTCCATTGTGTTGGCGCTCAATACATTTGTCGTTATTTTTGAAATCTATTCCATACCAGCTATTGAATTTTTAAAAGCTTCCGCGAAATTATCGGCACAAGAAGATATTGCTTCCTATAAAAAATCCGTTGTCGTTATTAAGACAGATAACAGCAAAGGTACAGGCTTTTCCATATCTAGCGAAGGAACGATTCTAACGAATTATCATGTCGTTGAAGGCAGCGATACAGTTATGGTCACCTTTCCAGACGATGGTCGTTTTACCGCCAATGTAGTAGCCACATATCCTTCCGTCGATCTCGCCGTATTGGAAGTAAACGGTCACAATCTACCTCATTTACAACTTGCCGAGCAAACGACCTTCACAGATCATGAACCGATTAACTTCATTGGCAATCCACTTAGCTTTACAGGCATTGCAAATGAAGGAACGATTCTTGATTATACAAAATTAAGCGATTGGGAAAACCCAGTCGTCATGATGAAAGCACCGGTTTACCGTGGAAACAGCGGAAGCCCCGTACTCAATCGGGAAGGGCAAGTAATTGGTGTTGTCTTTGCCACATTAAATCATGAAACGTTCGGTAAAGTTGGACTGTTTGTACCTATTGATGAGTATTATCATGCCATTAACTAAAAATACGACCACCTACCCAACTTGGGCAGTGGTCGTTTTTCTTGTAAATAGTCACACAAGAATTTCTTTTCGTTTACTCTCCTTCTTTTTTTCATACAATCTTTTCGGGAGTTGAAAAGAAATGAAACTTGCGATAAATAAAACAACCGCTGCACTGCCGAATGATACCCAATGTGTATTAAATTTGTCGTATCCCCATCCGCCTAACAGTGAACTAATCGTCCCTGCGATTTGGTGGGAAAAATACGCCCATCCATACAATACACCAAGAAGACGTACCCCATAAATATCCGCCAAAATCGCAGAGGAGAGTGCAACACTACCCGCCCATACAAACCCCGCAATCAATGCGATCAGATAAAGTTGGTATGCAAAAGTAGCCCATACAAGGAAAACAAAGCCCAATCCTCTTATTAAATAAATAACTGAAAGAATATTTTTTCGGGGCACCCGGTCAGATAACTTCCCTAGTATAATTGTACTTGGAATCGCAACTAAACCAATCAATCCTACACCAAATGATGCAGTCATTTCTGAAAAACCATGATCGATTAACATTGGAACCCCGTGACTTCCCAATAAATTCATACTATACCCACAAGCAAATAATCCGAGACTTATTTGCCAAAAAGGTAATGTTTTAATCGCTTGGAGTACTGTTAGTTTCGGATGTGGGTCTTGTACGATACGCGGGGTCGTTTCAATAGTTCTTACACCTATCGTACTTGGTCCTTCATCTGCCCCTTCCGGCACATCCTCACGTATGATGAAAAGTGCTGTCGGTAAAACGAGGAGCACAAATACAATCGCA
The DNA here is from genome assembly GCF_026931025.1 of Sporosarcina sp. G11-34. Lineage (NCBI taxonomy): Bacteria > Bacillati > Bacillota > Bacilli > Caryophanales > Caryophanaceae > Sporosarcina > Sporosarcina sp. G11-34. Next base: position 89,317 of record NZ_JAHNZW010000003.1, on the reverse strand, counting down.
AAAATTAAAAACGTCTGCTGCCATCCAAATGCATTAATCAGCATCGTGTTAACAGGCGTCATAATAGCAATCCCCGCCATCGATCCAGTTGTTAAATAAAAGAGCGCTTGTCCCCGCCGTTTAACGAACCAACGTGCGATAAGTGGCGTTAAAGCAACCGGACTCGTTAATGCTAATCCTAATGATAAAAAGATACCGAAAGAAAGCAGCAAACTAATTGGTGTCTTTGAAAGCATCGTTCCTAAACTTGAAATGAAGACAATTACAGCACCCGTTAATAAAACAGTACGTGTTCCGAAGCGTCTTTCCATATACCCAGCCAACGGCATACCAACGCCGTAAACAAACATCCCCACCGCAACGATCATAGACAAGTTTGTCCGCGACATATCAAAATCTGCCAGCATCGGCAAAAAGAATGGACCAATACTCATTCGCATTCCGACCGTAATTAGCGTCAGAATGGCAGATGCAACGACAATATTCCAACCGTAATACCATTTCCCTTGAATCGGTTCCCCCATGTTTTTTCTTCCCTTCTTCAATCAAACATTCAACAATTACTTCTATCTTACCATATAATTTAGACCCAATCAGAAAAAATTCAGACAAACAAACTACGTGATTGCAATATCGGAATAGGTTATGCTAAAGACAGAACAGCTATAAAAGAAGGAGTTGGAAGCATGATTAGTTATAACTTAGCCGAAGCACTGAACCGCCAAATGAACAATGAGTTTGACGCAGCCCAATCCTATATGGCAATGGCAGCTTATTGTGAACATCGCAATTACGGGGGATTTGCAAACTATTATCTCCAACAAGCAGAGGAAGAACGCTTTCACGGTATGAAAATCTACAATTATTTAAATGACCGTGGAATCCAAGCAAAATTCTCAGCTACATCCGAACCAAAAATTGATTTTGAATCAATCTTGGATACGTTCGAATCTGGACTACAACAAGAAAAAATGGTTACGAAAAACTTCTATGAACTCACAGACTTAGCATGGGAAGAAAAAGAACATGCGACCATTTCATTTCTCAGATGGTTCTTGGACGAACAAGTAGAAGAAGAAGCATCTTTCGACACACATATCGAGTACTTAAAACGCATTGGTGAAGACAAAAATGCATTATTCATCTATGAAAAAGAACTTGGACAACGTCAATTTTCCCCTGAAACTGGAGAATAAGTTATAGAATTCACTTATCGAATTGAAACCGACCCTTTCGCATCCAGTGCGAAAGGGTCGGTTTTTCTATGTACGTTAAACGCCAACCATTCTCAAAAAGTCGCTTTCGCCTACAATTTGTATTGGATGACCGCTATTTATCAGCTCTTCTGTTTTCCTCATTTTTGTACTGCTAAACATCTCCGTAAAGCTTGTTAAATCATAGTCCCCGATCACTAAATAACTTGTATCTTTCGTCACGTTATTCTTGCAAATTCCACCGCATTTCACGACAAGTCGTGACGCTTCCCCACGAGTCATAGATTGCAATTTCCCTGTAAAAACAACATTCGCGCTAAATAATGGGTGCGATTCATCCATCCCCGTTTTCGAAGTTGGAGCCTTTACAGATTTCTTTCTTTTCTTTGTTCCAGCGGGTGTATACCCATCATACTTATGTACGCCAAGTTGTAAGTTATGCATATCTGATAACCCTTCGAGTGAATCCGTTTCACTATTCTCCAACGCGGCTAATGTCACTAACGCCGCTGCTCTGGCATCTTCCAATGCATCGTGATGTTTGAAGCTGATTCCTAAATAATCCGCCATTGTGGAAAGCTTATGATTGTAAAGCGAAGGCCACACCTTTTTGGAAAAAACATAAGAACAACCATACGTAAACGATGCATATGGTTCGTGAAATAAATTCAACGCATAACGCATGGCGCTCATATCGAAACTCGCATTATGTGCAATCAGCGTTTTGTTTTCAATCAATGTTTTAAATTCCGGCCAATATTCTTCAAAAGTTGGTGCACCTTGAACCATATCCTCGGTAATTCCGTGAATTTCAGTATTGAAGTACATAAACTCTTCCTGCGGATCTATGTACGTATGTATTTCTTCTTTAAGAACACCCTTTTCAACTATGACAATACCGACTGAACAAATACTCGCTCTCGAATCATTTGCGGTTTCAAAATCAATCGCTATAAAGTCCATTTGAAGTACCCCCTATCAATAATTATCCGGTCCCCTCAGTTTATCATAACGGTGGCCCATCAACGTACTAACCCGTGACTGAAAAATCACGTCTTATAATAATTTATATAATACCTATGGAAATAGTATACTTAGACTCTTGACAAGGCCAAATACATAGCTTAAAGTAAGTACCAACAACTTCATATTTCTTATTTAGAGAAGCTAAGGGACTGGCCCGATGACGCTTCAGCAACCTCTGTATCCTTGAAAGGTGCTAAATCCAGCAAGAGAACGTTCTTGGAAGATAAGAGCCGTAGTGTAAAATCGGATTCCTCTTTTCTCTTGAAAAGGGGTATTTTTTATAACTATATAGGTTGAACTAAAGAATGCGACACCTAGTTGATTGTAGTGGAGAGCGGCGACTCCAGCGGAAAAAGCGCGTCCAGGTGAGACCCCGCAGAGAAGCGAGGAGGCTCACGGACCGCCCGCGGAAAGCGTCCGCTCGGAACGGAAATCAACGGCTTGGTAAAGCAATCATCATTGAAGTCTTTCAGTATACCCAAATCGCCTCTTAACAAATTACGTTCGATTCATTTATTTATAAAACCTATTAAACAAATAGGAATTATTGAATATACTAAACGAAAGCATCTACTTTCATTTCTAAATACGAGGAGGACTATTATGATTAACTTATTTGTGAAAACGGAACAACAAAGGCAATGGTTGAAAAAGTTACATGAGAAAGAAACAAAGTTTAAAAGTTTATCGGCTCAAATTGATGAACTTTCCATCTTCCCCGAAGAGAATATTCAAGACTTAATTGACATTGGCTACACAAGTAGCACACTCCCTACAGCTTATGGCGGTGAAGGACTAAAGGTTTATGATTTGGTATTACTTCAAGAAACGTTAGCTAGTTTTGACGCAAATACCGCCCTTTCCATTGGCTGGAATCTAGGAGTTGTAGGTGAACTTTTCGAGAAAAAACTTTGGAAGGAGGAAAGCCTGAACTTCTTCGCAACAGAAGTGCTAAATGGCGCGCTAGTGAATCGCTCGGTCAGTGAAACTCAAACCGGCAGTCCAACAAGAGGAGGTCGCCCTGGAACAAATGCAAAAAAAGTCGGTGATTCTTGGGTGCTCTCTGGACGTAAAATATTCACGACTGCCTCTCCTGTATTAACTTATTTTCTAACTTCCGCATGGATTGAAGAAAAGCAAAAAGTAGGTTTCTTCCTTCTCCATAAAGATTTGGAAGGAATAACGATTGAAGAAACATGGGATGTCATTTCCATGAGAGGAACAGCAAGCCACGATCTTGTGCTCAACAACGTAACAGTCGATGAATCTAAACTTGTTGAGCTTCCCGAAACACCAAGTGGCGGTCCTATATCGAATGGTTGGATGCTTCACATTCCCGCGTGTTATCTCGGAATTGCACAAGCTGCGCGTGATTATGCGGTACATTTTGCAAATACCCATTCACCAAACAGCTTAAATGGACCCATTAGCCAATTGCCGAATGTCCAACAGCTACTAGGTGAAATCGATTTGGCGTTAGTTCAAGCGAGACATCTTCTTTATAGTGTGGCGGAAATCTATGACGACGAATCCCGCAGAGCGTTCCTGACCAATGAAATCGGTGTAGCGAAACATACAGTAACAAATTCAGCCGTTTCGATTGTCGATAAAGCGATGCGAATTGTAGGCGCAAAAAGCCTTCAACGCAGCAACCCTCTCCAAAGGTATTATCGCGACGTACGGGCGGGCTTACACAATCCCCCAATGGATGACATGACCATTAAAAAGTTAGCATTATCAGCGATTGAACAGGATAAAACAAAAAACGCGATTCACGCGTAAAAAAGGAGATTTTTATAATGAAAAATAAAAAGCTTTTAAAACTTGTAGCGCTTGGATTCGCTTTGACAACTATTTTAGCGGGATGTGGCGCGGGAGAAGCAACTACCGGGACAGATACCAATAACACGGACGTTAAAAAAGTGAAAGTTGCCTATGATCAAGCATCAAAACCAATGTCCTGGTTAGACGAAAAAGGTAACCCCACTGGCTATGATGTTGAAGTAATGAAATTGGTTGATGAACTGATTCCGGAGTATGAATTCGAATACATTGGGACAACAAGCGATGACTTACTCATCGGTGTCGAACAAGGTAAATATCAAGTCGGCGTCAAAAATGCGTTCTGGACGGAAGAACGCACGGAGAAATTTATCTTCCCAGAAGAATTCCTTGGACTAAGCAGTGCCGGACTCGTAGTTAAGAAAGAAAACGAACATATAAAAACACTGGCCGATTTTGCAAATGCTGGATTTACGCTAGCACCTATCGCTGCAAACAATGCCCAGTACACGGTCATAGACGAATACAATAAAGCCAACCCAGACAACGAAGTCAAACTCGTAGCTGGCGACGCTTTCTCAGTGGAAGTTGTGCAATGGGTAAATGAGGGCCGTGTAGATGGTGGTGTAATGATCGAAGGTCCTTTCGAAAAGAAAGTAATCGCAGAAGACGGTCCATTCCATGACTTTATAGATAACGTCGTTTACAACGAATTCGCGGTTATTAAAACTTGGCCGTTGTTCAATAAAAAAGAACAGGAATTTGCGGATGCTTACGATAAGGCTGTCAAACAGCTGAAAGAAGAAAAGAAGACCAACGACTTAACTGTAGAGTTTTACGGTAGAGACTTATTTGAAGTATTGGATGAAGTAAAAAGGTAAGTAGAAAGACCTTAAAAGGCTGTTGGGTGTACATAACCCCAACAGCCTTTAATCTAAAATAATAATGGAGTGAAGGCATGGAGAAATACTTTGATGCAAGCTATATATGGGATTCACTTCCAATGCTAATCCCCTTTTTAAAGGTCACATTTATGGTGGCTAGTCTATCCGTATTATTTGGAACACTACTTGGCTTCGTCCTTGCGGCAGCAAAAATCGGGAAAAATGCATTCGCAAGGAAAATAGCGAATGGATATACGACAATCATGAGATGTACACCATCTATCGTACTTTTATTTCTTATCTATTATGGCATTCCAGCAATCGGAAATAATTTTGGCGTAAACCTTAACGATGTCCATACAGCCGTATTTGTCGTCATCACGTTTGCCCTACAATTTGGGGCCGCCATGTCGGAGGTAATGAGATCCGCCTACGAATCGATTGATAAAGGACAATTAGAAGCCGCCGTAAGTGTCGGATTAAGCAACACACAGGCGTACAGAAGAATCGTCTTTCCACAAGCTTTCGTCGTTGCTTTACCGAACATTGGAAACAGTTTACTTGCGGTGCTTCAAGAAGGTTCCCTTGCCTATACAATCGGACTAATTGACGTTGTTGGGAAAGCGAATCTTATTATCGCCAATAACTACGATGCCCATGCACTCGAAATCTATCTCGCACTTGCCGTTATCTTTTGGGTAATTTCAATTGCAATTGAACAATTTTTCTTGAAGTTAGAAAAAGTATTTAGCAAAGGGAAATCAGTAATAAAAACGACGTAAGGTGGTGAAAACGTGTCAGAAGGTCTTAATTATAAATTTTTAGTAGATACATTTTTTGTCGCATTGTCTGGAGTCCCTATCGCTTTGGCCGTTACGGCCGTCGCTTTACTCATTGCATTGCCACTTGGCTTTTTACTAGCACTTACAAGAATCAATCGTATTCCGATTTTAAATCGCTTTGCACAAATATACGTTTCTTTTGTAAGAGGAACGCCGATCATTATTCAAATTTTCATTGTATACAGTAGCGTTCCCCTGTTACTCGATTCGTTTTTCACCAAATTTAATATCACTATGAATATTTACGATGTACACCCGATTTGGTATGCATTCATTGTTTTCTCCTTGAATACAACAGCCGTTTTAATCGAAGTGTTTCGTTCGGCCCTTGGAACAGTCGATAAAGGACAATTAGAAGCCGCCCAGTCAGTCGGGTTAACAAATCCACAAGCATTTAGAAGGATCATCATTCCACAATCACTCGTTGTTGCATTGCCAAATATTTGTACAGCAACCGTCAACCTCATTAAAGCAACGTCTTTAGGCTACGCAATGTCCCTGCAAGAGATTACACTAAAGGCAAAAGTAGCCGCCAATGTTGGATACAATTACGTCGAGGCATACATCGATATCTTTTTAGTTTATTTAATTTTATGTGGGTTAGTGGAATATGCATTTAAACTCTATGAAAAAAGGTTACGTAAATATAAACCGGCAAATGCGTAAAGTGAAATAGGAGGCCAAAGCATGTTAAAAATCAGCAATATCCATAAATCATTTGGTAAAACAGAAGTGTTAAAAGGCGTTGACCTAACAATCGATAAAGGCGATGTAGTCGTCATACTTGGCCCAAGTGGTTCAGGTAAAACAACATTACTCAGATGCATAAACTTCCTCGAAAAAGCGGATCAAGGCCATGCATTTTTTGGGGATATTGACGTCAATCTTAAAACCGCATCGAAAAAACAAATCCATAGTATTCGGCAAAAAATCGCTTTTGTATTTCAAAGTTATAATTTGTTTAACAATAAAACTGCATTGGAAAACGTCACTGAAGGGCTTATTATCGGAAGGAAAATACCCAAAAAAGAAGCCGATGAAATAGGAAGAAAAGCATTGGATAAAGTAGGCCTTTCTGAAAAGTACAGTGCATTCCCTAGTGAATTATCCGGTGGACAACAACAACGGGTTGGTATCGCCAGGGCAGTTGCTTTAAATCCAGACATCATTCTATTTGACGAACCAACTTCTGCATTGGACCCTGAATTAGTCGGTGAAGTGCTAACGGTTATGAAAAATATCGCAAAAGAAGGAACAACTATGTTAGTCGTCACACATGAAATGTCGTTTGCAAAGGACGTCGCAAACAAAGTCATCTTCATGGATGGCGGAGTTGTTGTAGAAGAAGGATCACCACAGGAGATTTTCGTTAATCCAAAAGAAGAACGAACACAGAAGTTTTTAAGAAGGGTTTTACCAGAAGATTTTACTTATTATATTTAATAAACTCTATTTCTAGCGAGTTATAGCAGTATTCATTAAGCAAAATATGGACGGATTAAGGATTCTTCGTACTATAACATTTTGGCTTATTGTGGATGCCTCCGCAATAAGCAGGATAGAAAACCGCTGTCCGGGAGGGATTGAACTACATCCCTCTTTTATCTTATCGCTTCAGCTACCCGGCAGGTGCCCCCGCCGGACTTTACATGGAATCATAAGTTCAACCTATATGAGTTAATTTCATAATAGAAGATTTAGTGTTGAAATACGAACAAAGTTGATTTCCGCTTCGGGCGGACGCTTTCCGTGGGCACAGCTTCAATCTCCTCGTCACTGCATTCCTGCGGGGCTTTCAGCTCGCGCTGTTCCCACTGGAGTCGCCGCCCTCCGCTCCAATCAACGGAACGCCTTCTATATTAATGAACAATAAAACTTAAAACCCCATTATCATTCGTATTTTAAGTTAAAATAGGGAATTATGAAATCGACTCACATAACATCAACGATTCTTTACCTCTCCAGGTTTAGCAGTTGCTCCTTCATCGATAACCCACCACGAAAGCCCGTCAATGAGCCATTTTTCCCAATAACCCGGTGACAAGGAACAATGATCAACATCGGATTTGCACCGATTGCCGTTCCAACAGCGCGCACAGCAGTCGGCCTTCCGATACGCTCCGCAATAGTCGTATACGATACCGTTTCACCAAAAGGAATGTCTACCAATGCCCGCCAAACAGATTGCTGAAAAGGTGTTCCGTGTAAACTAATAGGCGTTGTAAATTCTTTCCGTTTCCCATCCAAATACTCAATCAGTTCTGTCATATAAAATTGTATCGCTTTTTCCTCTTCAATTAGTACATACCCGGGCAATCGCTTCTTCGCCCATTTTTCAAGGTCATCAAAATCCTCATCTGGCGTTCCAAGATAACAAAGTCCCTCTTCAATGGCCGCGATATATACATTCAATTGGCCATGCTTCAGCCGTGTCCAAACGATTTTCTTGTCCATTCTGTCGCCCCCTACTTATCTATATTGTCATCGATTTAATAACGAATTGCAAAATACAGAAGCAATTGCTTATACATTATTCTACCCTTTTGAATAGTTTATAGTATGTAGTCAAAAAGTCGGTAGAAGGAGGGTTTCGTTTTGCTAAGGAGGGGAAATAATAGATTTCGTTTTTGTATCTTGCCAGGCTATAACTGGTGCGGGCCCGGTTGTAGTGGACCCGGTGCGCCTATAAATGAGGTAGATGCTGCCTGCAAAGCCCATGATGAGTGTTACCAAATGGGTGTCCATCCATGTGTTTGTGACCAAGAATTTCTCGATCGCCTTTACTCAAATATAAATCCATATACACAAGAAGGAAGACATGCTCGTCTTCTTTATAATTATATGAAACTACAATCTTTTTTTAGTTGCAACTCTTATCGCTGGTAACAAGTAGTAAAAGATACCTATATATAAAGTATAAAACAGACCGCCGATTTGTGAAATCTGGCGATCTGTTTTATTTGGACTATGGTCGATTATCTAGAGGTTTCTTGAAATTCAATAGCAATTACTTTTTCAGTTTCAGTCGTATATTCGATTCTTACAAAAACACCGAATTCTTTATCGCCATCTTTTAACCAAAGCTTAAACTTTTCAATTGTCGTATCCCTTTTAGATTCGCTTCCTTCATGCAAATAATCAATAACTTTCGCACTCGGATATTTTGCATGTGTCTCCTTTATCGCGAGCTTGCCCCACTTAGCGTAGGCTGGAACTGCCTCTTGTATATTGGAAATTGTCGGGATATGTGTTGGCGACGAATTAACGATGATAAACGTTCCAAGTACAATAAAAGTTTTTCGCATAATCAAACCCATCTCCTTCTTTCTAGGATGAGTAATTTACTTGAAATCATTCCCTACATATATCCGCCAATCAAAGGGCTACTTTTTATTCCACATAGAACTAAGATTCCTAATAGTTATATAAGCAAATTTCTTGTAGGTCTAAATAGGTCAGTGTATAATTTAGTTAAGATCAAAAATAGTCAAAGTCAAATACAATAAATACTCGAAAATACGAAGGGGGAAATATTTATGAAATGTCAACATTGTGGTCAAAACGAAGCAACGATGAACTTAAGATTTCGAATGAATCAACAAAATATGCAAGTGAATATGTGTCCTACGTGTTTTCAAGAAATCCAAAGACAATTGAATGCAGGGAATATGCCTTCTTTTAGCAATGGGGCCAACCAATTTTTCCAAACAAACGGCAACCCTCAAGCAAAAACACAAACAATGCAGGCACATGAAAATCAAGAAAATAGTTTGTTAGACCAACTTGGTAAAAATATTTCAAACGATGCAAAAGAAGGGCTAATTGACCCAGTCATCGGACGCGACCAAGAAGTAAGACGCGTTATCGAAACATTAAATAGAAGAAATAAAAACAACCCGGTGCTAATCGGGGAACCTGGTGTCGGTAAAACAGCAATCGCCGAAGGGCTTGCTGTAAAAATTCACGAAGGCGACGTACCTGTGAAGCTTATGAACAAAAAAGTATATTTGTTAGATGTCGCTTCACTTGTCACAAACACAGGCATTCGTGGACAGTTCGAAGAGCGAATGAAACAGCTAATTGAAGAGCTTCAAACACGGAAAGACGTCATTTTATTCATCGATGAAATCCACTTACTCGTTGGTGCAGGCTCTTCAGAAGGATCACAAATGGATGCCGGTAATATTTTAAAACCCGCTTTAGCACGGGGCGGCTTGCAACTTATCGGTGCAACAACATTGAAAGAATATCGTCAAATCGAAAAAGACGCTGCACTTGAACGCCGCTTCCAACCAATTATCGTTAAAGAACCATCCGCAGAAGATACGATTAAAATCTTAAACGGCATTAAAAATCGTTACGAAGATTTCCACGAAGTCCATTATTCAGACGAAGCCGTGCAAGCTTTTGTAACCTTATCAGAGCGCTATATTCAAGACCGCTTTTTACCAGACAAAGCGATTGATTTGATGGATGAAGTCGGATCACGTTTAAATCTTATACATGCCGCGGCCAATCCAGATTCAATTGGAATACGTCTAGGCGAAGTCATTCAGGAAAAAGAAAAAGCGGCAGAAGCGGAAGACTATGAAAAAGCGGCAAATTTACGCTATGAGGAAATTCAATTACGTAAACATTTAGAAGAAGCGAAACAACAAGGAGAAGCCAAGAATGCAGAAGTTTCTGTTGCAGATATCGAATTAATTATAGAGGAAAAAACAGGGATTCCTGTCACAAAACTACAAGCGGCAGAACAAGTGAAAATGAAAGGGCTTCAGGAAAACCTCGGTAAAAAAATCATCGGCCAAGAAGAAGCAGTCGATAAAATTGCGAAAGCAATCCGTCGTAGTCGCGCGGGGCTCAAATCTAAAAATCGTCCTATCGGATCTTTCCTATTTGTCGGTCCAACAGGTGTCGGTAAAACGGAAATCACAAAAGTTTTGGCTGAAGAACTATTTGGTTCACGCGATACGTTAATACGTCTCGACATGAGTGAATATATGGAAAAACATGCGGTATCTAAAATTATCGGTTCCCCTCCCGGTTATGTAGGGCATGAAGAGGCCGGTCAATTAACAGAACAAATTCGTCGCAATCCCTATTCAATTTTACTCCTTGACGAAATCGAAAAAGCGCATCCAGACGTTCAAAATATGTTCCTACAAATTATGGAAGACGGCCGTCTAACGGATTCACATGGCCGCACAGTCAGTTTCAAAGATACGGTCATTATTATGACAAGTAACGCGGGGACAGGTGAGAAAAAAGTGAACGTCGGGTTTAATCGAACAGAACATGAATCCGTCACTATGCTAGAAACATTAGGAGATTATTTCAAACCTGAATTTCTCAACCGTTTCGATACGATTGTATCATTTAATGAGTTAACAGAAGACAACTTACTCGAAATCGTAGACTTGATGCTTGTAGATTTACAAGTAACAATTGAAGAAAATGATATTGACATTACAATTTCCGAGGAAGCAAAAGAAGCATTGGTCAAACTAGGTTATGATAAACGTTTCGGTGCCCGACCACTTCGCAGAGTCATTCAAGACAAAATCGAAGACCCATTAACGGATCTTATTTTGGAAGACGATGTTGAAAAAGTTCATGTCGATGTCGTCGAAGAAGAAATTGTTGTGACAATACGATAATCTATCTAACAACCCACTGAAGATTTTTTTCAGTGGGTTGTTTGTTTTTTAGAGGATCTTACCACAAGTTATGAGTTTATCGAATAGTTAAGATACTGTCCATCGTTTTTATTTTTCAATAGCGTCTGTTTCAAGAAATTCCGCAATCGATTGCAAAACTTGTTCGTTGATTGAAATTGGAAGTGTCAAGAAACCATGTACCAACCCATCGTATCGGGTACGTTTCACTGGAACTCCACTCTTCTTTAGACGGTCGGCATATGCCTCTCCCTCATCACAAATTGGGTCATATTCCGCAGTGATTACAAGTGCAGGCGGCAAATTGCTTAAGTCTTTTTCTTTTATTGGCGATGCATACACATTTTCTCCATCCGCTTCTGTTTGGATATAATGATCCCAGAAACTTTTAGTGAGACTACTAGTCAAAATCGGCGCTTGCGCATTTTCTCGAATCGATTCATAGGGCGTATGCTCAATAGACCGCAAAGCATCTACGGCTGGATAAATCAATATTTGAGCGTAAATTTGCGGTCCTTTTCGCTCCCTGGACATTAACGTGACCGCAGCCGCAAGATTTCCTCCCGCACTATCTCCGCCAATCGAAATACGGCTATCATCCAACTGTAATTCTTCCGCATGATCAAAAACCCACTGAGTTGCCGCATAACAGTCCTCTAACCCTTTTGGAAAACGGTGCTCAGGTGCAAGTCGATAGCCGACAGAAATGACCTTATTTCCCGTCACATTTGCAAGTCTCCTACAAACCGCGTCATAGCTTATTAGGCTACCTATCGTCCATCCCCCACCATGATAGTAAACAATCGCCGGACACTTTTTCCCTTGACCTGCGGGCGTATAAATCCGGACAGGCACATCGCCATCAGGCCCCGGAATCGTACGGTTTTCCACTGATAAAACTTCCTGCCCCACTTCCCCAGCAGCAAGCACATCATTTATTTCTCGAATTGCTACAATTATTTCTGGAGTTAACGTATCAGGTAGCATAATTGGATTTTCTTCCAAATAAGTTGCAACTTCTTCATTGATTCGCATATAAATCGCCCCTTTTATAATTACTATCGTGCCGACAGGGAAGTTTAATGATTCTGTCTTATTAAGTTAAAAAAACATCAAATTTATTCATCCTAAATATTACCTTACCATATTTATAAGTCTTTTTGATATAAATCTATTCATGAAACTGAAATTTTACTAGTAAACTGTCGTTTCTTTATTTGGAGTGTTCGTAATGTGTAATTGTCATTGGCTCATACGTATTATAAATACAACGGTCTTGGTTTAAAGAATGAATAGGTTCACTTTCAAATTTAGTGCCTTCAACCCTACTCCAAGTAGGCCTTGTCGCTACCTCACGGGGTATCATATCCCCCCTATCATTCGCGGGTAAAAAATATAAAGATTCGCCCCGTCCCCGCCCTTTTTTTTACGCCCAAAAGGCTTTCTCACAATCGCGCCCGTTTGCGGAACAACAGTTCCATTATTAATACGGTCTTGGTAATTGATAGGTTTCATTTTCCAAAGACTACACACTAGGGCAACTATTTTGCAATCGTGTAGACTACTCCACCGACAACTCATTCAAAAACGGTAACAATTCTTTTTCAAAATCAACCAATTCATCATTGGCCAGTTGACGTAAATAATGCGCAGTTTTCGACTTTTGTTCAGTTGATAATTGCGCATACACATCAGGATCAACAAATTTCTTCACAATACGTGCGACTGTGTAAATCTCAGAATCTGTCGTCATTCGCATGTAGTTATACTGCATTTCTGCATACCCATACAGTGTATATAAAGGCTCCACATAATCTGTGTCATACTGTTCATTTTCAAAAAAAAGTGCACTATCTCTTAGCATATCTTGAATGCCATTATCCATTCCTACTTTATAAACATACACTTTATTATAAAATACGAATGTCGTACTACCAAATAGGATTGCCAGCATGACCAATATAATAAGGCTCACTTTTGCTTTCATAGGATTTCCCCCGCCATCTCTAATTCGAGTAAATTGCACCATTTTTCTCCACCTTAAATGGTCAGACTTTATATTTCGGGGAAAGCTTCAAGTTTATTAAAGAATTATAAAGTCTTACGTTAAATGGTCCGTTAGTTAAATAAATAATAATTTTCAATTCTTTCATAATCTATATTTAGATTAACATAAAAACTCCAATATCCTACAAGAAATAAGTGTTACGAATTACTTTTAGTAGATCAATTCGCAACCCTATTAGCACTGTTTTTGACAACATCGCATAAATTTATGCCGTAGTTTCAACTCGTGTGTGAATTGATGTGCTAATTCATTTGTTAAACCCGTTAAACAAAGTTGCATCTCTTTTTATTAAACCAACCTGGCCCGATTATGAAGGAAGCAATCTATTCAATGATTGCCCCCGATTACTTCACATTCACTTCCCTTTATCAAAACAATCGGCACAAAAAATTTCACTTTCCTTTTTCAGATATGCTTTGATTTCAACCACGGAATGCTTTGGGGCCTTCATTTTTGCATAAATTTCTTCACCATCTTGAACTTCTCGATTGCAATTGGAACAGTATAATTTACGTTTAAGCATTTTAACTCCTTCTCTTTTTTCTCACAAAATGACCCTTTTGCGAAAGATTGATCTTATTGAAAACCAGTCAAATATCTATAACAAGTATATCATCGCACTTTCCAAAATACGGTTTATCCTCTTTGATCATCCTGAAGGTATGAAATGGTAAGAGCTATGCTAAGGATGGTACATTTGATTGGCTGTAATCAGCCAATCAGCTCTCCTTGCAATAAAAATCTTCGAATTATATAATGTATGTAGAGATTGAATAAACTAAAAAAGACCACCAATCTACGAAATTGACGGTCAAACCAATAGTAGGTCCCTTTAAGGGGTCGGCTGTTATGGGATGTAATAACCCATCTTAACTGAGCTTCTAACTCAAGGATGGGTTATTTTTGGTGTTTAAAAGTTACCTATTCTATTGAACTTCCATTACACCATACATGCGTTCTATTCTTCTACTCTTCCAATGGACTTTCTTCCCCCCAGCCTGCGTTGGAAATAGAAAAAGACAGGAAGTGGGATCACAATCCATCCAAAACTTTTAATAAGTGTGTTTACCGAGCGTTTTATGGATTGCTCCTCATCACGCTCAATCATCGCGTCATAACTAGCCCTTAGTTCCTCTTCTGATTTTACTTCAGCCTCTATCTCACTCCCATACTCGGGTGTGCCCCATTGCTTATATTCCTCAAAAGATTGATGATACGGAGCTGGTGATACAACATCGGCTAATGCCATAAATACACCGATACTTCCGCCGATAGACATCATTAGTGTCGCAAATAAAACTAAATAAACATATATACTTTTCATCAATTCTTCCCCCTCCTCTTCTGTTTTGATTCTTAGTCCCGCAATCAATAACACGATAAGTGAAACGATGATAAATGGAACAAGTAACGTAATTACTCCCATAGTTCTCCTCCTGTATAGAAAGTATATCGTGGAAGTTTCCAGTTTATGAAACAGTTCCGAAGTGTTAGTTTGAATAGTAAAAAAAGCTACCGCCACAATTTTAGTTTTCCCAAAACTGTGGCAGTAGCTGTCATCGATTATTTATCATACAAGTTTATGTTTTTGGATAAAGTCTTTTAAAATACCGCTTAAATTCGGACTACCCACTTCGTCTAAATTATAATGTACACGTGTAGTCGGTTTATTAATTGAAATGATGCGTGTTAAATCCATTGGTGTTCCAATGATTACCGCATCGCAGTCCGTATTATTGATGGTTTCTTCAAGATCTTTCAATTGTTGCTCGCCATACCCCATTGCTGGAAGGACGTTTTGAATATGCCCGTATTTGTTAAACGTTTCTATTAATGAACCAACTGCAAATGGGCGTGCGTCAACGAGTTCCTTCGCACCTAAACGCTCAGCTGCAACTGTGCCCGCGCCAATTTTCATCTCTCCGTGTGTCAACGTCGGGCCATCTTCCACGACAAGTACACGTTTTCCAACGATAAGCTCTGGGTGATCGACCGTAATCTTTGAGTCGGCCTTAATAATCGTACTATTAGGACTTACACGTTTTATATTATTTTCTACAATTTCAATCGACTCTTCTGTTGCACTGTCAATTTTGTTAATAATATTCACATCAGCTGTTCTTAAACAAACTTCACCAGGATAGTATTTCAACTCGTGACCTGGACGATGTGGATCCAAGACGTTCACGGCTAAATCGGGCTCGTAGAAAGAGAAATCATTATTTCCACCGTCCCATAAAATCACGTCACAACCGTCTGGATCATTTTCAGCTGCCGCCAAAATATCTGCATAGTCAACACCAGCATAAATAATATTTCCACGTGTCACATGTGGTTCATACTCTTCCATTTCTTCGATTGTACAATTATGTTTCTTTAAGTCCTCTACCGTCGCAAAACGCTGAACACGTTGTGCATTTAAATCGCCATAAGGCATCGGATGTCTAATGGCAACAACTTTTAAATCATACTCCAGTAACGTTTCGATAATTTTTCGTGACGTTTGGCTTTTACCCGTTCCAGTTCGTACAGCACAAACAGAAATAACCGGTTTATTACTTTTTATCATCGTACTTTTCGGTCCTAGTAATGTGAAGTTAGCACCCGCTGAATTCACAATTGCACCGATGCTCATTACATCTTCATAACCAATATCACTATATGCGAAAACACATTCATCCACTTGCAACTCTTGAATTAACTCCGGTAATTGATCTTGTGAATGAATCTGAATGCCTTCTGGATAGAGCTCACCAGCTAATTCACTTGGATATTCACGCCCATCTATATCAGGAATTTGCGTTGCCGTAAAAGCAACCACATTGTATGCTTCGTTATCTCGATAATATGTATTGAAATTGTGAAAATCTCTTCCTGCGGCACCTATAATAATAACATTTTTTTTCTTCATATATATTCCCTCCTACGATTACATTACTCATCATAATTATAGCTCTTTCTGCATTTTAATACGAGTATAATTTCTAAAAAGAACCAAAAAGTTTTTGACTGCAATTGCTTTCAATCATTTTTTGCCGAAGGGAAAGACATCTTATTAACTCAACCTTCGCTTTAAATTCATCACCTACTAATTAGAGATCCACAATATTGACAGGCACCAACCCCTCCCTTTTCAATCTTATTATTTGCCCCGCAACCAGTACAAGTTACGACTATCATTTCTACTTTATGATTACTTACTTTAGAATTAGCTATAGCGTCTTTTGATAAAACAATTTCACCAGCGTTAAAATTAATATATGCATCCTCAAAAAAACCTTTTCCAATCATTTTTTGAAGATCTTCCATAGCAGTATCATAGGAAACAGGAATAGCGGATGCAAGCGTCGCAATAGACCTGATGTTGTTATTTATAATCATACTGATATACTTTTTATATTTCACAGCATTTACCGATGACTTTTTACCGATATAAACTAATGCCAAACCCGCGGAAATAAAAAACATCGTACGGAATGTTCCACTAAAGAATCCACCTGCAATCGATGTTGGCCATGAGATGACCCCCATCCCTACAATTACCCATCCCCATATCGTCATTTTTCTTCCTAAAGACAGTGAAGATTTCTTATCGACTCGAAGTCTACTTACAAGGAAAAAAACACCGACCGGCCAAAAAATAATTAGCATAAAAATAATTAATGGCCACGAGTACGATCCTGTTTTCTTCTCGGTTTTTATCGATTTATTGTAATTTGTTATCATTCTCTCGTTCCCCCTTAACTTATAGTGATTGGAGACATCATGGTGAACCCCTTTGAAATGGATACCGGCACCACAAAGTATTTTTCACCAAATAAAAAAAGTTGTCTCTTTTTCCTTTTAGATCATCTATATCTTTAATGGTAGCCCATTTACTTCGAAATTAAGTAAATCTGCATAGTCCAAAAAAATTCGAAAGATATGATTTTATAACAGACGAATTAACAGCCTAAGATTGATCTATAAACAGCATGAACTAGGTATTCTATAACTCTTTAGGCATCGCTCCAACAGACAACTAACAGACACTTAACATCTAACAAGAATGTAAGAATATAAAGAAGAGTAATTAGGTTGAGTTCGTTGGTTATAAATAATTTATTTTCACGGGATTTAACTTAAATTCTTGGGGCTTTGAGTAAATGAGTGACTGGTATCCGAAAAATTTAACTTTATAACTTTCTAAGATTCCTTTTAAAATGCCTCACAAACTCATCATCTGTCCATGCAAGTCGGTGTTTCAATTCCGCACAGTAACAAAGTAAGATCATAGGGCCATCAGAGTTTCTCTCAAATTCTACTTCATTGGAGGCTAGTATTTTAAATAATGGTTCGACTAATTGCCAATAATCATTTCGATAATTTATATCAGCCTCTTCTTTTGCTTCTTTTACGAAATCTAATAAACCAATTTCCCGAAGTTCTTCAGCCAACCCTTCGCTAATAAAATATGCAGCGCTAAAAAGCATGTCTATTTGTTTAAAGGTCAGCTTAATATCACCAACAAACAATAAATATATTTCTTTTTTTAATTCTTTTATGATTTTCACTTCTTCTTTTCGTGGATCTAGAGTTTTTAAAACACTCATATAATACCAGGATTGCTCGCGCTTTCCACGGTTAAAACGCATCCATATTTTATCACCATGTTCCTTCACGTCTGAATGCATTGATCGTACGTTATGCAATTTATCCGCAACAATCACAGCAAGTTCCTCTTGTGTTTTTACAGGAAGTTCTGCAATTGTGCACTCTTTCCGCTCCTCCCACGACAATCTTTTATCAGTTTCAGATGCTGCCTGTACAAACTGAAACACACACTTCCCAAACTCTTTGATTAGCTCGGCTTCTGTCGTTTCCGTATCTTCTAGCGTGTCATGTAAAAGTCCCGCCGCTACAACTTCATCACTATATTTTGCTTTCTTCAATATCATTGCTACAGCCACTGGATGCGTGATATATGGTATATTTGTCCCTTTTCTATACTGTCCTTCATGCTTCACGGCGGCAAACCTTAATGCTTTTTCAACCAGATTCATCATGAGACACCTCCGCTGTATCTTAATTCTAGTAATAAGCAATATGTAGATTTCCAAAACTCTTTCATTAACAATCTGCTGTAATCCTCTTGTAATTTTTGTTCATGCGATTCATTTGCTGGCGAAATTTTGTCTGCAATGCGGCTACATCGGGAATTGGCGTTTGTTCATAGCCATTTTTCCACTAAGCGCGCACTCAGTTCGTTTTCCAATTGTTGCCCGGTTTGGATAAGTCATCTGAATACCTCCTTGGTAGGGGCATGTTGGAAAGTTTCTGTTGCTGTCATTTTACCATAGACGTAGTACATTTATCTGATAACTTGTAGACTATATAGGTTGAACTAAAGAGTGCGATACTTAGTTGATTGGAGTGAAGAGCGACGACTCCGGCGGGAAAAGCGCGTCCAGGTGAGACCCCCCAGGAGCTTGCGACGAGGAGACTCACGGACCGCCCGCGGAAAGCGTCCGCTCGGAACGGAAATCAGCGGCTCGGGTGGAACTCATCTCTTTTAGTCCGAATGCCGGCTCTATCCGGGGATGTCCTCTCTTTCACTCGGAATGTCAGCTCTATCCACGGGGATGTCCCCTCTTTCACTCGGAATATCAGCTCAATCCACGGGAATGTCCACCCTTTCACCCAGAATGTCCACCCAATCTCCACCCACCGCCGTCAAGCCATAAAAAAACGATTGCAATAGTCTTACTCCATTGCAATCGTTTTTTTCAATTGTTTTAAATGACGTTTTTCGTGGAGACCGACAAATGGAAACCATTGGATCAATGGAATTCGCCCGAAAATCGGGTGCCTGAACGATTTTCCACGTAATTCGTCTTTTGTGCTCGATTCAAAGACATCTAATAAGAATATATGTGAATCGTACAATTCACATTTCATTTCTTCTTTTGATTTATAGATTTCAGTAGGCGCGGTATAACCCGGCGCTTCTACTTTTATTAAACGATTCGTAGAAATAGCAATTGGTTTCTTCATCGCTTTTGGACTGTCCGGATTTTTCAGTTCTTTCGCTATATTTGTTGCGATCACTGTTTCCATACGTACGAGATGTTCCAAAATTTGCTTTGGAGACCATCCGCCATCTGAAGGGACTTTGTTGAACTGTTCGTCCGTTAACCCATCAATTGTACGAAACAGCTCTTTTCGGATTTTATAATTCCCTGCTAAAATCACTTGAATCTCCCCTTATCGTTGAACTCGAAATTCGATTTTATCATAAAAAAGATTCGTTGGCTGTCTGAATTTGAAGAAATGGATAGTTAACAAAACAAGTTGTTGATAGCTTATGGCTTATACGGTTAATTAGTACAAAAAAGCCCCACGCCTTGGTGCTTTGGCGGAGGACATTTTTTGGATATTCCCTAAATTATTACACCGTCGCTTTAGCAAAACGGTCGAATCGTAATGGTTCTGTCGGGATAATTGTATCTGTTTTCCCGCTAATTAGTTCTTCAATCAGTTTACCAGTAACTGTTGCTAAGCTGATTCCATCACCTTCATGGCCTGCTGCGATGAAGAAGCCAGGGATTTCATTTACTTCAGAAACGATTGGTAAATGGTCCGCTGTCCATGGTCTGAAACCCGTATATGCACGGATCATTGTAAAGTCAATCATGTCTGGATAGAATCTAAGTGCTCTTTTCGCCATTGTTTGGACAACGTTAATATCAATTCTTCCGTCGTACCCAACAAATTGTCGGCTCGATCCAAGAAGGAAGTTTTGGCTTTCAGTCGGCTCCAGTACCAATGCTACACCGTGTTTTTCAGTCATTGGATCTGTAATACGGTCACGACCAAATTTATTCATCAAATAACCGAATTCCATAACGTTTCGCATCATGACAGGTTTTTGTCTTGCACCTACAACAATATGGCCTTTTCTTGGGATAATCGGAATATCGATATCGAGCATTTTACCAATGAATGGTGCCCATACGCCCGCCGCGTTCACTACTTTTTTCCCAGTAAATGTACCGTTTGTCGTTTCAACAGTGAATTCTTCTTTTTTCGTAATATTAGTTACTTCTGCTTTTGTATAGACACGAAGTCCGTATTGCTTCGCTTTATGAATTAGGGAATAACAGAACATATAAGGATTGATAAGAGAGTCTGTCGCACATTCCAATCCTCCAGGAATATCGTCCGCAAAGTAAGGAGATTCCGCTTTAAGATCAGCACGGTCTAATAATTTAAAATCTAGTCCAGCCGCGTTTTGGATATCGACCCATTCTTTTGCCGCTTGCATTTCTGTATCGTTTTCACATACAAGCAAGCTGCCAAGTGCACGGTATTCAAAATCCAAGTCAAGTTCGTCAGCTAAAGCCACCGTAAGTTCTTGACTTCTAAGGGACATTAAGCTATCAAAACCTGGATCTTTATCAACGATTGTAACGTTCCCATCACAGCGTGACGACGTACCACTTGCAATATCATCTTTTTCAATTAACACACAATCAATTCCAGATTTCGCAACGTAGTAAGCAATTGCACAACCGACAATTCCGCCACCAATAATGACAACTTCTGCATGATCTTTTTTAGACATATGTAAATCCTCCTTTGACATAGTAAAACCATTTGTATTATGATATATATAAGCGTGAAATGATTTTTTATTTTTCATATATATAGTAATTCACTTCTCTATATGTATGTTAGAATAGTAGTAGACGTTGTGTCAATCTTTTTCGTTAAAAATGTAAGCACTTTCTGACTGTATTTCATTTTGTGTAAGAGGAGGAAGTTAGACTATGAATCGAACAATTATTTGCAGATGTGAAGAAGTTTCTTTGGAAGACATCCAAAACACAGCAGCAACTTATGCTTGTTCTGCACGTGAAGTTAAACTACGGACAAGAGCAGGTATGGGTTACTGTGGTGGACGTACATGTAGACCGGCAGTCGATGCGGTATTGGAATCAGTCACAGGAGAAAAAGCAGGACATGAGATCCCAATGAAAGTCCAACCTCCCGTTAGACCCGTATCACTATCCGTTTTAGGAGGGAACACAAAATGACGACAAACCGAATCGTGGATCATCCGGTTCTAGGTAAACTGGAGAACCAGAAACCAGTTACGTTTACTTTTGACGGAACTACATACAAAGGCATTGAAGGTGATACAATCGCATCTGCGCTTCTTGCAAACGGTGTTAGGCAACTACGCGTTCATGAAGGAACCGGTACACCACGTGCAATCTATTGTAACATTGGACATTGCTTTGAGTGCCGCGTAACGGTTAACGAAGCGCAAGGTGTTCGTGCATGCATGACAACAATCCAAGAAAATATGGCAGTTGAAAGTGGTAAATTGCAAGCAGCTCCATTTGCTTCTTCACCAGATGAATGGCCACGTACATACGCTGAATTCGAACAAAAAAATAAAGACAAAAAGGCTGGTGGAACGCATGTATGATGTAGTAATCATTGGTGCGGGCCCTGCTGGTTTGTCAGCAGCAATTGCATGTCGTGAATCGGATTTAAAAGTTATTGTCATTGACGAATTCCCAAAGCCGGGCGGTAGACTACTCGGACAACTTCACCAAGAGCCAAATGGCGAATGGTGGAACGGAGTTAAAGAAACACAAATTTTGATGGATAAAGCCGAAAAACTAAATACGGAAATCAAATGTGAAGTTTCTGCTCACCATATCGAAAAAACAGACCAAGGATATGCGATACATACAAATATCGGTCTTCTTGAAACAACGAACCTACTTATTGCAACTGGAGCTGCAGAAACAGCAGCACCAATTCCAGGTTGGACACTTCCCGGCGTTATGTCGATTGGTGCAGCACAAGTCATGACGAACGTGCACCGCGTACGCGTTGGTAATAAAGGTATCGTCGTTGGTGTGAACGTATTATCCGCAGCAATCGCTCGTGAATTACAAATCGCCGGCGTTGAACTGCATAGTATGGCGTTGCCGGTTTCAAACCCGGTTACGAAAAACCATGCAGACCCTAAAAAAGTAATGGAAGGGCTTGTAAGTATTGCGCATCTAGCGCCTTCTGCTTTCCTTCGTTTCGGTAGTAAATTCGCGAAAGCGGAATGGGTACGCAATATCGCTGTTAGTTTTTATCCAAAAGGCGGCGTCAAAATGTGGGGTATGCCAATCCACATTCGTAAAGCCATCGTTCAAATAAACGGTACAGAAAAAGTGGAGTCCGTTACAATGTGTGACGTTACACCCGATGGAAAAGTTGTAGCAGGTAGCGAAAAAATTATAAACGTCGATTTCGTTTGTATTGCCGGTGGGCTTTACCCACTTACGGAACTTGCTTCCGTAATCGGTTGTCCATTCCAGTACGTCGAAGAATTAGGCGGACACGTTCCGATTCATAACGAGCAAATGGAAACACCACTTAAAGGGCTATACGTCGCTGGAAACATTACAGGCATCGAGTCTGCAAAAGTAGCCCGCGCACAAGGAACACTTGCAGGTCACTCCATCGCGAAAAATAACGCAAAAATGCAACAAGCGATGCAAGATGTAAAATCTACTCGTGACTCAGCGTCGATTCAATTCCACCCTGAAATTATGGAAGGCCGCAACAAGATTCATAAAGCATTCCAACAGTATGAAAAAGTCCAATAAGTATTTATAGGAAAAACGAAAAAGCGATCACTCCACTGAGTAATCGCTTTTTTTGTCAGGTATATTTAATGAGCATCGGGAAACACATTACGGACTGCTTCCGAAAACTCCTCGAAAAACCCTTCTACTGGCTCCCCTTCCTTAATTTTCGTACCGTATCCCGTCATTCGTTCGATAAAGTCAGGATTTGATGAGACATATACATTTTCAATGTTTGTATTGGCCTCTCGAACTTTATCTGCAATTTGGCTTTCCAATTCATCTGTGACAGCTTCGTCCGTTCCGCTTTTCAACATGACCGCGGCGTAAGCGTTGTGATCTGTCACTATAACCGTTGCACTTTCCACTTCATCTAATTCAGTAACCCGATTCGCGGCATCTTCAGCCACTTCTAGTTTTGTTTCGTTGCCATTGTTTACGGTATCATTTGTTGTATTATCCTCTTCAACTACGACGTCATTATTCTTATCTTCAACGACTTCTTTTGGCGTTGTCGCGTTGTCATTCTTCACCGTTCCTTTATCTTTATTAGCCCCGCATCCTATTAAAGCTAATGATAAAAGAACTGCAGTCGTAATCATAAATACCTTTTTCAATTCAATTCCTCCCAAATTTGTTATCAAATTTAGGATAGCCATACAATTGGTCTTTTAGTACGAAAAATATTCCCAATGAAATATTTTTAAAACGAGTACTAATTAAAAAAGTTGCCTATCCATTTTTATTAGTGCAACAAATCATACAGTGTACAATTCATAGTTTTAGATTTACATCTGCTATAATTTGTTGAGAAGATTCATTTCACAAGGAGGATCAACATGCAAAAAAAATTGGTCGTCTATCTTTACCTACTTATTGGTTTGCTTATTTTTTCTGGTTGTTCAAATACAATGTTCCAACCCAAAACAAAGGTAGATGGTATAGATGCAGATAAAGTCGTACAACAAGTTCTAAAGGATCCAAGATTGAAAGTCCATTACATAGATGTAGGTCAAGCCGATGCTACATTACTTCAATTTAATGATAAGAAAGAACCAATTACAGTGCTCATTGATACCGGAGACTGGGCCTCAAAAGATGTAGTAGCATATCTCCACACCCAAAACATTAAGGACATTGATATTATCGCCATTACCCATCCACATGCAGATCATATCGGCCAATTGGCGGAAATCATCGAAGCGTTTAATGTAAACGAAGTTTGGATGAATGGAGAAACTGCTAATTCTCAAGTATTTGCAAAATCATTGGAAGCCATCGAGAAGAATGGCGTTGATTATTACGAACCTAAACCAGGTGAGATTTTCGACATCGGCCCTATCGAAGTTGCGGTTCTTCATCCAACCACCCTTTCAGCAAATACGAACAATAACTCGCTGGCGCTACGTTTACAATATAAGGATATGTCTTTCCTTTTCACCGGAGATGCAGAACAACAAGCGGAAAACGACATGCTTAAACAAGGCGCCAATTTAAGCGCCACCATTTTGCATGTCGGTCACCACGGGTCCAATACATCTACCATCCCTGAATTTTTAAAAGCAGTACATCCTGAAGTCGCCATTTATTCAGCCGGGGTTAAAAATTCATATGGACATCCTGATGCCGAGATAATTACTAGAATCGAATCTAGCGGTACAATTTTTTACGGTACAGATATAAATGGAACAATTATTGTAGAAACCGATGGGAATAATTATAATGTTTCATCACAAAGTACACCATCCCATTCCTCGTCGGATGAATCTTGTGTGAACATTAACACGGCTACTATAGAAGAAGTTCAGAAAATCATACATATCGGATCCACCCTAGCAGTCGAATTAATCGAACTTCGACCTTATCTTGCCATCGACGATCTTGTCAAAATTAATGGCATCGGAACCGCCCGAATGAAAGACATTAAAATGCAAGGCATCGCATGCATGGAGGCTAAACAATGTATTCAGCATATCTCGACCGATTGACTGACGATAACAAAGCACTTTTACTCATCGATGAATTGCAGAAAGAATTTCACGTCGAGCATTCCTCCCTGCCTACAGAAAGCACGGTCGGAATGTGGTTTTTAGTCGAAGTAGAGGAAGAAGAAATTAGCACCATTCAAATCGACCATGAAAAGTCTGCATCCATGAAACGGGAAATCGATGACCGCATGCAACGCTTAAAATCGAATAAACGAAGTCGATTTAAACGAAAATAAAACTAAAAGAAGCCTGTAGGGTCTCTTTTTTCAATTCAAATAAGTCAGATACTTTTAAAAAACGTGTTAAAATAAGGTAAATAATACGGTTCCTTTCATACTTCAACTCCAAAGGAGGATTTATATGAAAAGAAAATGGATTGTACTTCTTATTGGCTTACTAACAGTCGCTTTTGTTAGTGCTTGCGGAAAAACAGACATAGTGAATACAGGTGAACAAGCACCAATGTTTGATCTCAAAGATTTAGCTGGAAACCAAGTTGCACTCTCAGATTTTGAAGGAGAAAAAGTGTATGTGAAGTATTGGGCTTCCTGGTGTTCAATTTGTCTTGCTGGGCTTGATGAACTTAACACGTTAGCCGCGCAAGACAACGACTTTAAAGTGCTTAGCATCGTCAGCCCTCGTTACAAAGCGGAGAAATCTTCGGCAGAATTCAAGAAGTGGTTTGCTTATTTAGATGCGGATAATTTGACTGTTTTATTGGATGAAGATGGTGTTTATTCCAAACAATTCGGTTTACTCGCCTACCCAACTTCTTATTATATTGGTTCTGATGGTCATCTCGTTCAAACGATAATTGGTCATAACCCGAATGAACAAATCATTAAAACATTTAAAGACATCAATTGAGGAGGAGCGTACATGAAGAGATTATCTAATGTAGCTTTTTTATTGATTTTAATGCTACTCGCCGCCTGTTCATCTGCGGGTGTTGAAAAAAATGAAAGCACAACAAACAATTCAAAGCCCACTGTAAACGTACCCGAAAGTGAACTTGACAAGATTTATTTTGCAGGTGGTTGTTTTTGGGGAGTGGAAGCTTATTTTTCAAGGATTAACGGAGTCCAGGATGTAACGTCTGGATATGCCAACGGAACAGGAGAACAGCCGTCGTATAAGGATGTCATAAAGGGAGACCGTGGTTTTGTTGAAGCTGTTGAAGTGAAATATAATCCTAAGCACATCTCCCTTTCGGAACTTCTAACGTACTATTTCAAAGTCATTGATCCTACACTGTTAAACAAACAAGGAAATGATACAGGCATTCAGTATCGTACGGGAATTTATTATGAAAACGATGAAGATGCACAAATCATTAAAGCAGCGATAGAAAAAGAACAAGAAAAATACGACAAACCGATTGTTACTGAAGCCGAGCCGTTAACAAACTATTACCTCGCAGAAGAAGCCCACCAAGATTATTTGGAGAAAAATCCAAATGCTTATTGCCATATCGATTTAAGTGTGTTGGATGGGGAAACGGTTAAAGTGGACCCGACATTGTATACAAGACCAAGTGATGAAGAAATAAAGATAAAATTAACAGATGATCAATATCAAGTTGCTGTACTCGATGATACGGAACACGCCTATTCCAACGAATATTGGGATTTGTATGCACCGGGTATTTATGTTGATATCGTAACCGGTGAACCCCTCTTTTCAAGTACCGACAAATACGATTCGGCATGCGGATGGCCCAGTTTCACAAAGCCAATCGACCCTGAAGTCGTTACGTATCATGAAGATACGAAATTTAACATGATTCGGACAGAAGTCAGAAGTCGCGTTGGCAATATCCATTTGGGGCATGTGTTTGATGACGGACCAAAAGATCGTGGCGGAAAAAGATATTGCATTAACAGCGCCTCGATTCTTTTTGTTCCACTGGAAGATATGGAGAAGACGGGGTATGGAGACTTAAGAATAGCGGTTGAATAAGCCAGAAAAGCGTAAGCGCCTGGGTGATCACGAAGGAAATAGGGAAATCCACAGAAGCTGCTCTTTGGCTTTTGGGGATTTCATTTTTTCAACAGTGAGCTAGGCACTGGAGTCTTTACATAAAAAAAGATACCCACTGGGCCACCTTTTTTACTTCAACGTCCCCGTATTTAAAACTTTAAATTCCACTTTCACTTCGTACTCAGACGAAGCAATTACCTTTTTCGTCATTTCTTCTGTCCACTTTCCCTTATAATGCATTCTAAAAAATTCACTAAAACCGACCGGGTCTAATTCCAACTTTTGAAGACTTTTAAGAATATCCTTTATTTCTTTTTCTAGGTGTTTGTTTATCTCCGTTTCAAGTTTCCTATATTCCCCTTTTTTACTTAAATCTCGATCCCCCTTATATTCAATGAGCACCGCTTTTATTTTAAGCACAATCGATACTTTCGGGGATTCGATGTTTTTATTTCCTTTAATCCTTACATCGCTCTCAATTTGTTCTAAAAAAAGTTTTTTGTCGGTATCATTATCTTTAAAATTTATGGCGATTGGCGCTAACTTTTCAAGCCCCTTTAAGGCCTGTATGATAAGCGAGTCTTCCGTCGAGATTGTTTCAATCATTTTTTTATTATCAAACAAAGTGACTTTTGTCACTTTAAGTGACTGCTCTTTTTTTTCCGAATAAGGAACCATCGTATGAAATACCGCATTCGTTTGAGTAAACATATAATCATGTATCGATGTAAATGGACTAAACGAATTATGAAGCTTCGGTTGGAACAAATCATTCAAATAAGCATCCATATGTTCGTTTTCTGGATAATCGGCTTTTAAAACATCTTCCACCTTATCTTTCACAATGACAAGACGGACTTTATTCCCAAGCGTTGCGTCCCTGTAAAAGTGTTCCACCACTTCCGTTACCTTCCCACTTTTCGCAAATTCTTCGCTAAATAAAATCGTTCGCAACTGATTTAAAATAAGCGTTTTGTCCGCTTGTGAGGAGATATCGACAATACCTTCTTGTATCATGTCCGTGTTGACAGAATAGGCTTCCGTTAGCACTGGGGATTCACCGGCTGGTTGTGGTATCCCAACTGTCATCCTCATTTCTTTATCGTCTCCTAAGTCAAAACCGATGCTACTGACCAATGCCAATTCTTCCACAGCAGCGCGCCCACCGCCTTCCGAACATCCTGTAATAAAAACAAAACACAAAATAAAAATTAGTAACATAAGCTTCTTCATCCGAATCCCTCGTTCTTTTTCGTTTTTAGCATGTGGATGATACAGAGCAAAATCGGCCATAAAAACATGGCGTACATTACGTAAAAAACACGTTCAAATAACAGTTTTTGAAACTCTTGCATAAACGGAAATTGTACAACGATAAAAATAAACACCACGATAATGTATAGATGAAACTTTTTGGTAGTAGATCGAATTGAATCCAACCCTCTTTTCGCAACCCATAAATAAGTAGAAGTTGTCGTTAAAATAAGAAATACCCACATCGTTATGCCTAACACGTCGATTCGTTCAAGAAACGATAATTCGACTTCTTTAAATAACCCCAAAACTGGATACAACACATTTTCAAGTTGCCATTCTGAAAAAAACATCACGCTTACGAAAGTAAATAGAAAGGTAATAAAAACGCTTAACCATATTCCAATAGATCCATGTTTCAGAGCTTTCTTTTGGTTAATAATATGTGGAAAGTAAAATGATATTAGTTCGAAACCGCCCACTGCTATTAATCCTTTTTTGGCCGCCGTGAAAAATTCCTTTGTTGTGAAGTTAAATATAGGCATCGCATGACGAATATCGCCTTCACTAATTCCCCACTTCAAAAAATAAATGACCCCTATCGTTAAGAAAAAACTTATAATGCAAAATCGCGCGATTGATTTAATGCCTCCGCTTACGATATAAGTAAGCATGAATAAAAAAATAAATAAAGGGCCTGTTATTTTCCGATCAATAAGTGCCACGACTTGAATGAGTTGCAAAAAACTTGTGCAGACAGCTGCTATTACAACGATGAAATACAAAAGCAGGATACTATTTATCGTTTTCCCTACCCATTTACCGAATACTTTTTCATGAATGATGAACAACGTATCGTTTCGGTATTTCAAACCAAGCCAGATCATCGGCACGAGTAAGACGTTCGCAATCACTCCAAATAATAAGGGCATCCACCACTGGCTATAGCCCATCGAACTTAATCGGTTCGGTAGCGATAGTATAGAGCTTCCCACAATCACATTTTGAACGAGAAATATCACATGATAATGGTTTAATACTTTTAGTTTGTTTTTATCCATTTCTCATTCCCCCTTTTCTGCAGGAGGTTTTTTTTCACGTTGTGCCCTAGCAATCCCTGGTTTTTGTTTAAGTAAAAAAGTTGGCATACGAACGACGGAGTCAAAAAGGTCCGACCACTTCCTTGGTATTAAAGGGGTCATAAATGGAGTTGTTAATGAAGTCAAATTTAATAAATGATGAAAAAGCCATGCGAATGCAATCATTTGGCCATAAAGCCCGAACATGCCCGCAGCCAATATAAAAAAGTAGCGAACAAAGCGACTCGCGTTGCTCATAATGAAGTTAGGAGGTAAAAAAGATAACAGTGCTGAAATGGCAACTAAAACGATGAGTGTATTACTAACGAGGCTTGCTTCGACCGCAGCCGTTCCAATGACAATCCCCCCAACAATACCAATTGTTTGACCAATTTTGGATGGCATTCGTGAGCCGGCTTCCCTTAATATTTC
Source organism: Sporosarcina sp. G11-34 (assembly GCF_026931025.1). Lineage (NCBI taxonomy): Bacteria > Bacillati > Bacillota > Bacilli > Caryophanales > Caryophanaceae > Sporosarcina > Sporosarcina sp. G11-34. Next base: position 59,458 of record NZ_JAHNZW010000003.1, on the reverse strand, counting down.
AATAACTAGTTCCATCAAAAGCACTTCCATAACGGGAGAAAATGGAACCCTCCCTCTTGACTCTTGTAAATTTAACAATAAATCAAATGGCAACATTTCCGGATGATGAGTAAGCACGGAAATATAAGTGGGTGTTAATGAAATAGTTAAGAAAAATCCAAAAAAACGAAGTGTGCGAAGAAGTGAAGCCGTCGTCCACCGATTGTAATAATCTTCCGGCGAAATAAATAGCTCGAAAAATGATATTGGACAAATCATAACTCCTTTACTATTGTCCATAGCAATGACGATGCGTCCGCCCATTAAATTAGACACTGCAATATCTGGTCGAACCGTTTCGTAACATTGCGGAAACGGAGAAAATGGGTGATCATCCATTAGCTGTTGTAAAATTGAAATGTCGTTAAATCCCGGATGATTGATTTCCTTAATTTTTTTACAGACGATATCCAAGTTTTCCTTATTCACAATGTGATCCAAATACATGACGGAAACTTTTGTATTTGTTTCGGTTCCTACAACAAAATTTTTGCTTTTTAAATTCGTATTATGAATTCGTCTTTTTAATAGGGATAAGTTTGTTTCAAGCGATTCAGTAAATGCATTTTGCGGACCAATCACGCTAGATTCAGTATCTGTATCCATAATTCCTGCTGTTGGTACGCTAAATGTATTTATTTTCAAGTACGTTTTTGTTTCATGGAAATAAATAATTGTATTTCCTTCCGTAATCGTAGATATGATGCTATCCAGATCATTGCGGTCAATTACTTCTGCTGTTTGTAAAAATTTTTCCTGTGATTGCATAAGTGGAAACATAACAAGCTTGTGTAAAGTGAGTTTATCTACAAGTGAACTAAGGTAAATAAGCGTAACTTGCATTTCACCAATTTCAATGTCGTTGAATACGGCATCTTCAATTCCAGCTAACTTATTTTTTATCGCCTTGATGGAATGCCCCCTGTACGTTAACTAGTCTTAAGGCTAATATTTCCTTAACGAACAACGTTTATACACAAATGAAAATAGAGCCAAATCAGATATGATTTGGCTCTGTTTTGTATTTTATATCCCTATTCGACGTTATCCATAAGTATCGTCGCAATTTGAGGGAAGAAAGAAAGAAAGAAAGATAGAACGACCATAAACACTAGCATAATAATCGCATATGGAACGACCCCTTTAACAATTTCATTTAGTCAATGGAATCTGTTAACTTTGTTGATTTAAATAAAAAAAGTCTACATACTATGCAGGTTAAAAATATAGACATCCTTCTAATACGCTTGGCGCTATGTGATGCCCCCGCTGTAGTCGTTTTTTATTAGTAGGAAACCTTTATTTCAGCACGCCCCGAAAATCGTTGAATAAGGCGACACTCCAGCGGGAATAGCGTTAGTCTCAGACCCCACAGCGGAAGCAAGGAGGCTGAGGCAACGCCCGCCGAAAGGGAGCCGTTTCAACGATTTTCTTTTTTAGTGAGAAACTTCATTTCAACCTATACACTTGTTTCATTTCGGGCGGTGATCCAAGAAGTTTTGGTAAGCAAATCCTTTAACTTCTTCTTCACTGTATGTCTTTAATAGTTCATTGATCAAATTCGGGTGCATCGATGCATCTTCAAGGTGTACAATTTTCGAAGAAATGCCGTCGAAATCAGATCCTAAGCCGATTTGTTTTATACCGCCTAGTGAACAGAAATGATCAATATGTTCAATCAGCTCGGCAATTGATACTTCCCCTTCTTCTTTCACGAACGGTGGATTATAAACAACATGGATCAATCCACCTTTTTCGAACATCGCTTTTGCTTGTTCATCCGTTAAGTTTCGCACGTGATTGCAAAGCGTTTTTGAATTCGAGTGGCTTGCGATTGGGTAGTCCGCTTCGTCCATGACATCCCAAAATGCTTGTTCACTTAGATGGGATACATCGGTTAAAATCTTATGCTCATTGTTGAACTGGACGATTTCTCTACCAAACATTGTGAGACCAGCCGCGCGCTTTTCGCCAACGCCATCTGCGGCCAAGTTTGCATTATTCCATGTAAGTCCAATCGAAATAACCCCCAACTCGTGAAGTATAGTTAGTTTTTGGAGGTCATTTCCTATCGCATCAACACCTTCTAGTGTTAAAAACGCCCCAATTTCTCCTTCTTGTAGTTCGTCAAAATCACTCCAACTTTTCAGTACTTTCATATTCGGATTGTTACCGATTACATCTGTATAGAAGTAGTGAATTTGGTCCAATGCAGCTTGGAATTTTTCGTCCGACTTCGTGTCGGGGTCGATGAATATTGCAAATGCCTGCACATGCACTTCACCTTTTTTAAGCTTTTCATAGTTTGCGTCAAGTTCGGATGCGTTTTTGAATTTCACTTTTCCTTTTGAATCATATAATCTCAGTAAAACGTCACAGTGCAAGTCGATTGTTTTCACTTCGTATTTCCCCCTTTTGTAGCTGCTTCAATGAACTTATCGAATAGCTTGTACGAAATGGCGTCTCCATTTGCTGATAGTTCTTCCGGATGCCACTGGACACCAATAACAAACTGATGCTTAGTACTTTCAATCACTTCAATGATTCCGTCACTTGCAACACCCGATACAATAAATGGTGCTGGGACATCTTTTACTGCTTGATGATGATAGGAGTTCACCTTAATTTCTGTACTTCCCGCAATCGATTCAAATAAACTTCCTTTTTTCACTTGAACAATATGGGACAGATGGCTTCGGACAGATTTTTGGGTATGTTGTAAAATCGGCTTATCATTTTGCGCGTAAATGTCTTGATACATATTTCCACCAATCGCCACATTTAACACTTGTAGCCCTCTACAAACACCAATTATCGGTTTGTCTAATTTAAGCATTTCTTGTGCAAGGGCAATCTCAATTGAATCTCGGGCCGGTGAAACGTCTCCCAGATCACGATGCGGTTCTTCGCCAAATAACATAGGATCGATATCATGCCCGCCACTTAACACGATGCCGTCCAGCAGGGCAGTTAGTTGCGAAAGATCCTCTTCAATTCCGACAGGTATAATAATCGGTATACCGCCAGCGCGTTGAACCGCCTTTAAATAGCTATCATACAATGTATGCTTGTTCCCTTTTTCCACATTCGAAGTAATTCCAATTAACGGTTTCATCAATAAAAACTCCTCACTTTTTAAGTAGCATTCGATTTCCTAAAAGAAGTGCCCATGTTTTTTTCGTATTGTCAAAAAAGAATCGTATTGGTTTTTCAAGTTCTGTTATAACAAGTGTGCGTTCGCTACTTGCACGAAGTACATGGGTTACCCCATCAATCGTACAAACTAACTTTTTATTCGCTACTGAAATTTCAACGTCGGATCGTTCATCCGACGTATACGTGCCCACAAATGGTTCAAACTTCTCTTCGCTTAAATCATATTCGGGTTCGACGTTCCGCTTGTGCTCCATCGGAATATCCAATGCCGTATTTACTGCTGCAAGCCATATCTCATCGGCACTAACTCCACTTAAGTTTGTTAAAACAACCGCGACCAGTTCTTTTTCACGAACGAAGCCAAAATTGGAAGAGACCCCTGGTTGACTGCCCCCATGCTCGGCAAGCGTGAAGCCTTCATAATTCGGCGTCGTTTGGAGCGCATACCCGTAAAACGAATTGCCATGTGTTCGAATAACGGTATTTGTCATTTGAGCCAAAGTTTCCTTATATTGTAAGTCGTCGTTTACATACATCTGGCCATACTTCAATAAGTCCATAACCGTTGAACGAATGCCGCCACCAACTGCATAGTTTCCTAATGTCGGCCACGCACAAGCAGTCGGCTTTTCTTTTTCGATCATATACGGTGTTGTCAAATTACCCAGTTGTTGCAATTCAAGTAAATCGAAAGACGTTCGATCCATTTGCAGTGGTGTAAAGATGGTTTTCGTTATGTATGCCTGATAACTTTCACCTGTTACCTTTTCAATAATCGCACCGAGTAAAAGAAACATATCATTGTTGTAGCAAATATATTCCCCCGGAACCCCTAACCAAGACCACTTTTTTGCGTTCAAATAATCGAGGTGCCCTGTAAAGTTTTTCAGATGATTTTTTCTTTCCATCGTCGCAAGTCCTGTTGTGTGAGAAAGGAGATGATGGATTTTAATTCCTTCTACCATTTCGTGTTGAATCGTTTGAAATTCGGGTAGATGCTTCGAAACAGCATCATCGACTTCTAACTTACCTTCTTCTACAAGTTTCATAATAGCTAGTGCCGTAAAAGATTTCGTGATGGATGCAATGCCAAATATCGTTTCAGGCGTAATCGGTTCTTTTGTTTGTAAATCTTTCGTACCAAACCCTTTAGCGTAAATCGTCTCGCCATTTTTCGATAGCGCAATAGCAACGCCCGGTATTTGTTGTTTTGCCATTAACTCTTCTACGTAGTGTTCAAACTGTTTCCACTTGTCCATTGACCCACCTCTTTAAATAGGAATTTAAGTGTTTTAAACTATATCTGTTGAAATAAAGATTCTTACTAACAACAAGGAGAGAGTGAACTTCCTCCCTCCCCCTCGGCGCTAGGCGATGCCTTTGCGGGAATAGCAAAGCCAAAACGGAGGGGGAAAGTTCAACTCCCTCTTTATTAGCTGAAGACCCCGCAGCGTAGGAGGCTATTGAAAAACTACCTTCTTATTAATGAAACTTAGTTGATCATAGCGGAGAGCGGCGACTCCAGCGGGAGAAGCGTGTCCAGTTGAGACCCCGCAGGAGCTTGCGACGAGGAGGCCCACGGACCGCCCGCGGAAAGCGTCCGCTCGGAACGGAGATCAACGAATTGAAGATAAAATTTATCGTCATTGGACTTATTCAGTGGCCCGGCAGCGTAGCGAGAAGGCTGAGGCAATGCCCGCGAAAAGGGAGCCGGTTCAACGACTTTCTTTTTTAAGGAAAATCTTTATTCCAACATACCTATATCATACACCTTATTGTTTAACTGTTGTGAAACTTTTACTTAATTCAAAAATAGAGCTGATCAATAGCTGACCAGCTCTATTCTTATTTCATTGAGTAACGATTTTAAGCAAGCCTTTGTTTCCTTTAGTAATGATATTGTCATAATCGATGTAGTCGTAAATGTCATCCGCTATATGACCACTGAATTTCGCAAACTCCTCAACCGTTAAGTCTTCAATCGCTTTTTCCTGTTCTTCACAGTAAATGATTAGTTTCCCGACGATTGAGTGGGCATCACGGAATGGAGTCCCTTTACTCACTAAGTAATCCGCAACTTCAGTTGCGTTAAGGAAACCAGCTTTAATGGCAGCTTTCATATTATCCGCATTGACATGCAATGTATCAATCATTTTCGACATAATTTCAAGACAATCCAACACCGTATCAAGCGCGTCAAAGAACTGTTCTTTGTCTTCTTGCATGTCTTTGTTGTACGTAAGCGGCAAACCTTTCATCGTCGTCAGTAACGCGAATAATGAACCATACACACGCCCCGTTTTTCCTCGGATCAATTCCGCGGCATCCGGGTTTTTCTTTTGCGGCATAATACTACTTCCCGTTGAGTATGCATCATCCATTTTAATGAAGCCGAACTCCTGGCTGCTCCATAAAATAAGTTCTTCACTCAAACGGCTTAAGTGCATCATAATAATCGAGAAATCGGACATTAGTTCCAATAAGTAATCGCGGTCACTTACACCATCTAAAAAATTATCTACAGGTTTAGCAAACCCTAAAAGCTCTGTCGTGACGTTGCGGTCAATATTATGTGTTGTCCCTGCTAACGCACCGCAACCAAGCGGGTTTTCATCCATAATTTCAATCGCATTTTCAATGCGTTTTTTATCCCGTTTAAACATTTGGGAATACGCACCTAAATGGTGGCTGAACGTTACAACTTGCGCGCGTTGTAAATGTGTATAGCCCGGCATAATGACGTTATTGTCTACAGACTTTTTATATAACGAATCGATTAGCTGCTCTAGCGAATCCATTACTTCACTTGCTTTATTTTTTGCGTAAAGGCGTACATCTACTGCAACTTGGTCGTTTCGACTTCTCGCCGTATGAAGTTTTTTACCCGTTTCACCGATTCTTTCCGTCAAATGCATTTCTACGAATGAATGAATGTCTTCGTAATCGCCTTCGACTTTCAGTTCACCACTTTGAATATCGCTCAAAATCGACTGCAACCCGTTAACGAGCAGTTCGCCCTCTTCAGGTGTTAATAAGTCACTATGAACAAGCATCGTAACATGCGCTAAGCTCCCTACGATGTCCTCATGATATAATCTATGATCGACAGGTAAAGAGGTATTGAATTGTTCCATAATTTCATCTTCACGATTTGTAAATCGTCCGCCCCAAAGTTTCATTTAAACGCCAACTCCTTCTTTAAATTTCCTATTTTGGATTTCCGATAAAACGATGACCGCTGTAATAAGAAGGCCTACCGTTAAAATTAAAGTCAGTGCGCTGCCCGTAATCCCCGCAACGACAAATCCGATAAAAGCAATCGTCGCGTTAAGAAGCGCATACGGGAACTGTGTTTTCACATGATCGATGTGATCGGCTCCCGCACCTGTCGATGATAAAATCGTCGTATCCGAGATTGGTGAACAGTGATCACCGAAAATCCCACCTGATAAAACCGCTCCTATACAAACTAAAAGATGCGCATCGAGTGCAACCGCCATCGGGATTGCGATTGGAATCATAATTGCGAATGTACCCCATGACGTTCCGGATGCAATCGCCATCCCCGCCCCAACAGCAAATAAAATTGCGGGAATGATGAAGGCAGGTACGTTCCCTTTCATCGCTTCGACGAGAAACATTGCTGTTCCCATCTCATTAATGACTTTACCTAGCGCCCATGCTAGTACGAGCGTAACAGAAACATACACCATTTTTTGCATGCCAGCTGTATAGATATCAAAAATCTCTCCAAATTTCTTTACTTTGTAGAAAAGCATTAAAATAATAATCGTAATGGCTGCAAATAAGTAAGCCGTACTTAACGATACCCTAAAATCGCTTCCTGGAACCGGTTCAAACGGGAATCCGAATGAAATTAATAAACCAAATAGCGTAATGAACAATACTAGCAATGGAAGCCAAATTAGAATGGCTCGGCTACCTGTCGTATACTCGGCTTCTTTTTCCGCTCTTCTAAGCGGTTTCGAATCTGGCCAGTATAATTCCCCGGTCGTTTGGATACGTCTTTCCGCTTTTGCCATCGGACCAAAATCGAGTTTCGTAATTGCAACTAGCGGAACCATAAGTACAGCTAAAATTGCATAAAACTGAAATGGAATGACACTTACTAGCGTACTAAATTCGGATGTTGTAATGTTCAACAAATCAAATTCTTGTCTAATTAACCCCATTATGTAAACTCCCCATCCAATAAAAGGGACGAGTACCGCAACTGGAGATGAAGTCGAGTCAATAATCCAAGCAAGCTTCTCTCTTGAAATTTTTGCCTTATCAAAAATCCGATCAAAAACGGGACCGACAATAAGTGGTGTTCCTAAATCGGAGAAGAAAATGATAATCCCACCGAACCAAGCAGATAGTTGGGCTTTTGCACGTGTATTTATGTATTTTGTTGCTTTAGACGCAAGTGCTGCCCCTCCACCCGATTTCTCCATAAGTCCAACAAACCCACCGATGAAGAAAAGTAAAACCAAAACGGCAGCATTATAACTATCCGCTACTTGTGGGAATAAATAATTCCCGATTGTTTCCATCGTTGCTTCAATCGGATGTCCACCAACTAATATTAAGACACCTATGTAGACGCCTGAAAACAATGAAATGATGACGTTCTTTGTAAGTATTGCTAAAATAACTGCCACAATTGGCGGTATTAACGACACAAGACCCATATGTTCCAAAATAGTTTTCTCTCCCCGCGAATAGTTATGCACAATGCTGTATTATAATTTCTTTCACACTGCTTTGCAACCATTACTTTTTTTGGCGTCTATCTTAATTAATATAAAAAGTTACATGCACAACATACGATGCAGATTTTTTGATACCTTTTCTGACGATTAATTATTCGATTCTACACCGAACAATGATAAGATAGACAGTGATAGAAAAAGGAGCGAAATTACGATGATTGAAAAAAGATTAGTTAAACAAACAGAAGAAGCGTTACATTTAATGAAAGAAGCCGATAAAATCGAACTTTTTAAAGAAGAGAAAGAATATGCTAAGAAACACGGACTGTTCCAAGATATAGAGGTTTTAGAGAAAGATTCAAGTACTCGCTTTGCAGATGCCTATATTGAGCGATGTGAAAAAGAAACGGAAGCACTCATACTTGTTGAGGCACCGATCTTTTTAGACCAATCGATAGAGCACTTGAAAAAGAATCGTCATGAATTTATCTTTGTTGAATCGACTTCATTTGGAGTGATTGGCGTCGACGCCATTTCCTTGGAATTCGATGACGTTTTTGAAACGTATACGGCACTACTTGGCTTAAAAATACAAAAGAAATTCGGACCTGCTATAAAAGATTATTTCGAAACAAACTTAACGGGCGATGCAGGGAAATACAGTGTGATGTTTTCAATGGCAGATGGACTGTGGGATGTAAACTTTGCACTTAGCTATGCGGATGGGTTTAAAGAAGATATGACATTAGCAGAGGCTTTCCAACTCATTTATCAATTCTTGTTCACGCTTGTTGAAGCTTGTGAAACGTTTGAGTAAAAAAAATCAGCAATCCAAATTCATCTATACGTATGCCTATCACGGCGATGAAGAAGATTTGTGTCGTATGGAAATGCGTGCATTTTTTGGATTTGATTCGCAGTCCAATGTAGTAAAGAGTAACGTTCAGATTGTTCCAAGCCGAAGTCCTTTTATGAAAGACCGAATTAAAGTGCTTTACGAGTCTGATCATTTAGCAGCAATTTTAGAGCAACTTCAACAAATTGAGTTAAACGGGAAAACATTTAAAGTAACTTGCCTCAATACTATCGACCTTGGCTCAACGAAAAAGATTGGCTATGAAAAACGGCGTGCGGTCGAACGAGATATCGGCATGCATATTGATGGGGAACCCGATTTTGAAAACCCTCAAATCGAATATGCCATCGCTCTTATCGATGAACAATGGGTTTTCGGAAAACATATGCAAACAGAGCCGATTTGGTTTCATCATCAGAAAAAGCCTCATAGTTATTCCATTGCACTAAATACCCGCGTGGCACGAGCGGTTGCAAATATTGCAGTTCCTCATCCTGACGGTGTCCGTGCAATCGATCCTTGTTGCGGCATTGGGACGGTGTTAATTGAAGCCCTATCAATGGGCATTCATATGGTTGGTCGCGACATTAACTATCAAATTGTAGAAGGTACGAAGAAAAACCTTATTTATTTTGGATATGTTGGTGACGTCGTTACTGGTCCCATTTCAGAAGTGACAACGAATTATGATGTTGCGGTTATCGATATGCCGTATAATCATTTTTCTCATATTTCACCCGAGGACCAGCAATCCATCATCACAAATGCTCGTCGCTTTTCTAAAAAAGTCGTTGTCGTAACGATTGAAAACATGGACGCAATGATTGAAAAAGCCGGATTTAAAATTATCGACCGCGGCGAAGCAAGAAAAGGAAACTTTGTTAGAGAAATTCTTATTTGTGAATGATGATTGATAGTTTTGAACAGACAAAAAAAACACCTGGAAAGGTGTTTTTTTCATCTGATTACAGCCATAAGGACATACGACTTCCGCCACTTTTCACCAGAAATCGCCGCAAGACTTACTACCCGTTGCAAATGAGTTTACCAATGGGTTAACGTCAAGAAAGTGTAAATTTACAACTTTAAGGATTTTGAAAGATAAAAAAAGCCTAATCATGCCTAATTGTTGAAGAGTAGATTCTAATTTCTTTTGTAAGGATAACCAATTCGGTTGTTTTCTTTTAGCCTAGTGGTTCTTCTCCAAATCTTTCCCATAGAACAGGAAATAGATTTTCCAAATCATCTTCTTCCCAATCAAATTCTATGTCAGTTACTGATTGTAGTCCCTTCTTGTCAAGGGCTTCTAATAACTCATTATGTATATCGTCATCCCATTCAATATCACCCGTCTTTATAAGCGTGTAGGCATCTACTCCAACCGAAAGCAATTCCTCATTTTGAGGCAAGCCTTCATCATCAAGGTTATCTTCATTTATGTATTCTGCTAAAAATTCGTGGTTTTTCATTACCTTGTTATATACTTTTTCCCCTTGTCCAATCAACCATCCTCTAAAATAGTCAAAAGTATCGTCAGAACAGCCTCCCATCAGAACAAATGCCGCTCCCCATAAACGAGATTGATAACTAGCGTTCATTAATTCTTCAAATAAAAATTCAAAGTCTAATACTTCTTCTAATCCCTTTTGTGCTAATTCCTCTGTTAACCATTCCGCTTGATCAAATTCTCTAGACTTCTCAATTAATTTCCAGAATTCCTTCTTTTCCAATATATACACCCTTTACTTAATTAATTATGAGAGTTATTCAATTTTATCTAACAGGATTTCTTTAAAAATAAATTCATTATAAAAAAATGGCCTTTTTCAAAAACGACCCAATTTCAAGCGAAAGACATCACCTAAGCAAGCAGAATAAAAGTCAACCTTCTTTTAACTTTAAAGGTTTATTCTTCCTCATCGCTTTCCAAGAAATCAATCATAACGGAAACAATTTCACCCGACGCATCCTGTTTGATATAAACTTGATATAAGCCATCTCCATATCCTGACATCGCTACCGCACCACCGGGAACGATCCCACCCTGCTGTTCAGAAGCAACTGCATCGCAACATGCAACATAGTATTTGGATACATCGTCATCCATTTCAATATCATACACATTTGCTACTTCACCAATTATTTTTTCATCATCGTCAAAAAAGGTAAATTCAAAAATCCCAGCTTGAGCTGAATCGACCGCAATCAACTGCTCGATTGGGATCCATTCCCCTTCAGGCTCCGTAGTTCCCCAAAAGACCGCTAGGTGATGAACAACCTCATCCTCATCATAAGAAACTGTAGCCGACCAATCCCCTCGTTTAGCTGATTTTAAAAGAACCTGCAAATCTTCAGAATCCTCTTCGGCGTAACCATAGCAAGGATCGCTTATAATAAGCTTGCCACTCGTCACTTGGAATGTCCCTAGGGAGATTGTTTTGTTTTTATACTTAGCAGTCTCACGTTCGATAAATTCTTTTAATGATAAGGCTACAACTCTGGCCCGGGCTGTTTCATGATCCCAGATATAAACTTGACTTTGCATGAACTTTTTTCTAACACGAAAGCATAGTTTATCTCCTGTTCCGTTCTCGCCGATCGCTATTAAATCGGTGGGCAAAGCTACTTCTCTTTGTTCTAGGTTTTGTCTTACGATATCGTCCCACGTTTGTTTTAGATTTAGGCTACCCTTAATCGGATAGAGAATCCAATCGCCAATCTCCGGATTATTAATCAACATAAAAAGTTCTTTATATTCATCTGGAAACAGTGCACCTATCTGATTTTCTGCTAATTTTATATGTATTTCATTCACTCCTGGTTTTTTTGTTGAAAGCAACTTTATTAAATTTTTCATGATTCACCTACCTTTATTAAATTATTGGAGAATTATTCAATTTATAACGCCATTTCTTCACAAACGAGAATTTCTAATCTATATATGCTGGCCTTATCCAACTGTTACATTCTAGCTCCCGTATTATCCATTCTAGAATATCTTTTACAAGTGTTAAATGACTTCGGCACCTAATGTGTTTTTGAAATGACCTAGTGCCCAATCATGTCCCGCCTGATTGAAGCTGGCAACACCTTGTTCATGGACAACGATTTTAAATCCTTTATTGTACGCATCGACCGCCGTATGAAGAATACAAATATCTGTACAAACGCCAACTAGGTGAAGTTCTATGATGCCGCGCTCACGTAATTTCAATTCAAGATTTGTGCCCGTAAAGGCCGAAAATCGTGTCTTGTCAAACCATAAAACATTATCGTGATCCCTATTCGCTTGATATAGATTGTTTAGGGTACTATATAGTTCGCGACCTGTTGTATTTTCGATATTGTGTGGTGGAAATTGCTTGGATTCAGGATGGTAGGAATCATTTTCTGTATGTAAATCAATCGGAAAAACAACCAAGTCATTATTGTCGATGAATGTCTTCGTTAAGTTACAAATATAATTCAATAACTTTTGGCCGGGTTCACCACAAGTCAATTTCCCATTCGTTGCAACAAAGTCATTTGTATAATCGATATTAAGTAGCGCTTTTTTCATAATAAACTCTCCCCTTAATTCATTTTCTGTTTTTATTAGTTGAGTCGATTTCATAATTCCCTATTTTAAATTAAGACACGAACGACAATGGACTTTTAAGTTTTATTGTTCGTTGATTGGAGCGGAGGGCGGCGACTCCAGTGGGAATAGCAGTGAGAGAGGAAGTTCACTCTCTCTTGGCTGAAAGCCTCGCAGGAACGCAGTGACGAGGAGATCGAAGCCGTGCCCACGGAAAGCGTCCGCCCGAAGCGGAAATCAACCTTGTTCGTATTTCAACACTAAATCTTCCGTTATGAAATTAACTCAGTTAACAATTCGTTAATCGGAAAAATTAATACCTAGCTGTATAGATGGGTTTCACAACATCGATGCCTGCAAATTCGTAAAGCTGGGTCGGGGACTTCGAAGTTCTTTGCGTTTTCATTCCATGTGCTGCATGGATGAATGGAAGTGTTTTTATCTTCCTTGCAAAATTTTGATCACTCGAAATAGCGGGGTCCTTTGTAACCGTTAATAAAAGTGCTTGAAGTTCCGAGTAAGTGAAGTACTTCGGTAAAAAGTTCTGTGCCACCGTCGTTTGAAGTAAGTCGTTCGTAATTCGATTAACAGCTTCTTTTATGATATCGTAGTGGTCGAAAGCTAAATCTAGTTTCAATACGTCGTCTACCGAAAATAATTCAACTTCGGTCGCGTCATCACTTGCTTTTCGCTCCGACAAAGAATATTCAGGGACAATGGCATAGTGTGCATTTGATATAATCCATCCCCGTGGATCCCTACCCGGTTTGTCGTACACACCAAAATGTTGAATGTGAATATTATTTACCCCTGTTTCTTCTTCCAGTTCTCTTTTTGCTGCATCGTAACCCGATTCGTCTTCTTGAACGAATCCACCTGGTAACGCCCACTTCCCAGATTCAATATTCGTTTGTCCTTCCGCGTTTAACAATGCCCGTTTAATAAGCATTAGTTTCAACGTCATTTTGGGTGGCGTGTACTGAGCCATTTGGCGGGAAGTAATGGTGAATACAGCAATATCTGATGTATATCCATCTGGTGTTCGAAACAAGTGAACATCATATTGTTTAAGTGCTTCTTCATTAGACACTTGCTGGGCCCCCTTGCCTATTAATCACTTTTTTAAAGTTAACGATTTGTTAATTGTCAAGTATATCTTATGCCTGATCGTTGAAGAAGTCAACCGAAACGTGAAAATGAAGAATCCTCGTGTTGGGATAACTAATACAAATAAGCGACTAAGATGGGCTATCCCTATCTAGTCGCTTATTTTTGTTAAATGCCTCTATCCATCTTATATAAAGCCCGGTATTTTGACGATGTAGCCATCAGTTCGTCGTGCGTTCCTTGGAGTTGGATACCGCCATCTTCCAAAAAGATAATTTCATCCATTTGTTCAATGCCCGCCAAGTGATGCGTCACCCAAACTACTGTTTTTTCTTTGGCTGCTGAAAACATCGTTTGTAGTAAGGCATGCTCTGTTTTTGGATCCAGCCCAATTGTCGGTTCATCAAAAATAACAATCGGTGTTTCTTGTAAAAGAACACGTGCAAATGCAATCCGTTGACGTTCCCCACCCGAGAAGCGATGCCCCATTTCTTCCATCGGTGTTTTGAGTCCTAATGGTAAGGATGACAGTAAACGATGGAGCCTCGCTTGTTCGACAACTCTCCAAATATCCTCTTCACTCGCCTCGGGTCGCCCAATTCGAATATTATTACCAACTGTCGTATCAAAAAGATGTGATTTTTGATTTAAAATAGAAATGGATGTGGATAACAACGCTTGGTTTGCTTCTTGCCCCGCCAGTAAAATAGTTCCAGTCGTTGGCTGAAGAGCACCTGTCAATAGTTTCAACAGCGTTGACTTTCCTACGCCACTTCTTCCAAGAATCGCAACTTTCTTTCCCGCTTTAATCGTCACAGAAATATTCTGTAAAACAGTTTCGGTACTTTCTGGATAGCGATACGAAACGTTTTCCAAGTGAATCATAGATTTATTATCGAAGGTGCTTAATGTATTCCCTGGAATTACTCGTTTTTCTTTTTCGATGTCTTTTACTTTAACAAGTTGTGTGCCGACTGGAATCGCCGTATTCTCGATTTTTTCTAAACGCCTTAGTGATTCTTCATACGTCGGGATATGCTCAATCGCTTCAGAAGTAGGTGCAAGCGCATCTGTAATCGACAGCATCATTAATGTGAAAGCCGCAATAACCGTTGGCGCAATACGTCCTGCTTCTGCTTCGCCTCCTGTCCAAATGATCATTAGTATTACTGAAACCCCAATGACGAGTTGTATAAAACCACTTCGCATATGCCGAAAGCGTTGAATTTTCTTTTCAGTTTCCATCAGCGCATGTTCATCATTTTGATAATTCGTTAGAAATGTTTTCGTACGACCACTTGCAATCCAATCCGACAAACCAAATACCGCATCTGTTAATTGTTCGTATAACTTGTTTCGTTCATTTTTTAGCGCAATGTATTTTCGGCGCGTTATTTTTGAAAAAAGAAATGGAATTAGAAACACAATGACGCCTAATGTAAGTGCCATCAGTAACGCAAATACCCAATCAAACAAACCGAGAACCCCAATTAAAAGTCCATAAATGAACAAAGACAATATACTTGGAAAGACCGTTTTCAAATAAAAGTCTTGTAAATGCTCGATATCATCCGACAACATACTAAGTAAGTTTCCTGTTTTGTAACGAGATCGCAAGAACAATGCTTGTGGTTCAAGCACCTTGTACAACCGAGTACGCATCTTCTCTACAATCCGTAAAATGATATCATGTCCAATTAATCGTTCTAAATAACGCATCGTTGATTGACTAATGCTAAACAGGCGAACGGCAACGATTGGAACGTACACAACCATAATGTTTTCGGGTCTGAGGGCCGATTTAGAGATTAAATACCCAGATATGAATAACAACATCGCACTCGACCCGACACCGAGCGCACCGAATAGAACCGTGAGTAACATACGTCCGCGATGCTGTTTCATATACGGTATAATCCAAGTGCTCACATACCTTCGCCCCTTCCCCTATCCTGTCTAATTAGATCCGCATATGTTCCGTTCATTTTAAGCAACTCATCATGGGTACCGTTTTCAACAAGTTGACCCTCTTTTAAAACGACTAAATGATCCATTTCTTTCATCCAATGAATGCGGTGCGTTGCAAGAAAGACGAGTTTCCCTTCAAAAAGTCGAAGCATCGATTGCTTGATTTCAAATTCTGTTTCGATATCGAGATGGGCTGTCGGTTCATCGAGTAATAAAATAGGGCGTTTGCTTAAAAGTGCTCGCGCCATAGATATACGTTGTTCTTGGCCACCACTTAAAGGTCTTCCGCCTTCACCAATACGTTCATTCATTTTCCCAGGCAACTGCTCCACGAATGAACCAAGACCGATTTCATCGACCACGCGGTCAATTTCTTCGTCCGTTGCATCTGGTTCATAAAAACGGATGTTTTCTTTAATAGACGTAGGAAAAATATAAGGATGTTGTGGGATATAAGCAATCTGTTCCACCCAGTCCCCCCGCATAAGCGAAGACATTTTCTGTCCATTCACTTCAATGCTACCGCTTGATGGTTGTAGGAATCCCGCAATAATATCGATGAATGTCGATTTTCCCGCTCCACTTTCACCTACTATGCCGATTGCCCCATTTCCTTTCCATGAAAATTGGAGTCGATGTAAAATTGGTTTCTCCTTATCATCACTGTCCGCTGTTATTTCATGAAATGACAATTGACTAGATGATGTCCATTCGATTTTCGATGTCACTGTTGGCCCAATGAGTTCTTCTTGCTCTTTAATAATTTCTTCAACTTGGACTAAAGCAATTTGCCCGTCCAATGTCGCATGGTAATCGGTCCCAACTTGGCGTATTGGCAGGAAATATTCGGGTGCCAATATAAGAATCGTTAAAGCTGGAAGTAGAATCGTCGTTCCTTCAATTAATCGGAATCCAAGACTTACCGCAACAAATGCAATCGATAAACTCGTAAAAAAATCGAGCGCAAATGATGATAGAAATGCCATACGTAAGGTTTTCATCGTCGCTTTTCGGTATTGTTTACTGACGCGTGCAATTTTCCCTTCGTGCTTCTCGCTCTTCCCTAAATACGTTAATGTTTCCAACCCTTTTAATGTATCCATGAAATGATTCGATAGCACACGATACGTATCATACTGTTTATCCGCCATTTTTTGCGCCGCCATCCCGAGTAAAATCATAAATACAATGATAATCGGAACAGTTGCAATTACAATAATGGAAGACGTACTATCCAATGTGAAAATGTACATTGCAAGTACAGCAGGAATAATAAATGTGCGTATCATTCGTGGAATGGCTATTTCCAAATAAGTTTTAATTTGTTCAATTCCTTCAATCGCAAGTGTAACAAGTTGCCCGGTTCCCTTTGTCTGTGCAAACCGGGGCCCTAATTTAAAGTAGGAGACGACTAACTTTTCACGTAATGCTTTCGTTGTTCGAATTGCAAATCGTTCGGCAAAAAACTGCTGTATATGAGACAGTGCATGACGAAGGAGAAAGAAGAGTAGAAAGAAACCTACGTCTTTCCCAATCGTTTGCACAGCCGCACCTTGGAATAAAAACGTCACACTTCGTGCAAGAAAGATTGCCTGAAAAACAATTACGACCGCCTCGAAAAGGATTAATATAGCTAATGTCACATATAGTGAACGGCTACCAGGATAGGATGGAAGACCTTTTTTCCGTTCCATTAATACTCCAGCTCGTCTTTGCCTTTAAGGCGTTCACGAAACACATAATAGCTCCATCCTTGATAAGCTAATACAAAAGGTATGATCGTGAGCGACACATAACTCATTACTTTCAACGAATAATCTCCTGATGACGCATTGTATACCGTTAGATTATTCGCTTCGCCGAGCGTACTAATCATAACCCTTGGGAATAAACCGATAAATACGCTTGCGACTAAGAGTAACATCGTCAGTGATGTAAAAAAGAAAGCCCATCCGTCTTTATTTTTTGCATTTAAAATACTAGAAAATAGAAGGGCAGCCCATGCCAATAATGGTAGTGCAATCCATGCGGTTCCATGAGCCGTAAAAATGTCTGTTTTCCAAAGCCCGACAGCAGCAAATGCAAGCAAGACGATTAACGCCAAAGGAGCAAATCGTCTTGAAGCTTTTTCCGCACGTTCTTTCAACTCCCCTTGCGTACGTATTGATATAAACTGAAGACCATGCACAATACAAAGAAGAAGGAACATGACCCCCCCTAGCAATGCAAATGGGTGAAGCAATTGCAAAAAGCCACCAAGCATTTCTTTATTTTCATCAATTGGAACGCCTGTCATGAAATTCGTAAGCGCAACACCCCAAAGAATCGGTGGAACACTACTTCCAAAGAATATCGCCCAATCCCACACCTTTTTCCACGTAGGATGCTCGACTTTCCCTCGAAATTCAAAGGCTACCCCTCGAATAATTAACGCCAGCAACATAAATACAAATGCAATATAATAGCCACTGAACAAGGTTGCATACCAATGCGGGAATGCCGCAAACATTGCCGCTCCGGCTGAAATAAGCCACACTTCATTGGCATCCCAAAATGGGCCAATCGTATTTAAATACACCCGTTTTTCATGATCATTTCTACCAAGATACTTCGCAACTGTTCCGACACCGAAATCAAATCCTTCAAGTATGAAGAATAAGGTGAACATAAAAGCAATTAGAATAAACCACAACTCACTTAATTGCATCTTCGTCATCCTCCCTATCAAATGGGTCCACAGAATCCGTAACAACCTCTTCATCGAGACTTGCATCTTTCTTAATTGTACGGACAAATAAATACACAAGTACGCCAGCTAAAATTGCATACATCGTTGAAAACGAAATGAGTGAAAAGAGTACTTCCCCAAAGGTGACATTAGGTGATACGGCATCTTCTGTTTTCATAACACCAAAGACTACCCACGGCTGACGCCCCATTTCTGTCATAAGCCACCCAAAGGAATTTGCGATAAACGGCAACGCAATTGCGAACACCATCAGTTTCATGAATCGTGGTCTTTTTTCAAGCCTATTTTTCCGCGACAAGAACCATCCGTAGAGTCCAATTAAAACCATAATCGTCCCTGTCAATACCATAATGCGGAAACTATAAAACACTGTTTTAACAGGCGGAATATAATCGCCAGGTCCATATTTTTCTTCGTAATGTTCTTGGATCTCGTTCATTCCTTCAACTTGCCCACTAAATTTGTTAAACGACAAGATGCTTAACATATAAGGAATTTGAATCTGGTTCGACGTTACTTTTTCATCCGTATTGATTTTTGCAATGACTGTGAACGGTGCTGGATCTGGACTGTCAGCGTACAACGCTTCAGCCGCAGCCATTTTCATCGGTTGACTCGTCATTAAAAACAAGGCTTGCTGATGACCAATTAGAAGAACGCCCATTGTTGAAATCGTCGCAATGATAATCGAAATTCGAAATGATTTTTTAAACATATTTGTTTGTTGTTTCTTACTGATTTTCCATGCACTCACTCCCGCGACGAAAAAAGCGCCTGTCGCAAATGCAGAAGTTAACACGTGCGGAAACTGCACCCAGAGTTGAGGATTTGTTAGTAGCGCTAGAAAATCATTCATCTGCGCCCTTCCATCGGCGTACTCAAATCCTACCGGATGATGCATGAATGAATTCGCAGTTAAAATCCAAAACGCCGAAAGAACCGTTCCGAATAAAACAAGCCAAATTGACAGTAGATGAATTCGCTTCGGCAATCGGTTCCAACCGAATACCCATAAGCCAATAAATGTAGACTCCATAAAAAATGCAAGTAACCCTTCAATCGCAAGCGACGGTCCAAACACATCTCCGACGAATCTTGAATAGGTCGACCAGTTCATACCAAATTGAAATTCTTGTAAAATACCTGTTACGACACCGACTGCGAAATTGATAAGAAATAACGTCCCCCAAAACTTCGTCATCTTCTTATACAATTCATTACCTGTTAGGTGATAAATTGTTTGCATAATCGCGATAATTAACGCGAGCCCTATTGACATAGGAACGAACAAATAATGAAAAATAGTTGTAGAGGCAAACTGTAATCTTGATAATTCTAGAACATCCACAGTGCATACATTCCTTTCAATAAATGATTGAAATCGTATTACTCTCCAAATAAAACATAAGATTATTTAACTACACCCTAATTGTAGCGTGAATCTATGCGCTATCTGTGAAGTCCATTTGCCAAACCATTGACTAATCAGCGACATATTCTTGGCGGAATGTTGACCGATTTTCGACATTTGTTATTGTGACAAAATAATTATCCCAATTGTTCACACAAAAAATAAGCACACTATAAAAAGATTAGTGTACTTACTTTTAACGCTCTTTTTTTCTTGCTGGGTCATTTAATAGTAAGAACCGTTAAATAAACCTGTTCCACACCATCTAAATTCTTTGCCATTTTAATTGCTCCTTCCACTAAAAATTCTAGTTTAAACAGAAGACAGTTGTTTATCCAAAATAACTTAAAATGTGAAATGCTTTCACATAATTAAACAGTCCAACCTTTGATTTTTTGTATAAATAGTTCCTTACTTCACATACTAGTCGTGAATGACACATAAATAAAAGGGAGTGCTTTTATTGGGAATTATGGATGGTAATCCAAAAAATGAGCCGATGCATTATGGAGAAGTTATTGGTTCATGGGCATTTGTCGGAGCTAATACTGGACTTATTAGTGCATATGAAGCATTTATCAATCACGCCAGCGATAAAGAACTCGTAAAACTTCTTGAAGAGTCCATTCATATGATGGAATCCGAAAAAAAGGAAGTCGAAAAGTTATTAAAAAACAACGGAATCGTGCCTCCGCCATCTTTACCTGGGCGACCAAAAGCAAATGCTGAGGAAATTCCCGCTGGTGCAAGGTTCACGGATCCAGAAATTAGCGCAGCTGTTTCCATAAACGTAGGACAAGGACTCGTATCGTGTAGTGAGGTAATGGGACAATGCCTCAGAGAAGATATTGCGATGATGTTCGGCAAATTTCATGTAGAAAGAGCCATGTTAGGTGCAAAGTTACTTAGGTTAAATAAAGAAAAAGGCTGGATTATTCCACCTCCTCTTCAAATAAACAAATCAAAATGAAATAAGTAAAACAATCTTCCATAGCAACAACAAAATGTTACAAAGCATTAATAAATACATGAAAAGGGACTATAAACCTTACTGGTATAGTCCCTTTTCCTATATCTACACGAAAATCAATAATAGCTCGTATTTGTACAACAATCAGATTATTCTATAAAAGGAACTCTGTCTGCATTATTATAATAAAGTGCATGGCCATGATTGACAACTCCAGCTAATTATTAATCGACTAGAAAATTGCAGTAAAGGTGCAATTTTAGTCCCTCATAAGATGCTTTAAAATCTGTCGTTTCAGTGAAAATATCAAGTAATTTATAGGCGTCTTCTCATTTTTTAAGATTCTCAACGTTTTCGATAAACTCAATGATACTGCTGGCATTTTCTTCTGTCTTGGGTTTGTACATAATTAGCGATATCCTTACTATTATTATAAAAAGTAAAGTGCTCAGCTAGTAGGCCGAGCACTTTGTTACTTATTTTGAAACATGAGTCGTAAAGTCTGCTAGCAAACGCGCGCCGTATCCTGTTGCCGATTTCGCGTAATAACCGGATGCTTTGCTTTTATCCATAACACCCGCCATATCTACGTGTAGCCATTTGCTTTCTTTCGGAACGAAACGTCGAAGGAATAAACCAGCTGTAATTGAACCTGCTCCGCTTAATGAGCTAATGTTGTTCATGTCTGCATAATCGCTATCCAATGAGCTGTCATATGCATCGACTAATGGCATTGGCCAGATGAAGTCGCCGTTTACGTCACCGATTTTTTTAATGGCAGACGATAGTTCTTCGTCACCAAATACGCCGCCGAGTTCTGTACCAAGGGCATTCATGATTGCGCCAGTTAACGTAGCGATATTAACGATGTACTCTGCATTCCATTCACCTGCACGAATAAGTCCATCAGCAAGAATTAGACGTCCTTCTGCATCCGTGTTTCCTACTTGAACGGTTAACCCATTTTTATAATGGATGACTTCTCCCGGTAAGACAGATGTGTTATCCGGCATGTTTTCCACAATTGGAATGAGTGCAACGACATTCACTTTTGCTTTCGATTTTGCAAGCAATGTAAGTGCCCCAGAAACTGCAGCTGCCCCGCCCATATCCATGCGCATGTCGCTTAAATCTTTGCCACTCTTCAAACTAATACCGCCTGTATCAAATGTCACACCTTTTCCGACGAGCGCAACGAGTGGTTTAGAATCGTCGCCTTTGTAGACAAGCTCTACGAATGCCGGCTTATATTTACTGCCCCGTGCAACAGTTAGAACACCGTTCATTTCCAACTTTTCAAGTTGTTCTTTGTCCAACACATTTACTTGTACATCAGTACCTTCAAATTTTTGCTTAAGCACTTCTGGAAACGTTTCTGGATTTAAGACGTTCGAAACTTCATTCATTAGATCCCGTGAAAACGCAGTCGCTTCCGCCCGAATTTTACCAGCTTCAACAAATTGTTGTGCTTCATCGCCTGTTACACTTAGCGTTGTCTCAAATGGAGTAATACTTGGTTTATACTTAAGAAATTGGTAAGCACCTAATTGCCATCCTTCTACAAACGCTGTGAGAACTTCTCCTTTGTCTAGTTTAGGAAACCCATTTGTAAGGACGTCGGCTGTTACTTCCGCAGATGTTACTTTACGAGTACTTAAATCTCGTGCTAAATTTCCAGCAGTTGCACGTACATTTTCTAGTGTAATAAGCGCTTTCTTACTTTCTTTCACAACTACGTAATGCGTTTCATTCAATAGAACCGAACAATGACCGGCAGGACTATTTTCCACAAAATCTTTTACTGATTGATTTCCAGTGATGAGTGAATCTTTTTCAAATAGTATTTTTACATTGTTGGACATTTTACATTCCCCCATTATCTAGTTGACAAGTTCTTTCTGAAAATTGTCTACTATAATTGTATCACTCATGGTCATTATCTTCTATCCGCAAAGACAAGATAAAGCGTGGCAATCGTAACTAACAATAAAGAAACTAGAAACCCGTTCAAACGACTTCTGTTTGAAGGTCTCAATCCAATATTGTTAAGTTAGCCAATTCTTTCCGTTCTTCTTCATTCGCTTCAGACATGCTCTTAATAATCCAGCTAGCATCTTTCTCAACGATGATTGCAAACTCAGTTTCACCTTTCACGTACGATACGTCTTTTCCATGTTTGTAACCTTCTACCGCGCTTAATATAGTGTTGATTTCCGGGCCGGGTCCTATCTCACCAAGCACGATGTCTCCATTGATTGACATAATGGCAAGCTTTTTATCAGCAAAATAAGCAACCGTATCTTTATCATAATAGAACGTGGCTAAAATTAAGCTGAATGCAAAAACAGCAATACATATAAATCCACCGCCCATCAGAATACCAAATAGAATATTAGATTTTCTCGATTTCTTATCTGTATTGCTGTTCATTGCTTCGTTCACTTCATTTGCACCCCCATTATGTACTAAGTTACTAGTTGAATAAACGTTCCTTACCTAGCCATTATGATACACTTTTCTTAATCAAACCTTTTAGGAGATGAACACGTTAAAAAAAATATGGGATCATAGAGGAATCATTGAAAAGTTTGAAGCAAATCGAAACGTAGAACAAGCAGAGCCCATGAAGGCTTATATGAAAGATCATTTCTCCTTTCTTGGTATAAGGAGCCCCCTTCGAAAAGAGCTATTAAAAGAACAGTTTAGGGAATACGCACTTCCTGAACCTGAGCAACTTTTTAGTGAGGTTTGGAAGCTATACAAGCTCCCAGAGCGTGAATACCAATATGCGGCGATTGCTCTTCTTGAGAAAATGAAAAAGCATTTAACAAGTGATGATTTACCGGATTTATTACAACTGATTGAATCCAAATCATGGTGGGATAGCGTCGATTCAATTGCACCGAAAGCTATCGGTCATGTCGTGAAGTTGGATCGTACGCACGGTGAAAAAGTGATGCGGGAATGGTCCTTGTCAGACAATATGTGGACCAATCGTTCCGCCATTCTCCATCAATTAAAATTCAAACAAGAAACAAATACGGATTTATTATTTGAGATGATCAATCAGCATTCAAGTTCAAATGAATTCTTTATTCAAAAAGCAATAGGATGGGTGTTACGAGAATACGCTAAGACCAATCCGGATATTGTGAAATTGTTTGTTGAGGAAAATCCTTTAAAACCACTTAGTAAACGGGAAGCATTGAAACATTTTAAGTGATTTGAGTAAAAGCATCTGTAATCAGATGCTTCTTTTTTACAACAGTACCTTGCAATGAATAGTACTGAGTGATATATTATTAGCAACAAGTTACATTTCATATTATAGTACTGTCTATTGATTTGTAGTGAAAGGGCGTGTAAGTGTTGAATGTCCAATTTAAAAAAGGTGTATTAAATCTTTGTGTGCTCGTTCTTCTCGACAAAGAAGATCGATATGGCTATGAACTTGTCCAAAAAATTTCAAACCAAATTTCCATCTCTGAAGGTTCAGTATATCCACTTCTTAGACGGTTGACGAAAGAAGGTTACTTTACAACTTATTTGCAAGAATCGACGGAAGGTCCCCCACGCAAATATTACAAACTAACCGACTCTGGTCGCGAGTATCTTCATGAACAGCTGAACGAGTGGAAAACCTTTACAGACGGCGTCAATACATTAATAGAGGAGGGTGTTAGGCATGACTGAAAATCAATTTATACGCGTACTTGAAGATACTTTGAAACAATTACCAAACGAGGAACGGAACGATATCATTCAAGATATTCACGAGTATTTTACAAATGGTCGCGCAGATGGAAAGACAGATAGTGAGATTGCCAATTCACTTGGCTCTCCTAGTCAAATCGCCGAGGAGCTGCTTGCCTCCTATTCGTTTGCTACGCAAGATATTCCTGACGAAATAAGCAATGAACTGATTACGCTTCAAAATAATACGTATACGAAAATTGACATGAATGTCCAGCACGGTGCACTCGTTGTTCGCCCATCCACTGACACCGTAACGACTGTCGAATTAATCGGTGCAAATGAAAAAATGCAATTGTCTGCGGAAGTTGTTGGCGATACGCTATTCATCCGTTTAAAAAGTCTACGCCACTGGTTATTCATGTTCAATATGAAACCAGTGATTGTTAATGTGTTTATTCCAAGCAAGCTCTATCAATCCATTGCAATGAAAACCGATAACGGACGCATTTCAGCAAGGAAATTACTTGGAAAAAGTATCACTGCCAACACCGATAATGGACGAATCGAGTTAAATGAAATCGCTGCATCCGACCTTTCTACTGAAGCGGATAATGGACGCATTATGCTAGATAAAATACAGGCCGATACTATAAAAGTGGAGACTGATAACGGGCGAATTGAAATGCGACACATTGAAGCCGACACTATTTCCGTGGAATCCGATAATGGTCGAATCGAAATGGAACATGTCGACGGGGCCATTACGGGTAAAACGGATAATGGGCGGATTACACTCGAAACATCGAGCCTTGATCGAAATATGGATTTCCGTACAGATAATGGAGCAATCTTCATTAAATCAAAAAGTAAACCGACAAACCTGTCAATTTACACGAAGACAGGTAACGGAAAAATAGATGTCTTTGGCGAACAAAATTCAAAAACAGTAATTGGTGTAGGAGAAAATACACTTCGTTTAAAATCGGGTAATGGGCGGATTACTGTTGGCTACTAATTAATATATACGCACATTAAGCAAAAAAGGGATACAACTTATCAGATTTTCCGATAAGTTGTATCCCTTTTCCCTTTATAATTCCGGTGCTTCCCCGCCGAATTCTGCCCATTCTTCGCGGGATGGTCCATAAACACCAGGTACACTAAGACCCGCTTGACGCATGAGTACGGTCATTTGGCCACGATGATGTGTCTGGTGTGACGGTAAAATGCCAAGTACGGTTGCGATTGGCCATTGCTCTCCGTACATATCTTTTACCTCACTAAGTGTTGCGTCTGTCCACTGCCCTTTTATCGCAGCAACCATTGCCGCACTTGACGAACGGTACGCTTCCGCAATTTCGTCCGCCGATGCGGGAACCGGCGTATCATGACGTGCCCCCTCGAATTCAAGTCCCGTCCGTGACATCATTTCATCCAATGTCGTTACAACATGCCAAGCAATTCGGCCTAGTGTACGATCGTCAGGTGAAACTTCTTGTGTAAGTGACTCGTCTGTCAATGCATTCAATACTTTTTGTGTCGATCCACTTTCGTGACCCCAATTAGTTAAAAATTCCTCGATTGTTTTAAACATAAGTGAACCTCCCCAAATTTGTTGTTCCTTCTGTAATATACGGGAAGTATTCGGCCGATTCCTCCTTTCTGCTATTCTTCCGTTTTATGTACGTAAAATCGAATCAGCATCCAGAATAAACGCATTTAGGTTCTATCTTTGCTATACTTCGAATAGAGATAATAAAGGGAGGTTGCGGAATGGCGACGATTCTTATTGATGCGGACGCATGTCCGGTAGTAAATGAGACAATCCGCATATCAAAAACTTTTGGATATCGCTGTATCCTCATTTGCGATACCACACATGAAATTCATCGTGAAGGTGCGGAAACCGTTATTGTTTCAAAAGGTGCCGATGCAGTTGATTTTGTTCTTGTAAACCGTGTCCAAAAGGGTGATATTGTCGTCACCCAAGATTATGGATTGGCTGCGATGGTCCTTGCAAAACGAGGACATCCAATCGATCAAAATGGAAGATGGTATACAAATGACAACATCGACCAATTGCTATATGCGCGACACAAAGCACAAAAAGTGCGAATGGCAGGTGGACGATTACGTGGTCCAAAAAAGCGTTCAAAAGAAAGTGACTTAAAGTTCGTAAAAAGCTTAACAGAATTATGCGAGAAACTATCAGCCTCGTAGTAGCAAGCAAGTACACTAGAAAGCTGAATAAAAGAGCCTGCCAGTAATTTGGCGGGCTTTTCATGAATATGTCCATCACTCTTGCCGAAACGAATTTAATAAGGTTCTTTATTTCAACATACACTAACTTAGATGGGGGTAACCAATGCCTAAAATTATGTCCGTAAGTATAGTTAAACCATCGTATGAAATAAAACAAGAATCAGCTACCGAATTGACCCGTTCATTATTCAGTGAAAAGTTTGATAATATTGAACGATTATTAAAAGTATTCGAAAATGGCGATATCGAGACACGTCATATTTGTATGCCGCTCGAATGGTACGGCGAACCTCATGATTTTGAGGAACGAAATAATTTATATATTAAACACGCAGTTGATTACGGCGTACAAGCCGTAAAGAAATGCCTGGATGGCGAAGGTTTGTTTGAAAACTCCATTAAACCTTCTGAAGTCGATGCAATTTTCTTCATTTCTAGCAGTGGTATTTCAACACCTAGTATTGAAGCCCGGATTATGAACCAAATTCCTTTTAGAGATGACACGAAACGGATTCCGATTTGGGGACTTGGTTGTGCTGGAGGTGCTGTCGGACTTAGCCGAGCCGCCGATTATTGTCTTGCATATCCAAAGGCAAACGTTCTTGTCCTTTCCGTCGAACTATGTAGCCTTACTTTTCAAAAGGATGATTATTCGAAAAGCAATCTTGTCGGGGCATCCTTATTTTCTGACGGCATAGCATGTGCATTAATTTCTGGGGATGAATCATCCATAACGATGAATCGACCAATGCCCCAAATTATCGCGACAACTTCCAAGCTTATGCCTGAATCGGAAGATGTTATGGGCTGGGACTTAAAAAACAGCGGACTTCATGTGGTATTTTCCAAGAGTATTCCAAGTATTATTACGAACTGGCTTGGTCCATTTGTTCATACATTTCTTGAAACTAACGGCTTGGCGAAAGATGATATTACCCATTTCATCGCCCATCCTGGCGGTAAGAAAGTGCTTGAAGCGTATGAGGAATCACTTGGATTTGAGAGTTCGAAAACAACTATATCTAGGGAGATCTTAAGAGAAAATGGGAATATGTCTTCTCCTACAATCCTTTATGTTCTTCAGCGATTTATGGAAAATGAACCGGTAGCTGGTGATATCGGATTGATGGCAGCTCTTGGTCCTGGATTTTGCGGAGAACTTCTATTGCTGAAATGGGAATGAGGTGAATGGTAGGTGCTTTTTACTGTTGTTCTAGCAATTGTCATCTTACAACGCCTTGTTGAATTACTCGTTGCCAAACGAAATGAAACATGGATGCGTAATCAAGGTGCATTTGAAGTCGGTGCGGCACATTATCCAATTATGGTGGCGATGCATGTCGCCTTTTTTATGTCCCTCATAATCGAGGTGACTTTTTTCGAACGAGCACTGTCTCCATTTTGGATTTCGCTACTTGCCGTTTTTCTTTTGGCACAAGTAGGACGTCTATGGTGTCTTACTTCACTCGGAAAGTTTTGGAACACGAAGATTATTATTTTGCCAGGTGCGGAAGTAGTACAAAAAGGCCCATATACATTTATTCGCCATCCGAATTACGTAATTGTTGCGATTGAATTGCTCGTACTGCCCCTACTGTTTAGCGCTTATTACACCGCCATCCTTTTTTCCATCCTCAATGTCTGGATGTTGTCAGTTCGGATTCCGGCAGAAGAACAAGCGCTGAAAGAATCAACAAATTATAATGAAAAGTTTCCGATGAAATAAATAAGCTTCCCTTCCACCTTATTAATCGGATGGAAGGGAAGCTTATTTTTCTATATTTAATTTACTTTCTTCGGTCCAGTCCAATACAACTCTCTCAAGCGGAACTTTTGTAATTTACCCGTAGCCGTTTTCGGTAAAGACTCCGTAAACTCCACTGCTTTAGGTGCTTTAAAATGAGACATATTTGCTCGGCAATAATCAATTACTTCTTTTTCCGTCAGTTCACAATCCGGTTGCAACACAATAATCGCTTTCGGTACTTCTCCCCACTTTTCATCGGGTACTGCAATTACTGCAACTTCTAAAACGTCCGGATGTTTATATAAGACCCCTTCAATTTCTGTTGAAGAAATATTTTCTCCGCCAGAAATGATCATATCTTTAATACGGTCTTGGATTTCGATGAACCCATCCGGATAAGTGACTGCTAAATCACCCGTATAGAACCAGCCGCCTTTAATGGCTTCCGCTGTTTGTTCCGGATTTTTATAATACCCTGCCATAACGACATTGCCCCGAGTCACGATTTCACCGATTTCCTTGCCGTCCCAAGCAACTTCTTCACTTTCCGCATTAAGAACTTTTGTTTCGCCGTTAAATGCCAATTCAATTCCTTGTCTCGCTTTGATTGTCGCCTGCTCGTCCAGTGTTTTGGAATCGAATTCTTTTCGCCATTCACAATAAAGAATGAACGGTGACGTTTCCGTTAGTCCATACACATGAATCATATTTAAGCCGAGTATTTCTTGAGCTTTTCCGATCAATGCCGCCGCTGGAGGTGCACCAGCCGTCGCCATTCGTGGATTTGTCGTAATCTTAACGTCTTTTGCTTTCGGTTCATTCACCAACATACTCACAACTGTTGGCGCACCACATAACAAGGAAACTTTATGTTCTTCAAATAAATCAAGAATCAGTGGCGGATCCACTTTTCGTAAACAGACATGCGTACCGCCCGCCGCTGTAATTGCCCAAACACCGCCCCAACCATTTGCATGGAACATCGGTAATGTGTGAAGATAGACATCGTCGTTAAGCACATTTAGATGATATAAGAAGTTTGCGGCGTTGAGATAATTGCCACGGTGAGTCAGCATAACACCTTTTGGTTTTGAAGTCGTTCCGCTTGTGTAATTCAGCGTAAGCAGTTGATTTTCATCTATTTCAATTTCAGGCAGCGCGCTATCTTCCGGCGCTTGTTGCAGAAAGTCCTCGTAATCAAATCCTTTTAAGGACGTTTCCTGTCCTTCAACCGCAACAACTACAAACTTGTCAAAAGAAAGATTTCCTTGGATTTCTTCAATCGGCGCTGTAAATTCCTCGTCAACAATTAACATTTTCGAGTCACTGTGGCTGATGATATATTCCAAGTCGTTCGCCGACAACCGGTAGTTAAGTGGCACCATTACTGCACCTAATTGACAAATTCCATAAAAGCACTCCAACATATAATGCGTATTCGGAATCATTACCGCGACGTGATCGCCTTCTTTAATACCAGCTTTTTGTAAAGATACTGACAGCTGATCTACACGCTTTCCAAACTCTTCATATGTAAACTTTTTATCACCATCGATAACAGCTACTTTTTGTGGATAATATTTTATCGCTCTTCGTTTCCAATCCAATGGGGTTAGTGGTGCAAACATACTTACCATCTCCTTTTTGTAATAAATCTGTCTATGTTGAAATAAAGAATGCCTATGCTTAGTTTGTATACGCTTTCATATATTCAGCGTATCGACTTTTTCTTTTCCAAAAACACCTTTTTCAGTGAACTGTTGAATTTCTTTCTCGTCAAAACCGATTTCTTCTAGTATCGCTTCTGAATGTTTTCCCGTTTGCACACCTACAAAGTTATACGCAGGTTGCTTAGTAGAGAATTTAATCGGAAAAGCAATTTGACTTTGAGTGCCTCCCTGTTCGTTTGGAACAGAAACAACCATATCCCTCGCTTTTATCTGTGGATGATTTACAGCTTCCGAGAAATTTAATACAGGTTCCACACACCCATTAAAACCTTTTTCTAAAATTGTGATCCACTCGTCAAAAGTCTTTTGTTTAAAAGTCTTTATCAGCTTTTCTTTAAATTTTTGCTGATCTTCTTTTCGTTGACTACTACTCAGTTTCACTAACCCTTTATCTCCTATTAATTCACAAAGCATTTCTTGAAATTGAGGTTCTAAACTTCCAACCGAAAAGTAACGATGATCTTTCGTTTCATAATAATCATAGAAAGAACCGCCGTTTAACAATAAAGATTCTGCTTCGGGTTCTACCCCACCTACTAAATAGCCGGACCCATACATCGCATTCAATGAAAAAGAAACATCGGTGAGACTAATGTCGATGGACTGCCCTTCACCTGTTTTCTCACGGTTGTAAGCCGCGGCAAGTATTCCAATTACGGCTGGCATTGAACCTCCCGCAATATCCGCAACTTGCACTCCAGCAGGTACGGGGGCCTGATCTTTCCTGAAGGAATAACTTGAAACACCCGCTAAAGATAAATAGTTAATATCATGCCCTGCTTGATTTTTAAGTGGACCTGTTTGCCCATATCCCGTCACCGAGCAAAAAATGACTTTAGGATTTATCTCTTTTAATACGTCGTATCCGATGCCCAATTTGTCCATTACTCCTGGGCGAAACTGTTCAACCACAATGTCATATTCTTTTATTAATCGAAATACAATTTCTTTCGATTCCCCTAATTTCAAATCCAATGCTATGGACCGCTTTGAACGATTCAGATGCCCGAATGCCGCAGATACTTCCCCATCCATTGGCCCAAAATATTTGACGAAATCTTCCCTACTCGGAGATTCTACTTTAACAACGTCTGCTCCCATATCAGCTAACATCATCGTCGCAAAAGGACCGGGTAGCAAAGTGGAAAAGTCTAATATTTTAAGACCTTTCAAAATCCCCACAGACATCGCCTCCATTTATTTTATAGCAATCTTTCTAACTCAATCTGTTGTACACAATAATACACCAATTTCAAATAGATATATTAAATAGAATAATAACACATGTAGATTCGAATTGGTATGTATATAAAAAAGAAGCTTCCCCGGTATCTATCTGACGGGGAAACTTCTTTTTTATTACTTTTCTTCTTTATACTTCTTACTATCGAAACCACGGTCTGTTGCGTAGTCTTCGAGGCTCCAAATACCAAGCCCGGATTTCTTCGCTCGCTCTTGCGCTTTTTCATATTGATCTAAATGCTTCGTATTTGGTGGATAGACATACCCAACTCGAGCTAGCCCTTCTTCAATTAGTTTCTCCTGAACACTTTCACCATCGATGTAAATATAAGGAAGAAGTCTGCCATACTTATCAATCCGTTCGCCAATGTCAAACTCAATTTCAAGTTGTCCGCTGTTCATTAGCTCCTGATTTCTTTCTTTCGCCTGCTGACCAAAGGGCTGTTTTCCAAGTTGAGGATGATTTGTTTCAGGTGTATCGACAAGTAAATAACGCACATTTTGCTCTTTGCCTTCATATTTTATCTTGATCGTATCCCCGTCAATTGTCTTTACAAGCTCTACGGGAATTAACCCTTCACGACTTGGTAATTGTTCTTCATCGGATAATAGCTCTGGAAAATAAAACGCAATAAGTGCAATTGCAATGATGGCTAAAACCGATTTCACTATATTTTGCTGACTTGATTTCTTTTTTGGCTTTGCCATTTTCATCATTCCTTCATATATAAGAAATTAGTACATATCCTGTTGCTGCGAGTGAAATTCCACCGCAATATGTAACGACTACATACAGTACTGCTTCTTTCTTTTTCTTACCTTCCCATAATTCAACTAACTCTTTATTCAACGTTGAAAATGTCGTCAATGCGCCCGCAAGACCGGATGCCAAAAAGAAAGTCCAGATTCGGGATAGCTCCAGTCCGAAGACACAACCGATGAGCAGTGCACCTGCTAAATTGACAATAAGTGTACCCTTTGGAATTTGCTTCGGACGGTTGAAGTACGTTGAAATAGCATACCGGATGACCGCACCTAAAAAACCTCCAACACCAATCACGAACAGTTCAAAGGCAGTCATCCCGCCACCTTCTTCCTACCGACATAAAACCCAAGCACTCCGGCTCCAAGTCCGCCTAGTATACTCATTGCAACGTACAAAACAGCCGTAATAAACTGACCCGTTTCAACGAGCAAGATCGTTTCCATGCTTAAAGCCGAAAAGGTCGTAAAGGCACCAAGAAATCCTGTTGTTACTATATTTTCAATATCTTTAGTAGCATTTGATTTACGGAGGGCACCTGCCACAATAAAACATAATAAAAACGTGCCCACTATATTTACCCCGAATGTCGCTATCGGAAACCCTGATTCACCGTTTACAATTTGCCCAATTACCGTCCGGAGGATTGCCCCCGCCGCCCCTGCCAGCCCTATCCATATAAGCTTCTTCATTAGACGACCAGTTCAAGAATTCGATGTTTTAATACCGTTTCAATATCCAATTCCTTTTGCATCTTTTCAAACTGAATAACAAGCCGATTGGCCTCAGAAGCAATAATTACCCCTTTGCCAAAAACGCGATGCACAACATTCGCCCCAACTTTTAATTCACTGCTGTTTGCAATGCCATTTGGATTTATTGCAATTCCTAATTTTGTAACGCTCGGCTTTGCCGGTTCGCTTTTCGCTTCACCGGGTTTTATGAGAAGCCCACGTACTTCATTTAGAAATCTGGAGTCTTCTTTTGATTTGCCCTCATCTTGTTGATAAGAAAGAAGTTCAAGTCGTTCTCTTGCTCGTGTCATACCGACGTAAAAGAGGCGCCTTGCTTCTTCTAATGCTGCAACATCTTCCTCATCCTCTTCAGACGGAATAATACCTTTTTGCAAATCGATCATGAATACCCTATCAAACTCAAGCCCTTTTGCACTGTGGAAAGTCGATAAAGTGACCGCATTTTCTGGCGGATTAAATTTCGCGTTTTGTACGGCCTCCTCCAATTCCTTCAAGCGTGTGGCGAATTCCACCATTGTTCGGAGTTGTGATGCAATGCCCTCAAGGGTATCAAGAATTCCAAGCATATTATCAATACGGAAACCAAACTTTTCGGCACGACTCTTCAATGCCGCCTCATAACCGAGATCATTTCGGATCATACGAATGACTTGTGCTGGACGCTTATCTAATATAGAAGCATAGACCGCTTTGTATTCTGTTAGTTTTTTTATTTGGTTTGTTCGTAGTTCTACCGTTCGGATGAATCCATCAAATACGTTCCCTGTCGTCTCTGAATTATTGAACTCGGTTAACATGTTCCGAGAAACGAATACATTCATTTTCATAATAATTTTTGAAAAGATATCCTTCCGTTCGGTATTAAAACTAAGCCGCATGAAATTCAAAATGTCTTCAACAATCCAATGCGTAAAAAACTTATCATCCGCATCTTTCATGTAAAATGGAATACCACGGCGATGCAATTCACTTACGTACATCGTCGATGATGAATTATTGCGAAATAGAATTGCGACTTCATTTAAATCTTTCTCCCCAAGCAATTCATAAGTTACATACTCAAGTTGCCGTTTGGGATTGTCGAGCCGCTTCAGTCCAATCGGTTTCACAGCAGTATTTTCCGTATGCATTTCCTTCGGATACCGTTTTTTATTTCGTTTGATAAACTTCGCGGTCGTGTCCACAATATCTTTTGAGGATCGATAATTCCGTTCCATCATTAAAATTTCCGCATCCGGATAAACTTTACGGAAATCGAGTAGATAATCGGGTTCCGCACCTCGCCACGTATAAATGGATTGATCATCATCAGCTACGACACAAAGATTGCCGTGAAAAGCTGCAAGATGTTCGACGATTTTATGTTGAACGAGTGACGTATCTTGGCTTTCATCCGTTAGTAAATAATCATACATATTACAAAAATGTTCGCCCAATTGCTCATCATTTCTAAATGCTTCTTCTGCCAGGACGAGCATATCGTCGAAGTCGAGGAGCAGATGACCCGGTTCTCGCGACTTTACTTGTTCATATTTCCGCGCAATCAGACCTGCTTTGTCCACAGGACCTTTTAGATTTCCCCACTCTTCGGGTGGAATCATTCGATTTTTAATCGAGCTGATGAATGTTGAAAGCGCAGCTAATTCATCGTCTGTACAGTCATCTTTTAATACGTCTTTATATAAACCTTTCAGCAAAAAAGATTTATTAATCGACTGTTTGTCCTTTCCTCCACCTTCAATTAGCTCAAATGTCGTTCCTTGTTTGTCTAAATATTTTCGGGCGATCATAAATGCAAGACTATGTATCGTCGAAAAATCAACCGGTGTACTTTCAGGAAAAAAACGAGTAAATCGTTCTGCCATATCACGCGCAGATGCCCGACTAAATGTAATCGCCTTAATACGCCTTGGATGAACTTGCTTCTCCTCTATTAAATACCCTATACGCATAATCATAGTCGTCGTTTTTCCAGAACCCGGGCATGCTAGTAAAAGCAAAGGTCCCTCTGTCTTCAAGACGGCTTTCTTTTGCACATCATTCAAATCAATACCAAATTCTATTTTTTTTCGCTCAAAAAAATCATTCATTGTGAGTAACTCCCTTTGCTTACAGTACTTCTAATTTACCATACGAATCGGGTCAACCAAAGAAAAACCTCCACACATATGACGTGGAGGTCATTATTGCTATCTTATTTCGGAATGCCTATTTCTTTTAATGGATAAAAACGAAAAGATACTTTTCCAACGACTGATTTTTCATCGATGAATCCAATTTCCCTACTATCTGTACTTCTTCTTCGATTGTCGCCTAGTACATATAAATAGCCTTCAGGGACTTCAACCTCAAAGTCTTGCGTTAACATCTGCCCTTCAAAAACCTGCGCTTTATTCGCTTGCACATATTCCTCGACATATTGCTTCCCATTTATATATAGTTTGTCGTCTTCCATGACAACTACATCACCTGGAAGTCCAATTACCCGCTTGATAAAATCATCTTCGGAATCAGGTGCATGAAACACAATCATGTCGAAGTGATTAATTTTAGATACCTTTGAAATAACGATTCTATTGTCATTTTCAAAAGTTGGAAACATTGACTCTCCCGAAACAACAACAGGTGTAAATAAAAATTGGCGAATTAAAAGTGCAAGTAT
The DNA here is from genome assembly GCF_026931025.1 of Sporosarcina sp. G11-34. Taxonomy (NCBI): domain Bacteria; kingdom Bacillati; phylum Bacillota; class Bacilli; order Caryophanales; family Caryophanaceae; genus Sporosarcina; species Sporosarcina sp. G11-34. Next base: position 24,053 of record NZ_JAHNZW010000003.1, on the reverse strand, counting down.
AAATGCAAAAGCGATTGATTTTACCCACGAGAAAAGCTCTTTCTTTCGATTTTCACCCATCGTCCTGCCTCCCAATCAAATGATTCAATACTTATTTTATTCCTTTGCTAGCTGAATGCTTCTAATGCCCATAACGAGTTGCATAATGAACGCAAGGCCACACATAACAATTACCCCAATTGACAGCCAGTCAAGGGGATCCATGAGCGACGTTTTCCAGACAATTAATAAAAGCATCGCAGAAAGGCTAAAATTGACGATATACGGTTTTTGTTTTAATTTCACCAATGCAAACCAAACAAAAATACCCATGCCAATGATTAAAAAAGATAGTAGTTGATCCAACGAAATTCCCCCTTATGACAAATGCTTTGTGCAATTATATAAAATGCAAATGTTTTGATCCTCTTTTAACTGAATAATCGTAAGTGAGGTATTATCAAGTGCAATTCCCAGATTTCCTGTAGGAATGAGCGCTTCGACCAATTCCACAATAAAACTACCATGGCTCACTACCAACACCCGTTTTCCCGAATGGGCCCTACTAATCTCTTCAATAAACGCAAGTCCCCGACCTATTGTTTCCTCCCGCGATTCAAAACCCAGCCCTAAACTTCTCCACGATTGGCCCCATTTTTCAATACGCTCCGCTTCCGTCGTCCCCTCGATTAAGCCACTCCCTATTTCCCGAATGCGGTTATCTATAACTAAATCCATACTAGGCTTTTTTTCTACAATCAATTCAGCAGTCTGTTTCGCGCGCATTAATGGGCTTGTGTATACAATATCCCAATCTTCTTTCGCAAGTCGGTCGGCGATACATCGCGACATTTGGATTCCTTCTTCATCTAAAGAGATATCCGAACTGCCTTGCTCACGTCCTTCTTTATTCCACGCGGTAATACCATGCCGCACAAACCCAATCGTTGTCATTTACAACACTTCCTAAGTTCGAATTAATTCATTCTATTATAGACTATGTAGCCTAGGGATGAAATACATATTCGCCCAAAACAAAAACGCCATGGATTGGCGTTTTTATGATTAAGCCTAGAACACCCGTGACTTCAGTCGTGGGTGGTTCATAACCTCAAACAACATATCCAAGTGAACGAAGAACCGAATGCATGAAGGATTCCGTATATAAATAAACCTCGTCCCGTTCAGGTTCTTGGTAGACATCATGGTATAATCGTTTCCATTTTTTATATTGAAATTCAGATAATCCCTGCGCTAACAGCCATTTTTTTGCGTATTTTATATCCGTAATTTTATCCTTTTCAGCCGAATGCATAAGGACTGGTATGTTGGCGATAACCTTTTCATTTTGACCGACTAGCTTTATAAATAATTGCAATTCCTTATACCAAGATCCGGTCATGATTGTTGTATAGTTTGGATCTTCGTTTGCTTCGGCGTATAAGTCTTTGTTTCTCGTTAACATGTCTATCGTAATTTCATGATCAAGTTTTACAGACGAAGAAAACTTTGTCAATACGCTTGAATGCTTTGGCGGTAAATGTTCTAAATGCAACCACGGCGAACTTAAAATGAAACCCGCACATTCGACGTTCCCCCGCTGTAATATTCGCATGACAACCGTTGCACCAAGACCATGACCAAGGATAAATAACGGTAAACCATCCTCAAGACTGACGCTCAGTAATTTTTGTGCGTATTTTATGTACGTATCAAATGTTTCATTGTGAACACTACTTCCCGCTGTTTCCCCGTGACCCGGTAAGTCGCCGGCAACGACGTGAAATCCACTACTTCGCAGTTTCTGAATAAGCCAAGCATATCGGCTATGATGCTCGTATACATTATGGACGATGGCTACAACCGCTTTCGGCTGCCCTTCCGCTTCCCATTTCCACATCGTCATCATCCCCCTTATATGTCGGTCCATACACTATGTATTTCCCTATTTTCATTTAATAAAAACATAGACTTTGATACACTTAATTATACACTACATAAAGAATTGAGGAGAGGTAATGATTTATCCTTACAAAGATAAAACCCCAGTAATCGACCCTTCTGCATTTATCGCGGATTTCACGACAATTACAGGAGATGTAACAATCGGCGCCGAATCATCTATTTGGTTCAATACGGTAATCCGCGGAGACGTTTCTCCAACGATTATCGGAAAAAGAGTAAGCGTTCAAGACTTATCCTGTCTGCACCAAAGCCCAAACACGCCTCTTATACTTGAGGATGAAGTCACTATTGGCCATCAAGTTACTTTGCATAGCTGTACAGTGAGAAAAGGTGCACTCGTTGGCATGGGTTCCATTATTCTCGATGGCGCTGAAATTGGAGAAGGCGCATTTATCGGCGCGGGTAGCCTCGTTCCACCTGGTAAGAAAATCCCACCCGGTGTACTCGCACTTGGTTCTCCCGCTAAAGTAATACGCGAACTAAATGATGCAGATCGCGCAGAGATGACACGTGTCATTAAAGGGTATGTAGAAAAAGGACAGTATTATAAAGGGTTGCAGAAATAAGTAGGGACCCGGTTAATGGCCACGGCCTACCGGGTTTTTATAATTATTTGCTGTTAGCAACAAGTTCTTTAATTAATTTATCATCTAAAGTCATATTTACTGCTTGTCACCCGGCTACGCCCTTTACATGATTGAAGTGGAAGTTTTCTTTTCGGTAAATAGATAAAACTACAAAAAAAGCGTCAGAAAAGGGACAATTCCTCTTCCAACGCTTATCCTCATTTATTTGTTCCCTAATTCTTTCAAAACAGAAGCTTTATCTGTTTCTTCCCATGGTAGATCGATATCTGTACGACCAAAGTGACCATAAGCCGCTGTTTGTTTATAAATTGGACGACGTAGGTCAAGCATTTTAATAATACCTGCTGGACGAAGGTCGAATAATTCGCGTACAAGTTCTACAAGACGGCCTTCAGATACTTTTCCTGTACCAAATGTATCAATCGAAATCGACACGGGCTGAGCTACACCAATTGCATAAGCAAGTTGTACTTCACAACGGTCTGCAAGTTCCGCAGCAACGATGTTTTTGGCAACATAGCGTGCTGCATAAGAAGCCGAACGATCCACTTTCGTCGGATCTTTCCCAGAGAAAGCACCACCGCCGTGACGCGCATACCCACCATATGTGTCTACGATGATTTTACGACCTGTAAGACCCGCGTCTCCTTGTGGCCCACCGATAACGAAACGGCCCGTCGGATTAATGAAATACTTTGTATCTTCGTCAATCAACTCTTTTGGTACAACTGGCTTAATAACATGTTCTTTAATGTCTTTTTGAATTTGCTCAAGTGTTACTTCTGGATGATGTTGCGTTGAAATAACGATTGTATCGATGCGAACGGGATTATTGTTCTCATCATATTCAACCGTTACTTGCGTTTTACCGTCGGGACGCAAATACGATAGAATTTCTTCTTTTCGTACTTGTGCAAGTCTGTATGAAAGTTTATGGGACATACTAATTGGTAGTGGCATTAGTTCGGGTGTTTCATTACAAGCATACCCAAACATTAAGCCTTGGTCGCCCGCTCCGATTGCTTCTAGCTCATCGTCTGACATAGAACCCTCACGTGCCTCAAGAGCCGTGTCTACCCCTGCAGCGATGTCCGCTGATTGTTCGTCGATTGCTGTCAATACAGCAGACGTTTCCCAATCAAAACCGTATTTTGCACGAACATAGCCGATATCCTTAACCGTTTCCCGCACTACTTTTGGTATATCCACATATGTTGTCGTTGTGATTTCACCTGCTACAAGAACGAGCCCAGTTGTAATCGTCGTTTCACAAGCAACACGTGCGTTTGGATCTTCTGCTAAAATAGCATCCAAAATGGCATCAGAAATCTGATCACACATTTTGTCTGGATGTCCTTCTGTTACCGATTCTGAAGTAAATAGACGTCGATTTGTCATTTAATTTCCTCCTTATATCCTACGAGATTGATACGGTACTCATATTTCCCATGTAAAAAGTCCGCTTTATTGGAATGGACTTTAAGCCATTTCGAGCTCTATACACGAGGATTAAGGGCTAAACAATAGAAAAAGCCCTTCACTCACGTCATAATACATGAGGAAAGGCATGATTTGAAAAAGCACCTTTCACTCTTATCGTCCAAGGGTTTTCACCTTGCATCAGGTTTGGCACCATCACATTAACAAAAAAACGTTATTGCAGGTTGCCGGGTTTCATAGGGCCTGACCCCTCCACCAGCTCGGGATAAGAGTATCCGTTCAATTAAACATGTTACAAAAAATGACGTCTTATGTCAAACATTTTAGAGCATAACTCTTAAGCTTTTAATTAGTATAGACTAATATTTTTAATGTGTTATACTAATTCCACAATGTGATATCACCCAATTGTTTGGGACTATATGCAAAGGACGGTACTTAACTATGATTACAACGAAAATTAGCGAAAAACTTAAAGATCTGCTTTTAGGAGAGAATGTAAATGTTCAACTTTCCGTTCCACAGCTTGTTGAAATGTCAATATCACGTGGAGAGGCACTGTTAACTGCAGATGGCGCAGTAGTGGCCCAAACAGGAAAATATACAGGTCGTTCCCCTGATGACCGATTTATCGTTGAAGAAGAGTCTTCCAAAGACAATATCGATTGGGGCAATGTAAACCGTCCAATTTCTTCAGAAGTTTTCAATTCATTATATAACAAAGTTATGGACCACTTAAAAACTAAAGATGGATTATATGTGTTTAAAGGATTTGCAGGTGCAGATCCAGCGTCACGTCTTTCCATCCAAGTAGTCAATGAATTTGCTTGGCACAACCTATTCGTACACCAATTGTTCATTCGTCCATCCGAGGAAGAACTTAACGAACACGAAGCACAATTCACGATTGTTTCAGCTCCATCGTTCAAAGCAAATCCTACAATCGATGGTACAAATTCTGAAGCATTCGTTATTGTTTCAATGGAAAAACGCATTATTCTAATTGGTGGAACTGAGTATGCAGGCGAAATGAAGAAATCAATCTTCTCAATTATGAACTATTTACTTCCTGAAAAAGGAATTTTACCGATGCACTGTTCGGCAAACGTTGGTACAGACGGTGATGTAGCTTTATTTTTCGGACTTTCTGGCACAGGTAAAACAACGCTTTCCGCAGATGCAGATCGTAAATTAGTCGGCGACGACGAGCACGGATGGTCTGATAATGGCGTGTTCAACATCGAAGGCGGCTGCTATGCGAAGTGTATTAACCTTTCAGCTGAAAAAGAACCAGAAATCTTTGGAGCAATTCGTTTCGGTTCCGTTCTTGAAAACGTCGCAATCAATCCAGAAACGCGGACTCCCGATTATGACGACGGTTCACTAACAGAAAATACGCGTGCAGCGTATCCGATTCAAGCGATTGACAACATTGTTGATCCCTCTGTTGCAGGCCATCCAAAAACAATTGTCTTTCTTACGGCAGATGCATTTGGTGTATTGCCTCCAATCTCGATATTGACAAAAGAACAAGCAATGTACCACTTCTTAAGCGGCTTCACATCGAAACTTGCAGGTACAGAACGTGGCATTACATCGCCTGAAGCAACGTTCTCAACATGCTTCGGTTCTCCTTTCCTTCCATTACATGCAACTGTGTATGCTGAAATGCTTGGGAAGAAAATTGATGAGCACGATGCACAAGTATTCCTCGTCAACACAGGTTGGACAGGTGGCGAATACGGCGTTGGACATCGTATGGATCTTAAGTATACACGCACGATGGTACGTGCAGCACTTGAAGGTAAACTCAAAAATGCTGAAACCGAAGTAAACGCGGTATTTGGTCTCGAAATGCCGATAGCAATTGATGGTGTTCCGACTGAAGTTCTTAACCCACGCAACGCATGGGCTGACGGCGAACAATATGATAAAAAAGCCAATGAACTTGCGAATTTATTCCATGAAAACTTTAAAAAATTTGGTACAGTTTCTAAAGATATCTCTTCAAAAGGTGGACCCATCGCATAATAAGTAAAGTGGAGGGCGCCCGCTAGGCGCGACAAGCGCTGGAAGACTTGAAGGTACTTTACCATCAAATCTGAGGCGACTCGAGCGACTGGCGCCTGGAGTCTAGACACCGACCTAAGTTAAAAAGCTTATACTTTCTTACCTAGTAAAAAAAGTGGCTTGCACTGTAATTGTGCAAGCCACTTTTTTCATCCGCGTTAATTGCGTAGCGAAGATAAATATACTGTCATATAGGTTGAACATATGAATACGAGTACAAACTAAGCGAAGGCGCCGAAGCGAGTTAGAAGGAATTCTTTAGTTCAACCTATAATAGCAATCTAAAATAAAGGGAAGGACTGATACTGCCCCCTTAAATAACAATCAAATGACCAAACAAACTAATCAGCGTGAGACTGACAATTCCAACAGACACCGCTGCAATAAGTCCTATGTAAAACGGTTTTATTCCTAGTCCTTTGAATGTGCTGAAATCTGTTGACAACCCAACACCAGCCATTGCCAAGCCGAGCATATAAGTAGTTCCAAAAGAACTTCCGTAAGTATAAACATTTTTCCATGTGGTGGAATCCAGGAAGCCGAAAGCCAATCCATTATTTTCTAAATTCATGTCCCCAATCGTTCTTACAAATGCAAGCAGCAAAAAACCAATGACAAATAAAGGTATGAGCTTATACCATTTCGGAATTTTCCGCTCTCCTCCATTACCATCCTCCACACCTTCATTTTTGAAAAACAGAAATGAAATAAGCGGAATTACAGCGATAATAAATAAATTTCTTGTTAGCTTGGTAACCATTGCAACGTCAACTGCTTTTTCCATATCAAACATTTGATTGTAAATGAGTGCAGATCCCGTAACTTGTGCCGTATCATGAATGGCCGTTCCCAAAAATAATCCCGCTTTGATTGGATCATCACCAAAAAAAGTATTTGCAAGATAAGGATAAAACAGCATACCTACCAAACCGAAGATGGTAATATTGGCAACCGCATATGAAATTTCATTATCCTTGGCCTTTAAAACAGGAGATATTGCCATGATAGCCGTTACCCCACAAATACCTGTTCCACAGGCAATCAACGTACCAAGTCGATTGGACTGGTTCAGTTTCTTAGTAAAATACAAAGTGACAATGATTCCGCATGAAATACACGCAATAATTAGCGGAATTCCCCAAGCACCAAGCCTTAGTGCCTCATTAAGACTCAATCTAAGACCGAGCAAGATAATACCTGCCCGCAAAGCATATTTAACAGCAAAAGCGACTCCATTTCTGAAAATTGAATGCATATTAACCGTGTTGCGGATAATAATACCAAGAATAATAGCTACAAATATTCCGGACACTGGACTGGAACTTCCTTCAGGTAAAATCCCCAATTTTACAATCATGACCCCAATTAGCTCCGCTAAATAAATACCTGCAATCATCACGACAAAACAGATTAAGATTCCTGGTAAAATGACATTTATAAAACTACGATTGGGAGTCGACTCTAGTTTATTCATATACATTTTCAACTTCCCCATAAATTCCCTCCTTACTTCATTTTATTATACTTCGATACTTCTTAAATTTAAGAAACACCCATAGTCTCACCTACTTTTAATCATAACGCAATTAAAAGTAATTAATATGAGATTATGGATGTCCATTTTTATATTATATCAAAACTATTTTTATTCTTGAATTTGTCTTTTCATTATTAAACACAGGATTAACTAGTTATTTTTATTCATCTTTCCATGAACGGTAATCAAGATGCTTATATTTCTCTAAATAACGAGTAGGTAGCTCTAACGCATCTTTTCTGAATGGTGGCGCGAGCATAGTGCCATCGACTTGTATGTCGATAATTGCTGGCCTTTTTGCCTTTAGGGCTTCTGCAATGGCTGGTCCAATATCTTCTGCTTTGTCAATTGTAAATCCAAGCGCACCCATCGCCCTTGCAACTTCAGCAAAATCAGGTGCATCAATATCAGATCCAACAAAACGATTATTGTAAAAATCTACTTGGTTCTTTTTCTCTGCCGCCCATGATTTATTATTAAATACACAAGCAATGACAGGAAGTTTTTGCTCAACTGCTGTACTGATTTCATGTAAACTCATTCCCCAAGCCCCGTCACCTACAATTGCACATGTTGGTGAATCTGGTTCTGCAATTTGCGCGCCCATAGCCGCTGGGAAAGCAAATCCACAATTACCGAAAGTTAATGCTGCAAGATGACGCCTAGGTTGATTGAAGTGTAAATAAGCATTTGCCGTCGAAGACACGTTCCCAATATCTGTTGCAATAATTGTGTTATCAGGTAATGCTTTTCTTACTTCCAACAATGCACGTCGTGGATTAATTGGACTACCTTCTACCATAGCCAAATCGACGAGCTCTTTTTCCCATTCCTCTTTACGTTTTGTTATTTCTTGTAGACGAGAGGAATCCACTTCTCTTTTTTCACTCTGTAATTGCTTCAAAATCTCTTCAGCGGCGCTTTTCGCATCTGCTATAATACCAATTTCAACCGGATGTGTCCTTGCAATATTTCGTGGATTGATGTCAATTTGAATAATATTTGCTTCTTTTGGGAAATAATCGATGTCATAAGCCGGTAATGTTCCAAAGACTGACAGTCGCGTACCGATTGCTAGAACTACGTCTGCTTCTTTAAGCGAATACATTGCTGCTTTTGATCCCATATATCCAATTGGTCCAACTGCTTGCGGATGGTTAGCTGGGAAAGCATCATTATGCATATAAGAAACGGCAACAGGTGCAGTTAAATGTTCAGCTATCTGAGCGATTGCATCTATTCCGTTTGCATCGACGGCACCGCGTCCCGAAATAATTACTGGCTTTTTTGCATTTTTCAACAATTCGACAGCGCTTTCAATTGAGGCAGGATCACCACTACCGCGAGCATCTACACGATATTGATGGGGCGATAAAATCTGATCCTCAAGTTCTCCGTAAAAATAATCACGTGGAATATCATATAACACAGGACCACGCTCAGCATATGCAATACGGAAAGCAGTCCGTAACGTCTCTGCCACACGACTTCTATGTGTAACCCGTACTGTTTCTTTTGTTATGGATTTAAAGATAGAAACTTGATCACTTTCTTGGAAACCGTCCCATCCAATAGTCGGTGTACCTGCAGATGGTGAAATGATAACCATCGGAGTATGTGCCTGATTTGCTGCAGCAACCGATGTTACCATATTTGTAATACCTGGACCATTTTGACCGATTACAACTCCCGCTACACCTGTGACACGCGTGAAAGCGTCCGCCATATGTCCAGAACTTTGTTCATGTCTTACCGGCATAAAGCGAATCCCTGCTGCAGGTAGTAAATCCAGCATATCCATAAATGCCGAACCAAGTATTCCATAAATATCTTTTACTCCTTCTGCTAACAATGTTTCTACAATAGCCTCACTTGGTGTCATCTTCACCTTTTTACTTACAACTTTCTTTACTTCAACTTGTAATTTTGTCATTTAATTTTCCTCCAATATAATAGTATTTTTTTATACTTTATCCCTAGATATAAAAGCTGATTGAACTGCATCGATAATGACAAGTTAGTTTTTCACTCCCATTTCCGATGCTATTTTACCAAACTTACTTATACTGTCCTATCCAATCTCTATTTGTCTCGGTAAATATGATGAAGTCATAAATCATCCTCCATAAATCCCTTTTTATTATGTTTGTATTGCATTGTTACTTTAGTAAACCGACCCAAAACCAATTGCCGGTATGTAAGTAATCAATTCTAGAAATACGAACATCGGAATAAATATGAATTTTCGCCCTGACTCACCTCCTTAAATGCTCAAATTAGTGATTCGAATTGCAAGGTTAAAGGCTAAAGATTAATAGCTATAATCGATTCGATATGCATCGGTTCAGTGCTTAATTCAATTTTATAAAACTTGTACTAGATTGTTACTCTGGGAATCCGACCAAATGAATGGATGGATTTAGATCTGTTTGTAGAGTCAACTGAATCCTCTCTTTGCTTTAATTCTAAAAACATACATATCCGGGCGATAAAGACCTTTATAATATTCAACTGGGGTTTCGGTTTCATCATAAATGATTCTTTCGACACTAAACACACTTGTATTCAATGGTACATCTAGTAAATATGCTGATCGTTCATCAACAATTTCAGTACTAATGAATTGTTCCGCCTCGATTAAATTAATTCCTAGTTCATTCTCTAGCAGTTCAAAAATAGTTGCACTTTCCAAATCATATTTTGATAAATTTAATCCAAGATCAAGCGAATAGTAATGCTGCTCGATTGCTATTGGTTTTTTATTCGCAAAACGAAGACGTTCGATTGAATACATATCATTCTCAATTAGATTGTTTGAACAATGCTCTTTATTAACTTTCCCCTTCTTTAACAGTTTACTTCCGGGCTCCATACCCATATTTTGTACTGTTTCAGTAAAGCTATTTAAAGAAGAAAGCCATTGTTGAATAGGTGGTATTTTTGTAATGAATGTTCCTTTTCCATGTATTTTTTTTAGAGTGCCCAGATTTACAAGTCTTAAAACAGCTTCCCTTATAGTCGTTCTACTAACTGAAAACTGATCCATTAAATCTCTTTCACTTGGTATTTTCTCTTTATAAATACCTTCTTTTATTTTCTTTTCTAGAATCCTACTAATCTGTATATGAAGTGGAATGTGCAGGTCACTATTAATCATAGGTAATCACCTTTCTTAATTAGTCCGTACATCCGTACCAGTTATCTTTTAATAAGATTTTTCTGACTGGCTCTATATACATCATTAAATCAAACAATTCAGAATAAGTCAACAGTTTATTTTAAATACTTTTATTTAAGTAAAATTTATGATTTCATAAACGCATAAAGGCGGCATGCACTATTCTGTGCATGCCGCCTTTTCTATCGTCCCTGTCTTCTCATCCACCCACATAAATCGCGAACAATTTGTGCATTCATAGTGGGCGGAATATGGTGGGTGTACTTTGGAAAATACCATGTTTCAACGCTTTTATCATTTTCCTTCAGTGCACTTTCAAGCAACTTCGCTTGTTCGAATGAAACATGTTCATCTGACATGCCATGGATAATAAGAACAGCTGCATCAATCTCAGTTATACGAAACAACGCTGTTCGATTTCGATACTCGTCTGGTTTATTATTCGGGGTCCCTCCGATTACACGCTTCATCATTCGTCTTAAGTCTTTCCGTTCTTTATATGTAAATATGATGTCAGATACACCCGACCATGTAACAACCGATGTAATATCTTCCCGTAATATCGCAGTCCAAAGTGCCATAATACCGCCACGTGAAAATGCGAATAGATGGAGCCTTTCTGAATCCGTTTTCGCATGTTGTTTCAATACATCGACAGCATGCACCGCATCCATACGGTCAACTCCTGCAAATTCATCTCTGCCATCTCCCCCGCGATTGCCGCGGTAATACGGGGCAAATACAACAAAACCATTCGAGGCAAGTTGCGCTATACGTGAAGGACGAACCATCCCAACATGTTGGATTCCTCCCCTTAAGTAAATAATTCCTTCATACATTCCATCCGTAATCGGCTCAGCAAGTAAACCTTTTACCTTTATACCTTCCGACCAATATGTAATTTCCTCCAGTCGAACATGCGGATTCGGGGAAGGATATATGCGTCTGTTTTCAATCGTTCCGCTGCGATTCATACGTATCCACCCACTTTCTAATGGCGGACATCCCTTCATCTTTCATATAAAAACTTAAATTCGTGCAGGCGTCCAACTCGCTATCTGACATCCACTCTGCACCTTCTGTTTCATGAAGTATGGGGCTTTCATCAATATGAACGACTTCCGCTGTAAAAACGGCCTTACAAAATGTGACGTTGCTTTGAACGACGTATTCAGCAAATTTTACAAGGTTTGTTATAGTCACGCCCGTTTCCTCAATTGTTTCACGCACAGCCGCCTCTTCGATTGTCTCACCTTCTTCTGCTTTACCGCCTGGAAATTCGATTCCTCGAACCGAGTTTCGGGTAAGCAACCATTTGCCTTTATGTCTTAGCACAACTAACACATGCCTCGCTGGCATTTCAAATCGATTCTCTCCAAATGTCAGCTCGACATGTACACCATTTGCATCGTTGAAAGATACGATAGAAATCACGTCCTTTCGTTAAGTGTAGCGAACGAAAGGATTCATTTCAACGAAAATACGGGAGTTGTTCAATAAACTTTTTTGACTCGTCATTAGTAAATTCATGGATTAGTGCATATACTTTTTTCGTCCGTAATTCTATTTCCTGATTAAAGCCGCCATAATGATCTGGCAAGGGTGGAAAATGTGATCTGAGAAAGTTCATCGATTCAAGTGTACCTGCTTGGTCAAACAACCTTTGAAAAACGGGCACATACCTGTCTGTAACAACCACTTCATATTCCCATGGCGAATCGTCTGGGTAAAAATACACTTGTTGATTCACAACTGAAACGTACATTTTATATTTTTTCATCGCAATACCATCCTTTTATTCATTAGTATGGCCCAATGGATAAAAAACATGCATTCACCTATATCAATACAAAAAAATACCAACTCGGTAAAAATTGAACTTACCTTTTCAATGATTATTTTTTCTAGTTTAACATTTCTCCAATTTTCATCAAAAGCTAATCAAGGGTTCATAAGAATAAATCATGATACAATAATAAGTATCTAGATTACTTAGGAGTCCGCTATGAAAACAATACTAATGTTGATTATAAAACTTTACCAAAAAGCCATTTCACCTTTAATGCCACCATCATGCCGCTTTTATCCTACTTGTTCCCATTACGGCATTGAAGCTATTGAGACACATGGTGCATTAAAAGGATCTTGGCTTGCGGTCCGTCGCATTTCAAAATGTCACCCCTTTCATGAAGGTGGATTTGATCCCGTTCCGGAGAAAGTCACGAAAGAAAACTGATAATCTATTGAAATGGTTCGGCTACGTAGCTGAATCTTTTTTTTAGTTGCAAAATCATATTTTCTCTTGTATGATGATAAAGTAAATAAACTAAATCGTAATGGTTACTATTTAAGAAGGGAAGGATTTTGACCAATGAACAAAAAACTATTCATCGTTATTTCATTACTTACAATCGCATTGCTTACTGCTTGTAGTAATAAAGATATGGATAATAAGAAAAAGAACAGCGATCAACTTTCTGTTTACACAACAGTTTACCCGCTTCAATATTTCACAGAACGAATTGGGGGTAGCCATGTTGACGTGAAATCCGTTTATCCCGTAGGTGCTGATGAGCATACATTTGAACCGACACAAAAAGGTATGATGGAACTTGCTGATTCTGATCTATTCTTTTACATCGGCCTTGGGCTTGAAGGCTTTGTGGAGAACGCTGAGAAGACGTTAAAAAATGAGCATGTAACAATGGTTGCAACCGCAGATGCAATAACCGAAGATATGTTTGGCGAAGGTCATGAAGACGAAGATCATGATCACGGCGATGTAGATCCACATGTATGGATGTCACCTATTTTGAGTGACGCACTGGCTTATTCAATTAAAGAGGCATTAATTGAAGCGGCCCCGGAAAAAAAAGCAGATTTTGAAAAGAACTTTGAAGAGCTACGTGCCGATTTACTGAAACTGGACCGCGCATTTATAGATATGGCCTCTGCGGCACAAACAAAAACATTTTTTGTTTCGCATGCAGCATTCGGCTATATCGCCGAGACATACGGCCTTGAGCAAGTAGCTGTTGCGGGATTGCACTCTCAAACTGAGCCTTCCCAAAAACAATTGGCATCCCTTGTCGAATATGCAAAAGAACAAGATGTAAAATACATCCTATTTGAACAAAACGTGTCTTCCAAACTGACAGAAGTCATCCAAAAAGAAATTGGTGCGGAATCACTTATGCTTCATAATCTTGGCGTATTGACAGCTGATGACGTGAAAAACGATGAAGACTATTTCACACTAATGGAATACAACATCGAAACGCTAGAACAAGCACTAAACGTCAAATAAAAGGCGCATCTCTTTCACAGCTATCCGTGGAAAAGATGCGTCTTTCTTTTTTGTGGTTATTATTTCGCTTCAATCCATTCCCTTAACTTGCGCCGCAATAATTTGTTCGATGCATTGCGAGGTAAGTTTTCGACAAAACGAAATTCTGTTGGTACTTTGTAGCGGGCAAGACGCTTCGCACAATAATGTCCTAACTCCTCGGCGGTCACTTGTCCTGAAGTCTTAACGAATGCAATGGGGACACTTCCCCACTTCGGATCCTCTTTACCGCAAACACCAACTTCCAAAATGTCGGGATGTCCAGACAAAACACCTTCAATTTCAGCGGGGTAAATATTTTCTCCTCCTGAAATAATTAAATCCGAACGTCTATCAACGATATATAAATACCCTTCTTCATCTAGATAGCCGATATCCCCAGTTGGAAGCCAGCCATCAACAAGAGGATTCCTGTCAGCGACATGTCCTATATATCCAGGAGTCACATGCGGACCGCGAATATGCACTTCACCATTTTGGCCAGAAGTCTTCGCGCCATCGATTTTGATTTGATTGAAAAATAGTGGCTTGCCTGCGGAACCGATTTTTCGCAACGCATCGGGTGCAGAAAGCGTAGCTGTTTGAGAACTGGTTTCGGTCATACCGTACGTTTGAAGAACTGGGATTTGGCATCTGTCCGCCCGTTCTAAGTAATCAATTGGAACAGGGCCACCTCCCGCAAGCATGGATTTGAATGAATGATGTGCAACCGCATTTTGTGCTTCTAACTCGCGAAGAATTTTATCCAATGTGAGCGAAACGACAGAAATGCGTGTCACCGAACCATTCTTAATTTCTTCTGCCACTTGTACGGCATCAAACTTCTCATAGAGACGTACTTCCATCCCATAAAGAACGGAACGTACAAGGATGGAGAAGCCACTAATATGGAACAGCGGCATCGCACATAGCCAACTATCCTCTTCACCGAGACCTAAGTTCAAAACGGAAGACAGCGCGCTCGAAACATGATTTCCTGCTGTTTGACGAACACCTTTTGGGTGGCCAGTCGTTCCCGACGTATACATAATTGTAATTGTTCGATCTGAATCCCAAGTCTTTTCAACGTGCAAATCGTTTTCGTCGCTGTCTTCAAGCGCCGAAAAAAATAATAAGCGTACACTAGACCCGGCGACTACTTCTTTGAACGCATCATCTACGAGCACTAGTTCCACACCGCAATCATTGAGCTGCCATTCGAGTTCTTTTTTCGTTAATCGACTATTGAGCATAACAATTTCAAGTCCCACTAACATACACGAATGGATAATAAATACCATTTCCACATTAGATGGACCTAAAAGTGCAATCCGATCCCCGTCGTTCAGACCGTTTGCCTTTAATTTACGCGCCAGTTCCATCGACTTTTCTTTCATTTCGGCAAACGTCCATTTTTCATCCGCAAAGGATAACGCTATTTTGTTCGGCGTCAAATAAGCTCGTTGCATAAGCCAGTTTGGAGTCATTTTCTTCACCTTTCATTCAGAAAAAGCTGCCTAATTAAGGGCAGCTTTTTGTCTGTTCGATTTAAGGGAAACGTGGGAATTGACCAAAGTCAGGTTTGCGTTTTTCTTTAAACGCATCGCGTCCTTCTTTCGCTTCGTCCGTTGTGTAATAAAGAAGTGTCGCATCTCCAGCCATTTGTTGAAGTCCTGCAAGGCCATCCGTATCCGCATTCATCGCCGCTTTTACAAAACGAAGTGCAGTTGGGCTCATTCCTAACATTTCTTCACACCATTGAACTGTTTCGTCTTCTAGCTGCTCATATGGCACAACCGTGTTCACAAGACCCATATCAAGTGCTTCTTGTGCATTGTATTGACGGCATAAGAACCAGATTTCACGTGCTTTCTTATGACCAATGATCCGTGCAAGATAGCCCGAACCGTATCCCGCGTCGAATGAACCGACTTTCGGACCTGTTTGTCCAAAGATTGCATTGTCCGCAGCAATTGTTAAATCACAAACAACGTGTAGAACGTGTCCGCCACCAATTGCAAAACCTGCAACCATTGCAACTACTGGTTTGGGAATTACTCGAATTAACCGTTGCAAATCAAGAACGTTTAGACGTGGAATTTCATCTTCCCCGACGTAACCACCATGACCACGAACTCGTTGGTCTCCGCCTGAACAGAATGCTTTTTCGCCTTCACCTGTTAGAACAATTACACCGATACTTGCATCATCGCGAGCGCGTGAAAATGCATCAATTAGTTCTGTTACCGTTTTCGGACGGAATGCGTTACGAACTTCCGGACGATTAATTGTAATCTTTCCAATTCCGCCGAATTGTTCATATTTAATGTCTTCGTATGTACGTAGTGTTTCCCATTGACGTGTCATAAAATATACCTCCTCAAATTTTCAACTCTTTTATATGTTCCTCTATCATTGTAGCAAATGACGTCGGTTTTTCCACATGTATTGCATGTCCTGCGCGTTTTATTGTCTGATGACGTACAAAAGGTAAAAATGTACTCATTTCCCGGGCAATAAAGACAAACTTTGTGTCGATTTCCCCAGTAATAAGCATAACGGGTTGTCTAATCGATTCAAGATCATTCCAATACGATGGTTGACTACCTGTTCCAATGCCCAGTAAACTATTCGCTAGGCCGATTACATTTTGTCCGAGCCGCTCTTCCCTAACTGCTTGTTGTTTTTCTTTCGGTAATAATTTCTGTGATGCAAAAAGTGGAATCTGTTCCCAAAAGTCAACGAAGGATTGTATGCCGCCCCCACTAATTTTTTTCGCAAGCAACTCGTCTGCATCTTTTCGATTAACCCGTTCCTTTTCTGTCTTTAAACCGGGTGATGCGCTTTCCAAAATAAGCGAGGCGACTCGCCCCGGATAGTTCACTGTGTAAGCAAGCGCAATTCGTCCACCCATCGAGTAACCTACAAGGGTGAATTTTTGAAGAGAAAGCTTGTCAAAAACGGCTTCCAAGTCCTTTACTTGCTCTTCCATCGAATAGCGTTCCGGATTTTTAAACGCCGTTGACTTGCCATGCCCGTTTAAGTCCACAGACACCGTCTTAAATTTCCCATCTAACAAAGTGAAAACTTCATCCCATGTTCTTGTACTTCCCGTAAAACCGTGTAAAAAAACGAGGACGGGTAAACCATTATCCCCTCTTACTTCCACATGAAGTTGATTGCCACGAACGTGAATAAGTTCTTCATTCATCAAAATCGAGCATCCTTGTAACTTGGTCCCACAATTTACGATGCGCTGCTACATTTAAGTTGCGATCTGTGAACACTTCAATAATGCGTAACGGCTTCACTTTTTCTTTCGATAACTCTTCTTCAAACGCCTGCAGTGTACTGACAGACGCGTACTGTGCCCCATACATTTTTGCTATATGATCAAAAGTAAGTCCTGTTGGCGTCCCAAAAAGCTCTTCAAAATGAGTTCCGGTCTTAGCCTGCGGAAGAAACGAGAATATTCCGCCACCATCGTTGTTCATAATAACAATTGTTAAATCCGTCTCGTGAAAACGTGTCGCAATAAGTCCGTTGACGTCGTGTAAAAAGGATAAGTCCCCAATTAACAACCATGCGGGTCGCCGTCTTGCGGCTTGAATACCTATAGCAGTCGACACAACACCGTCGATGCCATTCGTTCCTCGATTCGCAAAAATAGCAACGTCTTTAGTTGTTTTCCCGAAAAATGTATCAACATCACGAATCGGCATACTACTTCCACTTATTAAGTCTGTCTGCGTAGGTAGATGTCGGAACAATGTTTGACTATATGCGCCTTCATCTCCCTTAACACCGACATGACTTTCAATAATGACAGACGCTTTTTCGTCCGCTTCACTCCATAACTGCTTATACGGAGAAGTTTCCGGTTTTTTCACGAAGATTTGTAAGATAGCTTCCGGTTTTCCTTGAACATGATGTGTAACGACACCGAGCGGATCTCTGAATTCTGGTGATTCATCCACCGCAATTACATTGGCTGGTCGTGCCTGTTTCAAAAAAAGTGACAGCGGTTTTGATACGGGCTGGGCACCGAAGCGAATAACCGTATCGGGTTGCACTTTTTCGGAAAACACCGGACTTTTTAAAATCGCGTCGTAATTCGTTATGCAAAGTGACATACAGTCTTTCGGTACCTCTGAGCGAAGATTCGACAATGGATCGCATAAAACCGGCCATTTCAACATTTTTGCGAACTTCCAAAAGGTCGCTTTATCTAGATCTATTGGTAACTCCCCGGCAATAATTAGGCCTTTACTTGCCCCTATTAGCAGGTTAGACAATTCCTCTGTAAGTTTTGCACTTAATGATTCAGTCACTTCAAACCTTTTTTTGAAAGTCAAAGTCGGGACTACCATGTCGAAATCAATATGGAGTGGCTCACGAAAAGGCACATTCAAATGAATAGGTCCCACTGGTGCGGACAGTCCCACCGATAATGCACGTTGAATATGACGGTCTATAAAATCATCAATATCTGGATTCTTTTCGGGCAATGGAAAATCGACACTATACTTTACGTGGTTGCCATACATTTGTATTTGATTGATTGCCTGTGGTGCGCCTACTTCTCTTAATTCGTGTGGACGATCTGCTGTAATGACAACTAATGGAACACGTGAATAATGCGCTTCTGTAACTGCTGGATAGTAATTCGATGCAGCGGTTCCGGATGTGCAAAGTAAAACAACAGGTTCACCTTTTGTTTTCGCCAAACCAAGTGCAAAATAACCTGCCGACCTTTCATCTATTTGCATATAAACGTCTAGACCTTCAGTCGATGCGAATGCATATGCAAGCGGCGTTGAGCGTGATCCTGGACTAATGACAACTGCTTTCACTCCGGCGTTCACTAATGCACTCGTCATTCGGCGAACGTAATTTGTCAGCACATGAACATTATCCATTCAATTTTCCTCCAAGCGCCCGCAATACCGGCCTAAACTTCACCCATGTTTCATCGTACTCGTTTTTAGCTTCCGAGTCCGCAACAATTCCTCCACCTGCATACAAATAAGCTTTGTCTCCGTCGAGCAATGCAGAACGAATCGCAACAGCAAATTCACCATTACCCAACGTATCTGTCCAACCAATTGGCGCGGCATAATAACCGCGATCCATGTTTTCCTTTTCACGAATAATCATTTTCGAAGTCTCATATGGAACACCACCAAGTGCAGGCGTTGGATGAAGAGCTTCGACAAGACTAAAAATATCCACTCCTTTTTCCAGCTTTCCTTCAATTGGTGTAAATAAATGCTGGATATCACGAATTTTCATTAACTTAGGCATTTTTGGCATCGAAATATCGGTACAAAATTCATTGAACACGCGTGAAATCATATCTACGACATAATGATGCTCCACACGGTTCTTATTGTCGCCAAGAAGTTCTTCACCTAGTTCCCGGTCTTCAACCGCGGTTTTTCCACGTCCAATCGAGCCGGCGACACAAGCCGAAAAGGCGCGTCCTTTAGTCACTTCAATTAGGCGTTCTGGTGTTGCGCCAAAAAATAATTGACCATCTTTCTGTAATCCAAAATGGTAACTTTCCTGTTGTTCATTTGAAATATGATGTAGTGCAGAAACAGCCGATACTTCATTTTCAAAGTTTAGTTTAATTGCGCGTGCAATGACTACTTTTTCGGCTTCCCCGTTTTTTATTTGATTGGTAACGTCGGTAACCGCTTGTATATAGTTTTCTTTTGCACGTTCATCAATCGACAGGACTGTCGGTTTTACTGAAGGATTGAAATCATTTACTTGCGCAATATGAATCAGTCGATCCCTTTCATCACGTAGCTGATCGAATTGAAATACGGCATTTTCACTTTCCGTCACCAAATTAATAGAAATGGTTGTCTTTCCATTTTTAATGACCAATTGAAAGGATGGCACGACAAAATGGGCTGAAGGAAATTCATTCCATTCAGAGTCTTTCACACTTTCCGGATCAAATGAAAATCCGCCAAAAAGAACCGGTTCCATATCTTTGTCTTCTTTAATAAGTGCTGCGCTTAACTTTTCCCATTTCGTTGAAATCTCTTTAAAACGATTGTCAGTAGCTTCACTCGTTAATACAGAAGCATGACCGATTCCGACAAGCGTCAATGTATTATCCGCGTTTTGCCAATAAAAACGTTCGTTGTTATAATGCGAATCACCTGCTTCAAAAAAAGATAAAGGTGAAATCCGTGCCACTTCGATTGTTTCTGTAAAAAAGCGTACATGTTCTTTTTTAATTTCTATGTTCTTTTCAAGGACAGTTGTAAAATTCTGTTTCATGTTTTTCCCTCCGTACATTATACGACTCATCAAGAAAGTGTATAGCCTTTATCCATTATACCGAATTCTACACGTTTCGGCACATCTTAAGCCGGCGGTATGTTCACTTCACTGAATTTGGAGTACAATAGATAAGGTTCAATACATTTCATAAGGAGAGAATACCATTGCAACAAACAATACAAGCTGATACGGGTTGGCGGATTTGGTGGAAACTTACCCGACCACACACACTGACGGCCGCATTCGCTCCAGTTTTTCTTGGTACAATGATTGCGCTGACAAACGGAAACATTAATTTCCCTCTTTTCTTTGCCATGCTCATCGCTAGCATCTTTATCCAAATGGCGACAAATATGTTCAATGAGTACTATGATTTCAAAAGAGGTCTTGATACAGAACAGTCGATTGGTATCGGAGGTACGATTGTACGAAATGGCGTAAAACCGAAAACAGTATTAAATTTAGCATTTATCCTTTACGGAATTTCTGTTCTTATCGGTATTTACATATGTATGGAGACATCTTGGTGGCTTGCTGTCGTGGGGCTTATCTCTATGGCAATCGGCTATTTTTACACAGGCGGACCCTATCCTATCGCCTACACACCTTTTGGAGAATTAGTTTCTGGAGTCGTCATGGGCATGCTACTCATTCTTATCGCATTTTACATACAGACCTTAACTGTAACGACTGAAGCTATTCTGTTATCTGTTCCAAGTATGTTGCTTGTTGGTGGAATTATGATGGCAAACAATATACGCGATATTGAAGGCGACACGAAAGGCGGCCGTAGAACGCTCGCTATACTTGTCAATCGGTCAAATGCAATTACAATATTGATGCTTTTTTTCATTATCTCTTACGTTTGGATTATCGGAATGGTTCTTTTTGGACACCTTACACCTTGGGCACTTCTAGTGTTCCTTAGTATCAAAAAGCCAGCGACCGCAATCAATGTATTTCGTAAAAATAAAAACCCACTTCTTGTCAATCCAGCGATGAAAAACACTGCTATTACAAACACCTTGTTCGGATTGCTACTCGGTATCGGTATATTACTCGGTCATTTAATTTAACAAAAATCCTCAAACATTGATAGCAATGTTTGAGGATTTTTTGCGTCTTACTGTTGAATAATATTTAATGTTCATGAAGTATGCTTTGAATGCGCATACTGTTGTTATTACTATGAAGGAAGTGACCTGCATTGTTGAGCACAACACAACTATCCAAACTAAAAAAAGATCTTCTCGAAATGAAAATGGATTTGTCAAAAACCGAAGAAGAAACAACTATCAAAGAAAATTCTCAAGAAGCATCGGGCGAACTTTCTATGTATGCCAATCACCCAGGCGATATGGGCACAGAACTCTTTGAGCGGGAAAAAGACATGGCACTACACGTACATGCAGGGAGTGAGCTCGAAAAGGTTGAAAACGCCTTACAAGCAATCGTAAGCAAGTCTTATGGGAAGTGTGAAGTCTGTCAAAGGGAAATTCCATTTGAACGGCTCGAAGCCATTCCTTACACCACTTTTTGTATGGAACATAGTATGGAACATTCGGAGCAAAATTTAATACGTGATCGACCTGTTGAAGAAGAGATCCTTATACCAGCCAAACCAGATTCATTTGCGGACAGAAGACACGGAGTAGCCCGTGATGCTGAAGACAGTTTCCAAGAGGCAGCAAAGTCGGGTACTTCCGAAACCCCTTCAGACTTCACCGGTGATCACGATAGCTATGCCGGATTATATGATAATAATATTGAGGACGGCGCAACTGAAAAGTATGAAGAATTCGCCGCTACAGATATAACGGGCGAATCACACGGCTTTCTGAGATCCGATGAATCAGAGAAATACGAAGCCGAACTGGATGACAAAAGTATTCAATCCCCGCTTGGTGATATTCCTTACCACGAAGGAGATAGTTATGTCGATAGGGATTAGCAATGAATTTCAATATCGCTAATAAATAGGAACACTTTATTAATATCAGCACACTCGAAAATCGCTGAATAAGGCGAACCTCCTAGCCGGAATAGCGTGAGCCCCGGACCCTTCAAACTTAAAAAAGAAGGCTGGGGCAATACACGCGAAAAAGGTGCCCATTCAACGATTTTCTTTTTTTAGTGAATCCGAATAAGTAAATGAAGGCAATCAAAAAAGTGTATTGTTGGTCTGCAAAGACTAACAATACACTTTTTCTTTTGTATGACCCCTACGGGATTCGAACCCGTGATACCGCCGTGAAAGGGCGGTGTCTTAACCGCTTGACCAAGGGGCCAAATTATGGCGGAGAAGGAGGGATTCGAACCCTCGCACCGCTTACGCGATCTATGCCCTTAGCAGGGGCACCTCTTGAGCCGCTTGAGTACTTCCCCATAAATGGCTCCGCAGGTAGGATTCGAACCTACGACCGATCGGTTAACAGCCGATTGCTCTACCACTGAGCTACTGCGGAATGGTGGGCCTAAGTGGACTCGAACCACCGACCTCACGCTTATCAGGCGTGCGCTCTAACCAGCTGAGCTATAGGCCCTTGTTTGGAGCGAGTGAAGGGAATCGAACCCTCATCATCAGCTTGGAAGGCTGAGGTTTTGCCATTAAACTACACTCGCATGAAACAATGGCTCAGGACGGAATCGAACCGCCGACACAAGGATTTTCAGTCCTTTGCTCTACCGACTGAGCTACTGAGCCTTAATTTTTCGGTTTATATTATTCTCACAACCTAAAACTTACTTACTTCTTAAAAATGGCGGTCCCGACGGGAATCGAACCCGCGATCTCCTGCGTGACAGGCAGGCATGTTAACCGCTACACCACGGGACCTATTTGGTTGCGGGGACAGGATTTGAACCTGTGACCTTCGGGTTATGAGCCCGACGAGCTACCACTGCTCCACCCCGCGACAATATTATTAAACCTACTTTTTAAAAATGGAGGAGGAAGAGGGATTCGAACCCCCGCGGGTTTTAACACCCCTGTCGGTTTTCAAGACCGATCCCTTCAGCCAGGCTTGGGTATTCCTCCGTGACAGTTAAAAATACAAATGGTGGACCTTGCAGGACTCGAACCTGCGACCGGACGGTTATGAGCCGTCTGCTCTAACCAACTGAGCTAAAGGTCCTTCAAGATGGCGGCAGAGGGGATCGAACCCCCGACCTTACGGGTATGAACCGTACGCTCTAGCCAGCTGAGCTACGCCGCCAGGATCTTTATAAAATAATATGTTGGTGGAGCCTAGCGGGATCGAACCGCTGACCTCCTGCGTGCAAGGCAGGCGCTCTCCCAGCTGAGCTAAGGCCCCATAAAGTGGTCGGGAAGACAGGATTTGAACCCGCGGCCCCTTGGTCCCAAACCAAGTGCTCTACCAAGCTGAGCTACTTCCCGACAATTAATATAATCTTACTGGAAAAAATAATGGCGCGCCCGGCAGAAGTCGAATCCACAACCTTCTGATCCGTAGTCAGACGCTCTATCCAATTGAGCTACGGGCGCATATATACACGGTTTAAAAATTTGGTGCCGAGAACCGGAATCGAACCGGTACGGTAGTTACCCACCGCAGGATTTTAAGTCCTGTGCGTCTGCCAGTTCCGCCACCCCGGCAATGAAATGGAGCGGAAGACGGGATTCGAACCCGCGACCCCGACCTTGGCAAGGTC